>JAGNSQ010000045.1:1431-25175 GCA_017987975.1 Saprospiraceae bacterium
CAGCAAAAGTGGCAGGTGACCAGCCAGGTGATGTAGTATGGCATGTTGCACAATTGGTTGACAAGCCAAGAGCCACGTGATTCGGATTCGCTGCTGCTACATAATTAGCGTTGTGACATCCATTGCATGTATTGGGTGTATTGCTATAATTACCTCCCGCATGGCATTGCTCACAATCATTTGCTATCGATGCATGCGCTCCAGTCAGTGGATAATAATTGTTGTGTACAGCAAAAGTGGCGGGCGACCAACCTGCGGCTGTCGTATGGCATGAAGCACAATCTGTTGACAAGCCAAGAGCCACGTGATTCGGATTAGCTGCTGCGACATAATTGTCGTTATGGCATCCATTGCAAGTATTGGGTGTATTGCTGTATCCAGCGGTATGGCATAAAGCACAATCGTTGGCAATACCGGCGTGTGCCCCTGTCAATTCATAATAATTACTATGAATGGGGAAGGTAGCAGGCGCCCAACCAGGGGCTGTGGTATGACACATAGCACAATCCGTAGGGAAATTTAAGGCTAGGTGATTGGGTTCAACTGCACCCTGAAACTCCGTATTATGGCATGAAACGCAAGCTGTTGATGTTCCCTGATAACCTGCTGAGTGGCATTCTACACAACTCAAGCCCTGGTGCGCTCCTGTAATAGGGAAGGCAGTGGCATTGTGATTAAAAGAGGAAGGGCTCGATTCTCCTTGTGGGTGACAAGCCAAACAAGCTGGGCTATTGTAAACATATCCGCCTACATCTTCGTGTTCGTCATTGGTTTCAGGGTTGGTGTGACAAGTCAGACAAGTGAAAACCGCATAATTGTTGGGGTTGGTGTGGCAATCAGTGCAGGATGTCCATTCCCCCTGGTGCTCACCACTGTATATTGGGAAGTACAAGCCATCGTGGTTGAAGGTGGCCGGTGTCCAGTTGTTTTCATTGTGGCAGGCAGCGCAATCAGTGGGGAAGTTGGCTGTTACGTGATTCGGATTGGTGGTAGCCTGGTATTCACTATTGTGGCAACCATTGCAAGTATTTGGCGTATTGGTGTAGTTTCCATTATGACACTCAGCGCAATCAGTGGCGATGGCAGCATGGGCACCATTCAATGGATAATAATCATCGTGGACGGCAAATGTTGCAGGAGCCCAACCAGGGGCTGTGGTATGACAGCTTGCGCAATCTGTTGAAAGACCCAAGGCAATGTGGTTGGGGTTTACTGCTGCTGTAAAATTAGCATTGTGACAACCATTGCATTCATTTGGCGTATTGCTGTATCCACTGCTGTGACACTGTGCACAATCATTGGCAATGGCTGCATGTACTCCGGTCAGTGCATAATAATTATCGTGTATCGGGAAAGTAGCCGGTGCCCAACCAGGTGTGGTAGTGTGACACATGGCACAATCGGTAGGCATATTTAAGGCTACGTGATTGGGTTCTACACTGGCTGTAAAATTATCCATGTGACAATCCACACAAACAGTTGTAGTCCCCTGATAACCGCTGGCATGACACTGGATACAGTCTACTCCGATGTGGCCTCCTGTTAATGGGAAGGCAGTAGTGTTATGGTTAAAAGACATGCCATTGGCCTCACCTGTGGGGTGACATGCCAGACAAGCAGCATTCGTATATACATAACCTCCCACGGTTTGGTGCTGATCATTGGTCTCCGGATTTTGGTGACAGGTGATGCAAACCACCTGGGCATAGTTAGCAGTATTGTTATGGCAATCGATGCACTGTGTCCATTGTCCATTGTGACTTCCGCTGTAAATGGGGAAATACAAGCCATCGTGGTCAAAAGTAGCCGGCATCCAGGTATTTTCATTGTGACAAGATGCACAATACGTAGGAAATTGAGCCGTCGCATGGTTGGGATTGGTAGTAGCTACATAGTTGGCATTGTGGCATCCGTTACAGGTATTAGGTGTATTGTTGTATCCCGCACTGTGACAAGAAGCACAATCATTGGCGATAGTAGCGTGAGCCCCATTCAATGGGTAATATTGATTGTGAATCGGGAAGGTAGCCGGTGCCCAACCAGGTGTGGTGGTGTGACACATGGTACAATCGGTAGGGATGTTGAGTGCCACGTGGTTGGGTTCTACACTCGCCGTGAAGTTATCCATGTGGCAATCTACACAAACTGTTGTAGTACCTTGATAACCGCTGGCATGACACTGAATACAGTCTACACCCATATGGCCTCCTGTCAACGGGAAGGCAGTAGTGTTATGGTTAAATGACATGCCGTTGGCCTCACCGGTAGGGTGACATGCCAAACAAGCTGCATTGGTATACACATAACCTCCTACGGTTTGGTGTTGATCATTGGTCTCCGGATTTTGGTGACAGGTAATACACACTACCTGCGCATAATTGGCAGGATTACTGTGACAATCTATACATTGTGTCCATTGGCCATTGTGGCTTCCACTGTAAATTGGAAAATACTGGCCATCGTGATTAAAGGTAGATGGCACCCAATTTTGTTCACTGTGACATGAAGCACAATCATTGGGAAATTGGGCCGCCACGTGATTCGGATTGGTGGTTGCCACATAATCATCATTGTGACAAGCAGCACAGGTATTGGGTGTATTGTTATAATTGCCATTGTGGCAAGTAGCACAATCATTGGCAATTGTGGCATGGGCACCATTCAAAGGATAATACTGGTTGTGAATATCAAAACTGGCAGGCGTCCAACCTGGAGCTGTTGTATGGCATTGAGCACAATCAGTTGGTATGCCAAGAGCAACGTGGTTTGGATTTACTGTGGCATTAAAATCGGTGAGGTGACAATCCATACAAGCAGTCGATGTTCCCTGGAAGCCATTGGCATGACAGCTAATACAATCTACCGTAGTGTGAGCCCCTGTTAATGGAAACTGAGTGGTATTGTGGTCAAATACTAAAGCTGCATCACCGGTAGGGTGGCAAGCCAAACAAGCATTGGATTGATAAATATAACCGGGTATACCATTGTGTTGATCATTGGTTTCCGGGTTTTGATGACAGGTCACACAGGTAAATTCTGCATAATTAGCCGGATTGGTGTGGCACTCAGTACACTGCATCCAAGTGCCCTGGTGTTTACCACTATAAATAGGGAAGTATTGCCCATCGTGATTAAAAGTGGAAGGTTGCCATGCAGTTTCAGAATGGCATGAAGCGCAGTCATTGGGAAAAAGAGCCTGGGCATGGTTGGGATCTGTGGTTGCATTATAATCCGCTTGATGACAGCCAGCACAGGTATTGGGTGTTGTATTGTAATTTCCATTATGACACGCCGCACAGTCATTGGCAATGCCGGCATGCGCTCCGTTTAAAACATAGTAATCGTTGTGATTAGGCATCGTTGCAGGTGCCCATCCCGGATTGGTCGTATGGCATTGCTTGCAATCTGTTGCAAAACCAAGACCCGCATGGTTAGGGTTGGTAGTGCCATTAAAATCCAATTGATGACAATCAACACACAGGGTAGATGTACCTTCAAAACCACCAGCGTGACAACTGATACAATCTACAGTTGTGTGGGCTCCGGTCAACGGAAACTGAGTACTATTGTGATCAAAAGCATTTTCGGCATCACCTGTTGGGTGGCAGGCAAGACAAGCATTGTCATTGTAATTATAGCCACTCACCCCGGTATGAAGATCATTGGTCTCCGGATTCTGGTGACAACTGACACAGGTAAATTCTGTATAGTTGGAAGGATTTTTGTGGCATTCGGTACACTGCATCCACACACCGTTGTGTTTCCCTGAGTAGATTGGAAAATACATGCCATCGTGATTAAAAGTGGATGGCTGCCAGGCTGCTTGTCCGTGGCAGGAAGCACAGTCCTGAGAAATCTGACTCAACTTGTGGTTAGGGTCTGTAGTAGTATTGTAATCGTCTATATGACAGCCGGCGCAATTATTGGGTGTATTGTTGTAACTGCCGTTGTGACACAGAGCACAATCATTGGCTACTGCAGCGTGTGTACCCAACAAAGGATAATAGTCATCGTGCACATCAAATCGGGCAGGGGCCCAACCGGGTTCGGTGCTATGACACGCCTTACAATCTTCAGATAAGTTCAAGGCCTGGTGGTCAGGGTCAGAGGTCGATGTAAAGTTCTCAAGGTGGCAAGACTTACACTCAATGGGTGTACCTGCATATCCGTTGGCATGGCAGGCAATACAATCCAAAATCTTGTGAGCCCCTGTCAATGGAAATTGGGTGGCATCATGGTTGAAGGCCATGTCAGCATCACCGGTAGGGTGACAAGCAAGACAGGCATTGTCCTGGTAAGTATACCCGGATACCAATTGGTGTAAATTGCTGGTCTCCGGATCTTTGTGACAAATTACACATGAAAATGAAGCATAATTATTGGGGTCTGTGTGGCACGAAGCACATGTTTCCCAGGTACCCTGGTGTTTGCCTGAATAAATAGGGAAATATTTGGCATCGTGTTCCCGGTAATCTACAGGTTTCCATCCTGGTGTTAAATCATGGCATTGTCTACAATCCGTGCCAAAGGCGAGAACGCTGTGATTGGGATTGATAGTAGCCATATAATCATTTTCATGGCAGCTAAAACAATCAGCTACAGCCGTAGAGTAATCACCGCTCTGATGGCACTTGACACAATCATCAATGGCGTGGCCTTTTTCCAGCGGAAAGAAAGTGTGATCTACTTTGTCGGTATTCCAATCGGTTATGGTCAAACTATGACAAGATGCGCAATCGGTTGAAAATCCAAACTTAACGTGATCCGGCTGCTTTGTTGCCACATAGTCCGCCCGGTGACAGGATATACAGTCCATGCCAGTTGGTGCAAAACGCATATTGGTTTCTGTATCATGACATGCATTACAATTAACGGTAGCATGTACACCCATTAGTGGAAAAGAAGTCCTTTCATGGAGTTGTGTAACATTGTCTACTAACCAGGAATCCGCTGTGTGACAGCGAGCGCAATCATTGCCTACTGTTTGTTGGTGTACATCTGTATGACAAGAAATACAGGCATTATCAATTTTATTAAATTCAAGACTGGTATGACATGACTTACATTCCAGATCGCGATGTTGACCTGTAAGAGAAAACCCTGTGCTGTCATGAGAAAATTGAGCTTTGTTGGAGTATGTCCAGCTTTCCGGACTGTGACACTTGGCACAATCCATAGCAAAGCCAGCGCCATGGGGTGACGTTTGTGCTGATAACTGGATCACCAGCACCATCAAAATATATATTATTGATGGCAGTCTACGCATGCAAATTTTTCTATTTTATAATTGACAGTTTTTTTGCCTTCAACCATTGTTTCTTTATGACATTTTATACAGGCTACGACCTTATGTTCTCCTTCTAATTTAAACTGAGTGAGATTATGATCAAACTTATCGGCCTTCCATTCTTTGAAGCCGTGGCACCGGCTGCAATCTGTTTTACCTTCTACTTCAAACTGGGTGCCGTGTATATTATCATGACAGGTAACGCATTCGCCATCTAAATCCCTAAAGCGCTGTATCCTTGTACCTGTTTTTGTATCCATGTGGCATTGTCCGCAACTGATGGTAGCATGTTTACCTTCCAGAGCCCAGTCAGTGAGGCTATGGTCAAAATTGCCGGCCAGCCATGAATCTGTATTGTGACAGGTTTTACAAGAATTTTGGCCATAATATTTTTCATCCATATAATTTTTATGGATGTCTTCATGGCATGATTTACATTCTTGCTGGGGGATGTTAAATTCCCACTTATTTTCTTTCCAGTGACAAGCGTTACAAGGAGTTGCTAAGTGTGCACCATTTAACACAAAGCTGCTCTTCTCATGCTGCTCAATGGTAAATGTAGAGGGCATAAAGCCTTGTTCGTTGTGGCAGCTGGCACAATCAGGATAGCGATCTTTTTTAGTTGCAAAATCGCCTTCATGGTGATCTTTGTGACATGATGCACATTGATCATGGGCCATGGGTGTGGTCAGATCTTGTTTATGACAGGTACGACAATCCACTTTCTGGTGTTTGCCTAATAAGGCAAAACCGGTAGAACTGTGATCAAAATTATCTAATTGGGGTGTTTTGCCTGACTTAAATGAGTTCTGATTATGGCAATCAAGACATTTGCTTCCAAATTTGTCTTCATGCACATCTTTGTGGCAGGTGCGACAATCATTGGCGTCTTTGCTCTTAAACTCTTTAAAATGCCCTCCCAAGCCAAAACTTTTCTCATGGCAGGCTTTACAATCTATCTTTTGGTGCCTGCCTACCAGGGTAAATCCTGTAACATTATGATTGAAGCCGGGACCTGCCGTTATTTTATGAAAAGATTCTTCATTGTGGCACGCCTTACATTGAGTGCCAAATTCACCTTTATGTACATCGTTGTGGCAATTGCTACAATTTTTAAATGAGGCCACTGCAAATTTTTGAAACTCCTTGCCATTGCGCATTTCTACTTTGTGGCATGAGGCACAATCAACTGTCTTGTGCGCGCCCAGCAAAGGGAATTCTGTTTTGGCATGATTAAATAGACTCGCAGGTTTAAACTTGGTAAAATTGTGGCATGAAGCACAATCCGAAGACATTGTTTTTTGGTGATAATCTTCATGGCAACTCATGCACTTGGTTTCCAGGCCCAGAAAAGTTTCCGGCTTTTTTTTGAGGGTTGCAGAGGCTATATTATCTGGTTTATGACACTTTGCACAATCAGAAATTTTGTGCCCTCCTTTGAGCTCATAGCCGGTAAGCTTATGGTCAAAGGTCTTTTTATCAAACCTCACCATGTCAAAGTTGAGCCCATGGTGTTCACTGTGACAGGTAATGCATTCTTTTCCTTTAACAGCTGATGAAACGTGATATCCCTTTTTGGAAGAAATTCGGCCTTTCAATTCTTTATGACAGTCAAGACATTTTTGCTCGGATATTTTTGCACCAATAGTGTGGCACTGCGTACAATTGGCCAGCCCTTCCAGTTTTGAATGCGCTTTTGTCAATTTACCGGGTGATAACTGCGCCCATGCAGCACCAGAGCAAAGGACCAGGAGGGTCATCATTGCTGACTGCAGTAGCTTCGTTATGTTATACCCGATTATCATCCTACTCTTTTGTGCGATTTTACGGTGTATCCAAAACGTTTTTGTATTTCAATTCCAGATTTCTGCAAAAACTGAGTGGGCAATTCACCCCCCGCAAAGATATAGACCAGGTCGTTGGCAAGTTTGAATTCTCCCTCAGAACCCGTCATCATCACGTGGTCATTTTCTATATTTAATACGTTGGAATTAAAAGCTACCTCCAACAACTGGGTTTTGATCGCATTCTGTATGCTGATTTCGTTTTTGGGTTTTAAACGACTGAATTTTTCACTTCGATAAGATAGGGTAACCTTATTGCCCTGGGCTAATAAGATAGCGCTTTCTATTGCCGAATCTCCCCCGCCAACTACCAATACATTTTTACCTTGGATGAGCTCAGGTTCCAGCAAACGGTAAGCTACTTTTTCCATTTGTTCACCTGGCACTCCCAGCTTGCGGGGTGTACCTCGCCTTCCTATGGCAAGCAATACTTTGTGGGTATGAAACTGTTCTCCATCGTGGGTAGTTACAACAAAGTTGTGGTCTCTTTTGGAAATGGCCTCTACTTTAGATTGCTCTCTAACTTCAATGTTGTGTTTGTGAATCACATCATTCCAAAGGGTGAGCAATTCGGTCTTACTGGTCTCAAATAATTTAACCTTACCATGGCCCGGAAGGTCCATCGGATTGGTCATCACAACCTTTGCCCGTGGAAAATTAAAAACTGTTCCACCCAAACTATCCTGTTCTAAAACTACTGCCTTCAGTCCGTTTAACTTGGCTTGAACCGAAGCGGAGATGCCCGCCGGACCAGCTCCCACAATTACCAAATCGTAGGTGGCACCATGATTTTTTTCAGTTGATTTTTTAATCTCATCGGCCGCTTGTTTACCTTGCTCCACACTGTTTTTAATCAGGCCCATGCCTCCCAATTCGCCGGCGATAAAAATACCCTGAACATTGGTTTCAAAATTCTGATTGACGTGTGGCAAATCAACTCCCCGCTTCTCTGTGCCTATTCTGAGCGAAATGGCTTCTACCGGGCAGGCGTGAAAGCATGCTCCATGACCTACACATTTGGAGGCATTGATCAGGGTGGCCCTACCATTACGAATACCCAGAATATCATGTTCCGGGCAAGCAATAATGCAGGCACCGCTCTTGATACAGGTATTCAAATCGATGTAAGGATGCAGCGATACCGGCTCATGAACTCCCTCCGCTATGGCTTTTTCAATTTTAACGCCAACCTCTTTTGATTCATTTTTCAGCTTGCGCAAATAAATCATAAGAATGAGCCCACACATTAGTGCAGCCACAGCATAAATTCCTATTTCTTCTATTGACCAGCCCATGTTAAAAGATCCATTTATAGCCAAAAGCAAGGGTCACGCCTACATGGATGACCATAATGATAAGCATGATGAGGGCAAAAGGCAGGTGGGCAATGTGCCAGTACCTAAACAATTTTTGCATCAACATGAGTCTTTCAATTTTTCGCTGTATGCCCAATTCTGTAGATATCAATCCTGTAATGATACGATTGTTACGGGTAGATATATTCCAGGACTTCAACTGATTGGCAAAATGTGATTTGAGTTGATAGTCCCTCATGTAGGTTTTTAGAAATCCGGGATTGCCCTGATTTTTTCTTTCCTGAATTACGTCGTGCCATGCTTGCAATACTTCGTCTGAATGCTCACCTGCTTCTTCTCTCACGCGATAGGCAATATCTTCCTGCATTTCACCAATCTCTGCAATACTCAATTCTCTACCCTGGATGGTGCGGGGAATCTGCAAATATATAAACCTGCCTATTACACCACTCGCAACAACAGCCACCATGCTCCAAAAACTTATTGACACAATGCCACCAAACTTAAAGGAGGTATGGAAAAGAATCATAATAGGACCCAGTGTACACAAAAAGATATGAAACTCCAACCAATGTTTTAGCACCCCAATCCTGGATAATATACGATACCTCTTACGCGCCATGTATCCAAACACTCCGATCAAAATGAGCAGGGTACCTATAATACCTAAACCATGGCCATAAACTCCGCTTGGCTTTAGGTCACCATGGTCAGTATGGTAGAAACGCTCTTCCATACTGGTATTGTAATACGAGGCGCCATAGTAAAACAGATAAATAGTTACTGCTATTACTATGAGCGTTAACGTAGCAAGGTAAATGCTATGTGCGGTTTTATTCATTAATTTAATTAAAAAGAAAAGGTAAGCTATTAGCTAAATGAAGGTCCCGAAGTTATTCCTAAGAAAGAAGTTTGGGCGGTTGCCAGGTATCTGCTTCATCTGCAGAAGTGAAGTGATTGTTAAATATAAACCTGGTTTTGTTAATCATAGTAGAATGAGTATCAACTACCAACAAATCATACATCTGTTTGGGTACAACTGACAACATGATTGTGTTAGATTGATTCTCTGATTTGAAAGGCAACTTCATGTCTTTTTCTGCATCGGGGTAGACCTTTAAGCAGTTGCCGTAATGATGGTCAATGAAGTCGAAAAAATCCATGCTGGCATCGGCCAATTTGTGTTCACAGTAGTGATCCCACAAATATGGTAATTTCGCCCATTCCGAAATTGGAACAATAGCCGAAATATAAAAAATGAGTAGTAGCGTAGCCAATCGCTGTTTCATGGCTTAAAGATAGCAAAATTAAATTCTGTGCCGCACCTATGGTTTACCCCTAATTTTCAATATTTGTTATCACAAATAAAAATAATCAAAATTTTATACTGTTTACAATCCAAATAACCTATTTTATTTCAACTTTAAATCACTAGTCATCATAATCCAAATTTAAATTGTATTTAATAGTCTTGCCAAATTTACCCAATCGGACATTATCAATCTGTAATGTCCGTCCACATTTGAACTTTTGCCTGCTTTTGTGATTGGAATGCTAATTCAGAAATCTTATCTTGCAACCAACAATCTGATGGTATGCACACCGCTAAAAACTATTCGCTCAAAGAGGTCATTCTGTGGACCCGTAGAGATATATACTTCCATTTTGTGGTTGCTTTTGTGGCTACCTCTATCTATCATTTTTTAAACTGCCGGTGGATTGCCATACCCTGGTTGCCCATAGCCCTAATGGGTACTGCCGTTGCCTTTGTAGTAGGTTTTAAAAACAATGCGTCTTACGACCGCCTTTGGGAAGCCCGTCGCATCTGGGGTGCTATCGTCAATGCCAGCAGAAGTTGGGGCATCATGGTTCAGGACTATGTTACCAATCGCCATGCCACTACAAGCCTCAACGATGAGGAATTGTCAATGGTAAAACGCCGATTGATTGACCGGCATATAGCCTGGCTGACAGCTCTACGGTACCAGCTTAGAGAACCCAGAGTATGGGAATCACGCCACCAGGTCCACAACATCGAATACCGGAATCGCACTTATTCGGTCGACGAACATTCTGTACCCATTGATGAAGCCATCGCCCCATTTGTTGTGGATGAAGAATGCACCCTGGTAAGTAAAAAAACCAATAAGGCAGCCCAGATTCTGGCCCTTCAATCTAGCCATCTCAAACAACTGCTCGAACTCGGCTACATCGAGGATTTTCGACATATGGAAATGGAAAGAATCATTGTTGAATTGTACAACCAACAAGGTGCTTCTGAAAGAATTAAAAACTTTCCCTATCCCCGCCAGTTTGCTACCCTTAATCTCTATTTTATCAAGGCCTTCGTTGTGTTGATTCCCTTCGGCATGCTGCAGGAATTTGATAAGCTGGGCGACAACCTGATCTGGCTCAACATTCCTTTTTCTATCCTCTCAGCCTGGCTCTTTACCACCCTAGAAAAAATAGGCGAAGTCACCGAAAGCCCATTTGAAGGCAGTGCCAACGATGTGCCGATCACTGCTATGGCAAGGGGAATAGAAATTGACCTCAAAGAGATGTTCAATTATGAAGAAATACCAGATCCTATCAAGCCAGTCAACAATATTTTACTATAAAAACCACTCATATGCACCTTTCAAAAATATTTGAAAACAATGAAAAATGGGTCCAGGACAGGATTGCCGAAGACCCCTTCTATTTTGATAAACTTTCTAAAGGACAAAACCCGGAATACCTTTATATTGGCTGTTCGGATAGTAGGGTAACAGCAGAAGAAATCATGGGCCTGGTGCCGGGTGAAATTTTTGTCCACCGCAACATTGCCAATATGGTGGTAAGCATCGACCTCAACGCCATGTCGGTAATCAACTATGCCATAGACCACCTTAAGGTAAAACACGTCATCGTTTGTGGCCACTATCATTGCGGAGGAGTCAAAGCCGCCATGCAAAGCAAGGACATGGGCATTCTGAATCCGTGGCTCAGAAACATAAGAGATGTTTACCGCACGTACCAGGATGAACTCAACACCTATATCAACGAAGATGATCGCTACAACCGATTAATCGAACTGAATGTGCAGGAACAATGCATCAATCTCATCAAAACAGCTTCTGTGCAAAAAGCTCATAAAGAATGGGGCCTGTTGGTCCATGGCTGGATTTTTGATGTTCATTCTGGAAAATTAGTAGACTTAAATATCGATTTCTCAAAAATTTTGTCAAAAATTATGGAAATCTACAGGCTCCAATAAACCAAGTCTGCTTCTCTTTTTATGCCAAAACAACAAACGGAATATCTGGTAGACCTTGTCTATTCTCTTTCCAAGTCTGAAAAGCGAAACTTTCGGCTATTTGCAGGAAGGCTGGGCAATGCGGATGAAAAGTTGTTTCTCCAGCTTTTTGATTTTATTGATGACAATCGCGATTACAATGAGTCTTTGTTGCTTCAAAAAGTTCCGGGAATTAAAAAATCCCAACTTCCTAATCTCAAGGCACACTTGTACCGACAGCTGTTGGGCAGTTTGCGCTGGCTGGGTCGCACTACGTACGAAGATATTGCAGCCCGCGAATGGATAGACCATGCCCGTATCCTACTTGCCAAAGGCATGCAGAAAGCAGCCCTGGAGAGCATAGAAAAGGCTAAAAAATCAGCTCTCACCGTTCACAACCAACCCCTGTTGTACCATGCCCTCGATTTTGAAAGATTTATTGAGAATCAATTTGTCACCGGCAATAATCCAGTCATTGCAGACAGGTTGAAAAAACAAGGCGACGACCTGGTCAGAAACCTGGTAACCGGCAATGAGTACAGCAATCTGTCAATGGCCCTTTATACGCTCTATCTTAAACATGGTTATGTAAAGGATCAAAAAGACTTCGATTACATCCATGCCTTTTTTCAAGCCAATTTACCGCAAAAAAGCACCAAAAATTTGGACTTTTATGAAAAGGTCTACCTCTTTCAATGCCAGGTGTGGTATCACCACATGATCCAGGATTTTGTCGGCTATTACAAATATTCTCAAAAATGGGTGGATTGTTTTGAGTCAGATCCCAAAATGATTCTGACGGATACCACCATGTATTTGAAGGGTATGCACAATACACTCAACGCACTTTATATGGCCGGCAAAAGAGATAAGTTTAAATCTTACTTTCACAAATATAAAAGCTTTGGCGACCATCCTCCCATCAGGTTAAGTGAAAACGACCGGTCCAACTATCAAATGTATTATCATCTGCATCTGCTCAATGAAATCTTCCTCACCGGACAATTTGTAAGTGGCAAAAACAATTGTAAGCCCCTCGAAGATCTTTTGAAAAAAAATGAAATGCAATGGGACGAGAGTCGCATCATTGTGCTGCACTACAAACTGGCTTGCGTTTATTTTGGAGCAAATGATTATAGCCAGGCCCTCACCTATCTCAACCTCATTATCAATGCGCCATCGTCTAAAATCAGGCAAGACATCCAATGTTTTGCTCGATTTCTATGCCTCATTGTTCACTACGAATTGGGCAATGACGTGTTAATGAGTTATCAGATACGTTCGGTTTTTCGCTTTTTAAGCAACATGGAAGACATGCAGGGTGTGCAGCGGGAGATCCTTTCTTTTTTGAGAAAAACACCGGCCATCTTCCCAACAGAAGTGAAAAAGGAGTTTAAAAGTTTGAGAGCCAAATTACTGCCCTACAGTGAACACCCCTATGAAAAAAGACCCTTCCTGTACCTCGATATCATTGCTTGGCTGGATGCCAAAATCAATGGAACCACCGTGCAGGAAGAGGTTTTGAAAAAAATCAAATGATTAGCTTCCTTTGATCTTAAATCGGATAAAACCACATTGTTTGGGATATTCTGAATCTTCAAACCAAAATTCTTTTGCCTTTCTGATGGCCAGTGACACCAGGCTGTTTTGGCTTAAAGTTGATTTGGAAGCTACAAATTCTGCATAGTCAACCCTTCCCTCTGCGTTCACACAGATTTCCACAGTAACCAATCCATCTTTTTCTGCCAGTATTAGTATGCTTGGGCGCTCTAAAACCCTGCGCTTGCCCAAGCCCTGCCCAAATAACTCGAGGGTAAGCTCTTCATCGATAACAATGCTGTTGATGGTATTGTCTTCATCTGGTATCAAAAGATCTCCGCCAATGTTGGTTTGTTCGCCACTCTGGCTTTCAGCATTTTCTGTTTTGGTGGAATCAGTTTGTTCTTGTTTTCCATCTGAAATCACTTCACCTTCTGCAACCACACTTGTATCTGTGCCAACTGTTCCCGGATTCACTTCTTCATGGTGGGTAGCATCATTATCATCTGAATGCGTTGCATCATTATGGGTTGGTATTTGTTGCACCGGCACTTCGGTTTTAGCTCCACAGAGTTTGCGCGCATTGATAGCAGCCTTGGTACTTCCCAACCTGGCAGCAGCCTGCCATTCTTCGCAGGCACTAATTTTTTGATTTTTCCTTTCTAAAATTTCAGCTTTGATTTCATGTACCCTAAAATCAGATTCTCCTAATGCTGTAGCAGCAATGAGTGAATTTAACGCAGGATCATCATTGCCCATGGCATACTCTGATTTGCCTAAAATGGAAGCCGCTTTGGCCGTAATGCCGTGACTGGTGATGTACTCCATGGCATCGTTTTTGGCTCCTTTGTATGCCGCCAGCTTGTATTTAGTTTCAGCTCTTAACAAAAGTGCATTCTTATAATTAGGGTTTTCCAGAATTACGGCATTCAATTCTTTGATCGCATCTTCAAAGCGCTCTGTATTGATGAGGTATTCTGCTTTAACCAATTTAAATCCTATTTCTTCATCGATTGGTTGCGCCTGCAAGTCTATTGCCAGACAGGCAAATAATACCCATAAAAAAGTTAATCGTTTCATTTATTGGTGATTTATGTTAAGTATAACGTGACTTTTCACGGTACAAGTGTTAATGATTTTATAATTTCAGCTTTAATCCATTTTAATAAGCTGTTGCTGAATCCTGCCTCCCTCACTCTCCATGACTACAAAATAGATTCCGGCCTGCAAATCTCTCAGATCCAATACTTCTTGTTTAGCAACTGACAGCCAGGTCTTGATAGTCTTACCTGTCTGATCCAACAGGGTCATTTTTCTACCAGCCTCCGGCGTTACCAAAGTGGTTTGGAAGTTGGCCGGATTGGGCGTTATTATCAAGGAAGGATCTTCCTCTAAATCAGCTTGTGGCTCTGTGTTTTGAATCAACTGGGTGGGAATAAAGACCCCTGCATCCAGATCAAAAAATTTGGCACCATGGGCCAATGATATCAAAGGGGTCAAACCATTGGCATCGGCATCAGAATCTGTGGTTTCATCGCCCTGGTCTATTATAGTGAAAACATAGGGCGTTTCTATAATAAACTGTGTATAATAAAGCCCCTGTGCCAGATCATTAAACTGGTAAAATCCTTCTTCATTGGTAGATCCTGTTGCAACCAGGCTGCCGTTGGATTTAAACAGATGGACTACTACATCAAATACACCTGGCTCTCCGATGTCCTGAATACCGTTTTTGTTTTCGTCCAACCAAACAAAATTGCCTATACAACCAGGCAAGAAAATACCGGCATCTACGTGATTGATTACTTGACCTGGTAAGACAGTTACAGCCGGTGTTACTCCAGCTCCATCAATATCAGAATCCAACTCATCGTCACCTATATCCTGTGGTACCACCTGGTATTGCGCTGGAGTTATAAATTCAAGAAAATAAGATCCCGGTCTAACATTGGTAAATAGATACTGCCCCTGTACTCCGGATGCAACATTGGTAAAACTTTGGGTGGTTTTCACCAATTGCCCGGCATCATTATAAAGGTTGATAACTACACTATCCTTTCCTGGCTCTCCACTGTTTTGAATGCCATTAGCGTTAAAATCTATCCATACAAAATCACCAATGCTTCCATTTTTCACAAATCCCGCATCCAGGTCATTTCGTGAAGCAGGTGCCGGAAAGAAAAACAAATCGCTTCGACCATCTTCATTGATATCACTGTCAATGGCCGAACCACCGGCTTGTTTTTTGGCGCTGCTATAACCCGTTGGCAGATCAAATACCATGCGATAATTGCCGGCAGGAATGCGCACCATCTGGTACATGCCCGTTGCATCAGTGGTGGTAGTTTTTATTATTTTATTGTCATTGCGTACTACCGATACTTTTACACCTGTCATGCCTGGTTCCTGTGCATCCTGAAGACCGTTATCATTGAGATCATCCCAAACAAAATCGCCTACCCGCAATTCATTAGTCACACCCAAATCAACGGCAAGGGTATCAGCAGATATGCCTAAATAAAAGAGCAGGGTTGCATCTTGTCGATATCCATCGCTAAAGTCTGAATCTATGGTAAAGTCACTGCCCTCTTTATAAAATGTGTAGGTCATTCCGGCAGCCAATTCTGCTTTAACGTAATAAAAACCTTCAATCAACTGATCAAAAATATATTTACCCTCAGCATCTGTTGTTGTTTGTTTTACAAGACTGTCGTCGCTTTTGTATAAACCCATGGTCATACCTTCCACCGGTAGTTCTCCCACTATGCGCTGGCCATCTATGATGTTTTCTGTCCACACCTGACCTCTGATCGATGAAATGGCTGGTGTTCTGAAAACCAGGCCAAAGTCCTGGTTGTCTACAGTTTGATCTTTTCGTATGGCTATTGCATCTGAAAATGCATAGGTATTTGAACTCAATAGTACATCAGAGTCTATGTCTTCCTGACTTCCACCCCCTGCGTTCTGAAAAGTGAAAACATAAAACAAAGGTCTTTTAACCCTCATCTTGTAATCGCCTACAGGAATCTTGTCAAAGGCAAATCTTCCCTGTTCGCCATTTATTTCTCTGGTGGTATCACTGGCTACCACGTTGTCAAATTGATCAATCAGACTTACCTGGATGTCATTCAATGCTTCTATGGCATCGTCATTGAGTCCGTTTTCATTTTCATCCACAAAGCCTTCTCCTTGCATTTTTCCAAAGCCCCGGTACCCTCCGTTGATACCTCCAATCACCAAACATTCTCCCACCAAAATGGTATCTGTAAAGCCATCTGCATTGATGTCGCTATCTATTAAGGTATCCAGTCCCGCAACTTGCAGGTAGGTGATGGTATAATTACTATCCGTGTTTGCATATTGAACAACAAACTTTCCAGGTAGCAAAGGACCAAATATATACAGTCCGTTTTCATCAGTAAGGGTGCTGTCTACGGCGACTCCATTTGACCACAATATCACTTTTATGTCTCTTAATACGGTGTCAGTTGCTGCAAGAGCTCCATCGCCATCTCTGTCCTCCCAGGCAGTACCGCTGAGGTATGATCTTATATCGTAGTATCCGGCATCAATGCCAGCTTCGATAGCGCCATTGTTTACTGTTATGTAATGGGTGCTACCTCTTCCGTTTTCATGGGTAACATCTGAATTTAAAAACAAAGGATCCGGCATTACAAATGTCAATTCAGGGAAGGTGTCAAAGACTACATAATACAAACCGCTATTGACCGGAAAAAAGGAATAGCTGCCGGTAAAGTCAGTTTGTGTAGTCTTTATCAATTGTCCCAGTCCGTCATAGAGATATACATTCACCAATGGTAAAACGTCATCATCTTGATCCCTCTCTTTATTTTTATTCAAATCTTTCCAGGCAACACCTTCTATACCTCCTCCTTTAAAAGCAAAGCCACCGTTGATGGTGAGTAAATCTTCGTTGGGCAAGGCGGTCAATACATCTGTAATTCCATCTGCATTGGCATACGAGCCAATAATGGGATCTACACCTTTGATCGTAAAATCAAAATTGGGATTGGTTTGAAACTTGATTTTATAATTGCCCCTTGGCAGTTTGTCGAAGCTGTAATATCCCGTTGGATCTGTTCCTGTGGTGGTAGATGCAAGGCTTAATCCTGCTTCATCCAATAATTCAACAGAAATGTTTGGAATACCGGGCTCTGTTACTCCCCGCAATCCATCTTTGGCAAAATCAAACCAGGCAAAACCAGCGATGGATGACCGATAAGTTATACCTGCATAAACATCGTTGATATCGGTGGCCGCCTGAACCGTTACAACCTGGGTTAATCCAATATCGGTGGTACCCAAGGCGTCGCTGTCTGCATCTTCACTGCCAACATTTGCGTCTGTAAATTGAAGACTGTCTCCAATAAAAAATTTGATGGTATATTCTCCCGGCAAAACATCGTCAAAACAATATTTGCCATCTAAAGCTGTTGTAGTTTGAGAAAGAGGAATAAAGTTTTGGTCCTGCAATTCTATAATAACATTGGCTATGCCGGTTTCATTGAGGGTATACCTTCCATCTGCATTTTCATCTGCAAACACAATGCCGCATAACTTGGATTGGGGTTTGTACTCAAAGCCCAGATCCAGGTCCATTAGGTTGTCACCCGAAATGAGAGTAAATAGCTCAGTTCTGAATTCTCCATTACCCATGTCTTTTAATATAGAACCTGCGCCTTCAAGTGTTGGAAAATATCCTCTAATGGGTTGAGTGGTCAGATAATAATTTCCCGGCTCCAACCCACAAAATTCATATTGGCCGGTTTCATCGCTGATAAAAATTTGCTGTTGCACACCAGCTTCATTATACAACACTACCATGACATCCTTCAGCCCTGCATCGCCTGCATCCTGTTTTCCATCGCCATTTTGATCCAACCAGATAAAATCACCAATACAACTTTCTACATACATGCCTGCATCTATGTCCAGATTGCTGTTCTGTCCGGTTAGTAAAAGCAATCCTGTGGAACCTGCATTGTTGATATCACTGTTGGTGGAGGGATCTGTTAATATCGATTGGGTAGCACTATAGGGTGCAGCCACCTCAAAAGTCATTTCTATATCAATAGAGGGGAGCCCACTCAAAAGGTATTTTCCATCTGCTCCAGTAAGGGTTTCTGCCAGCAAGTTTCCTGAAGCATCCACTGCTCTTACCGCCACGCCTTCGATACCCGGTTCTCCGGCATCCTGGAGGCCATTGTAATTCAGATCCTCCCAGACAAAATCTCCCAACTCTAAAGACAAGGTAAGTCCCGCATCGACATCCTTATTATCAATGCCCAAAGGCAACACTAAATCAGTAGCCAGCCCATCAGGGTTGATGTCGCTGTCGAGTGTTGGTGTTCCTTGTTGGATTCTTGTTGCTATTGATCCCTGAGGTATGGATACCAGGATTTGATACTGGCCCACTGGAAGTTTATCAAATTTGTACCTGCCATCTGCATCGGTCGTAGTTTGATTCAGGGCAATGCCGGATTCATCGTTTAAGGTTACCACTATACCTTCTATGCCGGGCTCTCCTGTGTCCTGGATACCATTGTAATCAGCATCTCTCCACACCCGGTCTCCGATACAGCTACGCCTGCATACTCCTGCATAAACGTTGGTCAATGAATCTCCCGCCAGCAAATCAATGAGATTGGTAAAGCCAATGCCTATGCGATCCTGGATATCTGAATCTATATCATCGGTGCCAACGTCAGCATCTGTATATTGTAAACTGTCAGCAATAGAACAGGAAATAAAATATCCTCCCTGTTGCAGGTTATCAAATTGATAGAATCCATCAGCATCTGTAGTAATCGTACTTACTACTTGAAGATTTCCACGAATAAGGGTTACTTCTATAGCAGGAATACCAGGCTCGTTATTGTCTCTAGCTCCATTGTTGTTGAAATCGCGAAACACATAACCTCCCACAGCACTGTTGATTTCAATATAGCCAAGGTCATTGTCACTCACATTCTGATTAGAGCTTAGGGTAACTGCCTGCGAAACAAACATGCCATTTACCGTTTCCAACTTCGAAGTACCAGTACCTGTAAGGAGCTGGGTGGGTTCTGTAAACGGCGGTAAAATTATCTTAACACTGTATTGTCCCGGGACCAGAGAATCAAAAAGATACTGACCACCTGCATTGGTGATAGTTGTGTCAATAACCTGACCCAAATCATTTAAAAGGTAGAGTGTCAGATCTGGTGTGCCAGGTTCTTGTGGAGATTGTATGCCGTCATTGTTGAGGTCATTCCACACAAAATCACCGATCGATCCTAGGCGATAAAATCCGGCATCAATAGTAAGCTGGCTGGAAGTGTTTTGAAAATTGATCAGTCCGGTTCTGCCATTGATTTGGATGTCACTATCTGAAACCGTATTGCCTTGCTGCAACCTGGTGGGTAAATAGGATGTGCCGGCCACAAATTCCAATTCATACTGAGCTGCGGGTACATTGTCAAATGAATATTTTCCTCCGGCATCACTTACCACACTTTGTACCAGGATGCCGGCTGCGTTGTAAAGCTTTACCGTTACATTGGCAATACCAGGTTCTCCACTGTCCTGGATGCCATTGTAGTTAAGATCTTCCCAAACAAAATCACCTATCTTCAATTTTTTAACAAGGCCAAAATCGAGATCGGTCCTGTTGCTGCCAAATGGCAGAAATAGGGTTTCTGATCGATTATTGCCACTGATAAAGTCACTGTTATTCAGTGGATCACCTGAGTTGCTAATCGTGGTTAGATAGTCAGAGGGCAGTCGCACTATTACATAGTAATTGCCTTCTGTAATATTAGTAAACAGGTATTGTCCGGCAGCATTGGTTATTACGGATTGCACCAATAGGTTGTCGCTGTTGTACAATTCAACTTTTACATCTTTGATACCAGGTTCGCCATTTTCCTGGAGGCCATTGTAATTGATGTCATTCCAAACAAAATTGCCGAGGGTAGACGGAGTACAATTGCGAATGCGTATGTCTCTGCAGCAACTACCCAGGTATTCGTTTTGATAACCATATATGTCAACACAAAACGGATAAATGCCGGGCTGGGCATAGGAAGCTTTAAAATCAACGATGTAGTTATTTGTACTTTTAGATGTCCACTCAAAGCCCTCCGGCACTTTCCACATGTATTTGCATCCATCAGGTCTTTGATCTACATACACCGAAAACACATCCGTTAGGCAGAAAGTAGCAAGTGGGGTATAACTTATTTCTATGGTTACTGCATCTATATTTGCCTCAACACTTTGGGTTGAAAAATTGATAAGTTGAATCTCAATACCAAATGTTGGATCATTTACCATTGCCGGTGTCCAATTGACGCCCCATAGATAATCAGTATATCCGTAGCTCCACTTTTTGTCAACGCTGCTTTTTGCCCACGCATTCATAGCATTGTAAGCCTTGCCCGCCATATTTGCAGATACCGTACTTCCGGATACCAGCCGAATACCAAATTCTTTTAAAGTTCCTTCTCCTTGTCGCTTTCCTTCCACATTTACTTTGATACCATGGATGGTGGCTCCTTGAGGTATATTTATTCCAGTTTGAGAAAGCCTAAGTGTGGAGCTGTAAAACTGTCCATTAAGTACAACCTTGGCATGGGCATCATCTGCCACCAAAGCTTTACCAATATCTTGCCACTCCTTTTGAGAAAAAGAAGTGAACTGTTCTGCCTTCGTTGGCTTTGACAGCGTGGATAAAGGAAGAGGTTCTTCTGCCACCCTGACCGTGCAGTTTGATTGCGCTTTAGCATTACCCAAAATGATGAATAAAAAAGAAAAAGGCAATAGTTGCCTGATCAGGCTGTAGTGTTCTCTGCGTAGACCCATGGTAATGAGCAAAATAATATATTAACAATATTGTTAATCGGTAATCAGGGCATCAGTACGCAAATATATATAAAATTTTTAAATATGTGTCGGATTTTTGTCATTTATTGATAATTAAGTAGTTAAATTGGGGTAAACCACTAATACATCGACCAATTTTGACAAATTTTTAAAATTTAAGAAAAAAAGAACCATCTCCTTCTATCTTTGTTCGATTAAGTTTAAAATACAAATTCGTGCAACTCAATCCTGGCAATATCGCCCCCAATTTTACCCTACCTTCATCAGATAGGACCAAAATCACATTGTCGGAATACAAAGGACAAAACGTGGTTTTACTTTTTTTCCCCTTCGCATTCACAGGTGTTTGTACCAAGGAATTGTGCGATATCCGTGATCACAAATCAATGTATGACGGTCTGGATGCACAGGTCTTTGCTATTTCCGTCGATGCTCCTGCTACCTTAGCAGCATTCAAAGAAGCACAAGGGTATAACTTTCCTCTTCTTAGTGATTTCAACAAAGCAGTTTCTATCCAATATGGAGCGTTATATACTGAATTTGCGGGAGGGTTAAAAGGTGTTTCGAAACGTGCTGCATTTGTAATTGATCGTTTTGGAAAAATTAGGTATGCAGAAGTTTTGGAAAATGCCGGCGAGCTTCCTAATTTTGTTGCCATTCAGCAATTATTGCAAACCCTAAAGGATTAAATATGAATCCACACCACAGTCACAAGTTTGAAGAATCGGAAGAACAGTTGGTCTTAGACCAAACGACTGAAGGCACCGTGGCTTACCTGATCATATACAACGATGATCACAATACTTTTGACTGGGTGATCCAATGCCTGATGGATGTATGTAACCATACACACGAACAATCTGAACAACTTTCACTGATCATCCACTTCAAGGGCAAGGCAACTGTAAAAACAGGTCCGTTTGATTCACTCAAACCCATGAAAGATGCCCTTCTTGACCGCGGGCTGTCTGCTGTTATTGAAACCGAAGTAGAAAGCAGGTAAATTCGTCTGACCAACACCAGACCTCGTATATAAATATTAATGCTTTATCATTCGCCAAGGGTAATTCTCTACAACAACCAGGATGGCACAATGCCCCACCCGTATATGGCAGATGAGCAGGGTCTTTTGTGCTATGCATTTATGGATGACCCCACCACTTTGCTCAATTGTTATCGCTTTGGCATTTTTCCATGGGACAATGTTGATAAGATAGGCGCCTTTTACTTCCCCACCAAAAGATATGTGATCGAACCACGCCTCATCAAAATACCCAAAAGCATCCGCAGTTATTTCAATAACAATAGATTCACCACTACCTTCGATACCCAATTTGAAACCGTTATCAGTCATTGTGCCAGAGCCAAAAGAAAGGACCAGGCTTCTACCTGGATCTCAGACCAGTTTGTTAAGGTGTATACCAAAATGTTTCTTCAAGGCCATGCCCACAGTGTAGAAGTATGGCAGGAAGGTAAACTGGTAGGTGGCCTTTATGGTGTAGCGGTCGGTAAAGTCTTTACCGGAGAGTCAATGTTTAGCCTCACTTCCAATGCCTCCCGTTTTGCCATGATATCGCTGGCCCGGTTTTTGGAAAGTCACCAATTTAGTTTAATCGATTGTCAGGTGTTCAATCCTTATTTAGCCAGTTTTGGGGGCATGGAAATACCTTCTCCCGTATTTTTTGAACACATGAAAAATAATTTTTTAGAGCCCGACCTCGCAGGGCCATGGACTGAACGCTGATGTAGGGCTTTGATGGTTATGAATAATTTTTGCCTTTAAATATTAATACCTCAGGATTTTTTCTTCTATTTTCCCGCCATACTATCCCCAATACCGGCTTTTCGTCGATAAAATGCAAACAATTACAAAAAGCCCTGTAACATTTTTTTAACCATAAGCGTCAAGGAAGAGTTAAGACAATATGCGCAAATCTTGTCAATCAACAAGACCTTCGGGAAACCGAATTATAAACACTTTTCAAAATCTAAACAACCATCTATCATGAGATCTATATTCTTTTTGGCCTGCCTTCTATTTACAAGTTTTTCGTATGCTCAAAATTTTATTGAAACCAATTATGCTCACCTCCTTGACCGTGAAGACATCACGCGTGTCCAGGTGGGAGAAAGAATGTTTAATATTGCAGCCACTCTTACCAAAGAGGCCGAAAACAGAGAGGCCCACGACCTAATCTCAAAAATCAAATCCTTTGACCTTATCAGAGTTGGCGGTTTAAGTAATCCCCAGTCTGAATTCAAGGCAGGTATTGCCAAAGTAAAAGGCTTTGATGAACTTATTCGTGTTAAAGACAAAGAAACCAATGTTGCTATTTTAGTTGATGAGAGCCATGACATCATCCACGAACTTATAGGCATCGTAGCCGCAGATAGTGAATTTGTTGTTTTCCATCTCATTGGAGAAATCGACCTCAATGAAATCAGCAAGCTCACCAGCAAACTACAAAATGACCACTTAGGCAGTATTCAGGGTTTATCAGATTTGGGCCTGGACAATGTAAAAGTATATCCCAATCCTGTAAAAAAGGGAAGCGAAGTCAACCTCGAAGTTCCTGAAAAAATGGTGGGCGGTAGTGTAA
>JAGNSQ010000046.1:0-15149 GCA_017987975.1 Saprospiraceae bacterium
TTGATAGGGTGGCCCAGATTGATGGGGATTGACCATTCTTTCTTTTGTTCATCCCATTTCGACATAAACAAATCAAAGCCACCCATACCTGTATGACCGTTCGACCTGAAATACAAGGTCTTGCCATCGCTGTGCAAAAAGGGTGACTCTTCGTGTTTATCGGTATTGATGTTGGGTCCCAGATTAATCACCGGCCCCCATTTACCCTCTCGTGTTTTTTCAACCATCCACAAATCATTGCCACCGACACTCCCCTTTCGATTGGAAGAAAACAGCATTTTTTTACCATTGGCAAACAACGAAGGTTGTGATTCCCAGGCGGGGGTATTGATGCGGGGACCCATGTTGACAGGGGTAGTATAAGCATTGTTTTCCCATTGGGTGTAGTAAAGGTCGCAACTGCCAAATCCTGTCGTCTTGTTGTTGCACATAGTAAACACGATTGTTTTTCCGTCTTCACTGATGCTGTGTGCTGCTTCGTTGTCCGGCGTATTGATGGTTTCAAGGGCTACAGCCACCGACCATTGACCGCTATCGTTTTGATAGGATATATAAAGATCCTCCTGCCCTTGCAAACGCCTGGTAAATACCATTGATTTTCCGTCAAGAGAAGGGGATGGCAGATACTCTGAGTCTTCTGTATTGATCAGTCCTTCCAAGGGTCGGGGCTGGATCGGCACAGGGTTTTTTTTGGCATTGACCCTGAAGGTTAAGGTAGTCAGTTCCTTCTCAACTTTTATCCGCCTTTTTTCATCGGGCTGTCCTTTCTGCAAATATTGATGATAGTTGGTGATTGCTTTTTCATCGTTCTTGAGTGAGAGCGCATTGATAGCCGCAGCATAATACATTTCAGCATCGTAGTCGGGCGCCAGGCGGGCCACCTCATCAAAGATGGGAGCTGCCAGGTTAAATTGTTCCTGATCAAAATACATCACTGCCTTTCTCAACGCTGCTTCATAAAAGCCGGGGTGTTTTTTGAGGATCTTGTCCAGTTTTTTTTCAGCGTCTTTGTATTTACCCTGACGCACCAATTTCTGAGCCTCCTGGTATTCAGCCTGTGTCTTTTTATCAAGGTCACCCGCTCTTAGGTAGATCTGGGCTTGGGCCGCCAAAACCATTGCCCAAAAACAAAAACCAAAAATTATTTTTTTCAAGCCAGTATGCCTTTTAAAATTTGAATGGTGATGAGATAAGTTGGTTTTACGCCTTCAATGCCAAGGCTTCCACTGGCCAGCGTGCTACCGGTCTCCAACGGATTGTCTGAGGCATAGTAAGCATAACGCAGCTTGACACTTTTGTGTATGTTGTTCCTAATCTTTCCATGGGCCTGTATCGCTTTCTGGTAGTGCGCTCCTTCCATTTCCAGCCCTACTACGCCCCACGAAGATTTGAGAAAGTAAGTGAGTATATCTTTGTTTTGCAAGGAGGTACCCAACACCGTTACCATCGGGCCGCTATAAACTCCCAATCCGCTGTCTTCAAAGTGTTCAGCTTTGAGTTCGTTGTCAAAGGGATAGTTGTCGGCAAAGCCCTCCAGGATATGGGAAGTGGGTATCATGATGTCGCCCTTTTGTCCTTCGAGGATGCCGGCCTTGCCCATGATGTTGACCGATTGAATGTTGAGTCTGTTTTTTTGTCCGTCGATTTCAACGGGTTTCAACAATTCATCAAGTGTTTCATACGCCTGCTCGCCAAAAGCGTAATCCATTACAATCAGTATAGGAGCTGTTTTGTGGGCTTTGTCGGGCCTTATTTCTGAAGGCAGCTGTTCAAGATCTATTTTTTCGAGGTCAAAAATCTGAACACCAATGTTGGTACCACTGGTATCGTCCAAAGCGATCATGCCATTTTTTCGCGCATATTCTTCTATGCTTTTTTTATACTCTCCCTTCCTGTCCTGACTGATGGCTTCTGCCAGCGTCATCAGGTGTTGGGTTTTTAATTTTTTGGAAAGCACTTGTGATGCGTAAAGGCAATTCATCACACTGTGCAAATTGGCACTGATGATGTGGATGGGTCGCTTCAACCATTTATTGTCTACCAATACCTGTTTGATATTGGCAGCCCATTTTTCTCCAAAAATATGGTGCCCCAACACTTCTCGCAGTGTTGACGAAAAACTGATCTCTCTGTCATTCTGCTCCAGGGCTTCTTCCATACTCCTCCTGCCCAGCCAATACACAATTTCAAAAAGAGTGTTCACTTCTTTGGCTGATGCAAATTTTTCGCTGGCCTCAACGGTCTCGCTATAGGTCCTTCCAAGGATAGAACTGAGATAGGTAAAACCCACTTCTGAATTGATCTCTTCTCCGTTGTCTATCTGTTTTACATACTCTTCCAGCATGTGCCATGCCCTCTTTTTTCGATTCCGCGCATCCAGGCTGTTTCTCCTGATCTTTTCGGCCTCGATGTATAAAAAGGTAATGTGGGTAAGAATATCATAAATATCGCTGGCCCCGCGGGTCATCTCAATGTACATCTGCTCTTCATCTATCTGGTAGCAGTTTCGGCGTCTTTTTGGGGGAACGATGGCATCAAATTTGGAATCCTCAAACCCTTCTCTCGATATCAGCCGAATGTAACGGGAGGTCTCTATTCCCTTGGGCAAACGCTCAAAGATGTACAGCAAACCGTCCAATTCCACTTTTTCAGGATCCGCTATCGATCCGTAAATCTCCGGCTTTAAAGTAAGCATGGCCTGGATCATGGCTTCCCCGGAAACGCCAAGGGGCTTGTAACTGCCTCTGATGAATAAATGGCGCATGGAGATATACAGCCTTTGGATGGCTGCTCTGCTTTCCTGGGCCCTTGAGGGTTTGTATACGGTGAGACTCATAAATGCTTTTATTTGATCTTGCAAAAACTGCGCCGTTCTTTGGCTATTTTGGGCAAAAGTAGGGCCTTTTGTCAACAACGTACTTTTTAGCCCTTTTAACGTGGTTTTTGACCATTATTTTTGATGATCCTGCCTCCACTTTTCCATTTCCCGCGCAATGGTCATGGATAATTCATCACCCCTCTCTCTCAATTTGGCAACAATGGTAGCGTGGTTGTGTTCATCTCTGTTTTGGCTTAGCTTCCACGATGCTTCTATGTGGTCTACTTCTATCACAAAGCCCTGCAAGCCCCGTAGATGGGCCCTCAGGTCGCTTTGGGTCATCTGCGAAATATGAAAACCGCTGCCATCAGGGGCTTCGTATTGACCTACCAGCTCATGCAAAGAGGTCAAGGTAGCTTCATCGTCAAGCGCTTGCAATCGCCCCTGCATGTGCACCGCCAGGTAATTCCACGTAGGTACATTGACATGATCATACCACGACGAAGAAATATAGGCATGGGTGTCCATAAAAATAGCAGTTGCCCTGCATCCCTGTTGAATGTGGGCCACCTGGCCATTGGCTCTGGCGATATGACCATGGAGCAATGGCCTCCCCTCTTTATGGGTAAAAACCAGGGGTATATGGGTAGTAGCTATTTCATCATTGCAACTACTGACGAGGGTAGCAAAGCCGTGGTCATCCACATATTTTTTAATGGCTTGCAGATCGGTTTGCTGGTTGAGAGGCGCTACATACATCTTTTGCACATTTAAATGAAAAAAAACGACTTTTAGGAAATCTTTTTAGGGTGTAAAGATGTTTATAATTGCTGTGTTAATCACCAAATCAAAAGTAAAATGTATCCAGTAGAACTGACTACCCCCATTGCAAAAGACCTTACAGATTTCGGCTTTGAAGGCCTAACCACTCCTACTGATGTTTCAGCTGTATTAGACAGTACAGAGGGTACAGTACTTATGGTGGTCAACTCAGTATGTGGCTGTGCCGCAGGCAATGCCCGCCCGGCTGCTAAATTTGCGGTTACCCACGGTAAAAAACCCAATAAAATGGTTACCGTTTTTGCAGGCGTGGATACCGAAGCGGTTGCCAAAGCAAGAGAATACCTGTTGCCTTACCCTCCATCTTCTCCCTGTATTGCCCTTTTTAAAGATGGCAAGCTGGTACACATGATCGAAAGAAGACACATCGAAAGCAACTCAGCACAACTGGTGGCTGATAACCTGATCGATGCGTTGGATACGTACTGCTAAGCCTTACTTTTTCAATTCATCCAATACACCCTGGGTCTGATCCAACAGTCCCTGAAATTCTTTTTTGAGTTTTGATGCCTGGTGGCGGGCTACGGCTCCATAGTACCTACCTGTAAGTTCGTTGTATTGCTGTGTCTCTTCAGCTGTCATCTTGTCTTTGTACTTGGGATATTCCACCTCTTTAAAGTCGTTGAATTTCTGCTCCATTTCATCCCATTTTTTCTCATCGTAATTGGCCCCGGCTTTGCTCACCTCTTCTACGAAGTCGGTATACTTATATAGGAATGCCTGCTTTTGGATGGATTCGCCGCATGCTAAAAGCGAGACGAAAAAAAACAGTGTTAAGAGATTTTTCATGTTTAGTTTTTTTAGTTAAAACGGTGCTTACGGGCTAAAAAGTTTCCCTACTCAATTAGGCTCGACGTTTATTTGTAGGGCTTGGTCGATAATTAGAGTACCTACAGAGATACAAGTGTGCGGAAATGAGAAAAGGCCCGGTAAAACCAGGCCTTTTCCTTTTGTCAAAATTTCTAAAATGATATGTATTATCCAAATGTTTTAAACGGCAAAACTTTCTCCACAACCACAGGTCCTGCTGGCGTTGGGGTTGTTGAAGTAAAATCCTTTGCCGTTGAGGCCTCCGGAAAACTCGAGGGTGGTATTACAAAGATAGAGGAAGCTCCTCAAATCTGTCACTACCTTGACACCATTGTCTTCAAAAACCTGGTCGTTGGGCTTTGATTCATTGTCAAAATCAAGGTTGTAGGTAAGACCACTGCAGCCTCCGCTGGTCACAGAAACGCGCACAAAATATTCCTTATCCAATCCACCATTTTGGACCAGTTCGGTGATTTTTTCTTTGGCACTATCGGCTACAAACAACATGGTAATTTGTTATGCGTGATTATTTACTGCTTCTGCCTCAGCCTCAATACCATTTTTTTTGCGGTAGTCTAAAATGGCTGATTTAATGGCATCTTCTGCCAATACAGAACAGTGAATTTTTACCGGCGGCAAAGCCAACTCTTCAACGATGTCCATGTTGTCAATGGTCAGGGCTTCATCGATTGATTTTCCTTTCAACCACTCGGTGGCCAATGAAGAAGAAGCAATGGCAGAACCACAACCAAAGGTCTTAAACTTGGCATCGGTAATAATACCAGATGTTTCGTCTACCTCGATTTGCAACCTCATTACGTCGCCACATTCAGGCGCTCCTACGAGACCGGTGCCAACGTTTTTTTTGCTCTTGTCCAGCGTTCCCACATTTTTGGGATTCTGAAAATGGTCCAACACTTTCTCTGAATATGCCATTTTTCCTGTTTTATTTTTAGTTAACTGTGTTCAATTATATTTTCTTCCTTATTCTTAGTGTGAAGACCACACCACAGAATTTAAATCAATTCCTTCTTTGTACATTTCCCAAATTGGACTGAGGTCACGCATATGGTTCACTCCTTTTGAAACGGCTTCCACGGCAAAATCTACATCCTCTTCTGTAGTAAACCTGCCCAGTGAAAATCGGATGGAAGAGTGCGCCAAATCGTCGCCCAGACCCATCGATACCAAAACGTAAGATGGTTCAAGGGATGCAGAAGTACAAGCCGATCCCGAAGACACAGCAATGTTTTTGTTGAAGGTCATCATCAGCCCCTCACCTTCTACGTGTTTGAAGGATATGTTGGTAACATGAGGCATCCTGTGGTCCACGTTGCCGTTGACATAGGTCTCTTCCAACTGACAAAGTCCTGCTTCCAGTTTATCTCTTAGCTTTGATACTCTGGCTGCATCTGCTGCCATTTCTGCCTTGGCTATTTCTGCCGCCTTACCAAATCCTACAATGCCAGGTACGTTTAAGGTACCCGATCTCATGCCCCTTTCGTGACCACCGCCATCCATCTGAGCCGTAACTTTTACCCTCGGATTTTTCCTGCTCACGTACAGTGCTCCAACTCCTTTGGGACCATACATTTTGTGGGAGGTAAAGGCCATGATGTGTACCCCTGTCTCTCTTGGATTGACCGGAATCTTGCCTACCGCCTGGGTGGCATCACTCATAAACAACACTCCTTTGGCAGCACAGATGTCTCCAATTTCTTTCATGGGTTGTATCACGCCGGTCTCATTATTGGCCCACATGATGCACACCAAAATGGTCTTATCGGTGATCGCTTCTTTGAGGTCTTCAAGACTGATCAATCCGTCTGGACCCACCTCTAAGTAGGTAACCTGACCACCGGCTTTTTCCAGTTTCTGACAGGTATCCAATACCGCTTTGTGCTCGGTCCTGGTGGTAATGATGTGGTTGCCTTTGGAAGCATACATCTCAAACACACCTTTTAAGCCCAGATTGTCTGACTCTGTAGCTCCAGACGTAAAAATTATTTCTTTGGGGTCTGCACTGATCAGATTGGCCACTTGCTCTCTGGCATAATCAACCGCCTCTTCGGCTATCCATCCAAAAGGATGGCTCCTGCTGGCGGCATTTCCGGGTTTATCGTAAAAATAAGGCAACATGGTGTCTACAACCCTCGGATCTACGGGGGTGGTTGCATTGTTGTCCAAATATATCAGCCTTTTGGTTTCCATTAAGGGAATTTTTCTGCAAATATAACGCTACTTACGCCTATTTGTTTAGACTAAATCTTAACAACGACCCACTTTTGTAAATTTATTTTTTAGTAATGTATAAGCGTTTGAAATTGTCAGGGTTTTATATAAATCAATTGATTATCAACCGCTAATCTTGACTTTCGTTGCCTTAATTTTATCATTTTACGCAGGTTTTACCCTTCAGATGCATCTAAATCCAAAAGTGTGTGTTTAGATTTTTGTGGAAAAAAACCAAAACATCCTCTTTTACGATGGTCCCTGTGGCTTGTGTCAGGGTGCCGTAAAATTTGTGTTGAGGTGGGAAAAAAAAGAAGCCCAATCTCAATTGCCCCTTTTTTTTGCTGAACTACAATCTCCGACATTTAGGCATTTACTCACCGATCAGCTGCCTGACCCCATGCCGGATTCTATCATCTATCTGCACCGTGGTAAAATTTTTACCAAAAGCAGTGCCGTCTTTATGCTGGCCTCCAGGCTTGTCTTTCCTTTCTATCTTTTAGCTATTTTCCAACACCTACCTTCTGGTCTTTTTGACTGGATTTATGATGGTATCGCAAGAATACGACACCACTGGCCTCGCCATCAAGCTTTGTGTGAAATAATTCCCGCTGAATGGAAAAAAAGACTACTTGTTTAAAGGGTGATTTTTGGCGTCCTTCTCAAATTTTACAATAAAATGGATCCACAATGAACGCGAAAGTCTGGCAGTCTTAAAGTAAGTGAGTGCCACAAATGCCAGTAGTAATAAAAAAGATTGGTTGACGGTCCATTTAAACACTATCAAACAAAAGCCAATGATGAAAAGGTATAAAAATCCGGTAGCAATATAGGAGAGGAACATGGCTCCATAATAAAAACCAGGCTCTGGCTCGGTCTTCTGACCACACACCTCGCAATGTTCTACCATATCCAGCGGCTTGGAAAACTGAAAGGGTTCCCTATACAGATTACCTTCTCTGCAACGGGGACACTTATATTTAAAGATGCTGGAAACAATATTCATACCACGATTTTTGCAAATATGATGATATTTTGCGAAATTGTACGTAACCTGGGTTACCAAGCTAAGCAGTGGCTAAGATAATATATTGATATTCAAGTGTTTTTAGATCTACTGTCGAAGTAGAAAAACCGGCCTCTTTGAGGTCTTTCATTACCTGGTTGTAGTCAATGGTTTGGGTATGACTCACAATGCCTGTAATGCTGGTGGATTTGAAATCTACGATCATCAGGGTATCGCCTGGCTTCATCACCTTGTGCAACTTCTTCAGATAGTTAATTTCATCCTTAATGTAGGCTATTGTGTTTATGATAACAATGGCGTCGCACTCTCCCGGCTTGATCATGGGGTCATTGCCTTTCACCAACCGGGTTTCTATCTTGCTTTGTATTTCAAGAGGAAGGTTGACCGCAAATTCATTGATGATGGCTACCATGTTGGTATCAATATCAGTAGCAATGATTTTTTTGGCCTTAAACGCCATGCGAAAAGTAAAATAACCGGTACCGGCACCAATATCTGCAATGGTCTTATTGCTGATATCTCCCAGTTTTTCGATGACAAGGCTGGGTTTTTGCCATGAAGATCGGCCTATGTTGGTTATCTTTTGATCCTGGTTCTGACTCTCCAAAGTTGGCTTAAAGGAGGAGGTACTGTCTGAACAGGATTGCAGAAAAATCAGCAGGCCAAACAACAAAATAACCGTTCGAAAATAACTGGGTTTTGACATCGCTTTGTTTGTGAAACAAAAATAGCATTCTTAATTTGATATCAATGCTAACCACTTTTTTATTTCGACCAGCAAGCCCTGTGACTCGTCGAATTAGGATTAGGATTTAAAATCCAACAATCTGTTTTTAATAAAGTCATCAAAGACAGGACCCTCTTCAAATAAAAATTCTACTTCTACAGGTAGCACAAATACTGGCACCTTGGCATCAAATAGTTTTTGCCTAAACGGAAGTAATCTCACAGCATCTTTTTCAGTGGTCAATACATACCGTTGTGTACTATTTCTCTTAAAAAAGGCAGCTATGATTTCATTGACATCACGTTCGGTAAAATAGTGATGATCTTCAAACTCAATGCTGTCATGACTTTTGGCCGTTTTATTAAGGTAATCATTCAGATAGGCCGTATTGGCAATGGCTGAGATGAGCAATATATCGTGGTCCTTGCTTATTTCCATCGCATACCTCGCATCATAAAACTGATAAATCTTGCCATAGCGGTATTGGGTAAAAAACACCCGCTGATGAGCCTTTGGATCCAGCTCTTTGATCATAGCTTGTTTTTCTGCTTCCGTTATATTGGCCGGACACTTGGATACTATAATCACATCGGCCCTCTTATAGGCCGAACGCCACTCCCTCAACCTTCCACCGGGTAGTAAATAATCGCGGGTAAACGGCCGGTCATATGGACTCAGCAGAATTTGAATGTAAGGCTGAACTGATCGATGTTGAAAGGCATCGTCCAAAAGCACGGCTTGGATGCCTGAGTATCTCTGCACCATCTGAGGTATTGCCAGCGCTCTGTTTTCACACACTGCCACAGTGAGACCCTGAAATTTCCGGGCGTACATCAGAGGCTCATCACCCGATACCAGGGCTGAGTCGCCGGGGGTAACAAACCTGAATCCGGTAGTGGAACGATTGTACCCCCTGCTCAAGGTAGCCACCTCAATATAGGGACTCAACAATCTGATGAGGTATTCGATGTGGGGCGTCTTTCCCGCACCTCCTATCGACAGGTTGCCCACTCCAATAAGAGGCAGGCTGAATTTGGAGGCTTTGATCACCTCCGCATCATAAAGCATATTCCTCAATGAAACACCAATGCCATACAATAGGCTTAGAGGTGACAACAAAATGGCCAGCAGGCGGGTTCGCATTATTTTTTACCCAATAGGTTATTGTAACGAGGTTTATCATTAAGAAGCGCAACGGCTTCATCCACCTCTTTGTCTCTTTTGAGCCCTATCTTGGTGCGACCTTTTTGATAAAAATACCTAGAAATAATTTCTTTCTCTATTTCTATGATAATTTCATCTTTGTGTTTGGCAAGATCTTTCGCTTTTTCTGCCTCCAGCTTGTCCTTCATCATTTTTACTTCAGCTCCTATGATGCTTTGCAGTGCTGCATTGTCACCGCATTTTTTAGAAAGTGCTTTGACCTCTTTTTCTGCGTCCGTTTCGTAGCTAAAACTCTTTTTGCGGATAAAAGTCAAAAATTCATCAAAGGCCGCAAAGGTATAGTTGTCTATGCTTTTAATGGAGTCGTGCCTTAACACATAATCATTGGCGTAAGCAAAAATAAGATGCTGATCCAATAATGCCTGGGTAACTGTGGCGGGCTCATGGGCTGGCAGTTTTACGTCCGGTGTGATTCCCCCTCCATCCAAAACAGTACGACCGTTGCTGGTTTTAAATTTGGATCTTTTGCTGTCCGCTATATCCACAGGCTCGCCATTTTTATATTCTACGCCCTGGATACACCTGCCTGATGGTATGTAATATTTGGAGGTAGTTACCTTGACCCGGTTGTTGTAACCCAACTCGAAGGTGTTTTGTACCAGTCCTTTGCCATAAGATCGCTGGCCTATGATCACACCCCTGTCTTTGTCCTGAATTACGCCGGATACAATTTCACTGGCTGAGGCTGATTTTTTATTGATGAGCACCGTGATGGGAATGTCGAGATCATAAGGTATAGCCAGGGTCTTAAAACTTTGTTCCTGGGCCTTTGACTTGCCTCTGGTAAATACTACTTCGGCACCTTTTGGTATAAACAAATTGCAGATATTGACGGCTTCGCGCAACAACCCACCACCATTGTACCTGAGGTCCAAAACCAAGCCCTTGATAGAAGAACTGTCAGGGGCTTCTCTTTTAAGTCGTTTTAATTCTTTTTGAATATTGGCTCCTGCATTATCAGTAAATACGGTCAGGTGGATGTAGGCGATCCCGTCGGCCACCATGCCTGCATAGGGTACATTGGGAATATTGATTTCTCCTCTTTCTACTGTCAAAATTTCAGTTTTACCACTGCCGTTTCTTTTTACCTCCAGTTTTACAACTGAACCAGCTGTTCCCCTCAACATCACCTGGATTTCATCGGCAGGCTTGCCTTTTAAAGTCTCTCCGTTGATGCTCAGCATTTCATCACCGGCGTTGAGTCCGGCCGCAACAGCAGCACCACCCTCCATCAGGTCGGTGACCATGGCCTTTTCATCCAGTACTACCACACTGGCCCCGATGCCTTGAAATCGCTCATCGTCTGAAATCCTGTACCTTTCTACCTGTGACTCCGATATATAATTGGTAAATGGATCTAGTGATGATACCATCGCATCAATTCCAATTCTCATGAGCTCTGCCGGATCAATTTCATCTACATAGTTTTTGTTCAATTCTTTGAATACATTGACAAAAATTTCGATGTTTTTTGAAATTTCAAACATCCGGTCTCCGTCTTTCCAGGTAACGGCAGAAATGCCAACCACCAGACTTACGGCTAAAAGAATCAGCTTTGCAGGCTTGTTAAATAACTTCATGTTCATTATTTCTATTCGTTTAAAGGCTTGGATTGCCCAAATGGTTCAAAACACCACAACTCTTTCTTTATTAATTTCCTTTCAGGACCTTGTTATTTACTTAAAAATTGAATGACTTTTTGTGTAAATAGCTCAGGTTGATCGGCATGTACCCAATGGCCGGCCCCATCAATTGTCTCTATGGCTGAATTGGGAAATTCTGTCTGGATCGCGGCAAGATCTTCATCTTGAATGTAGGACGAGTATTCTCCTTTGATAAAAAGTCCGGGGCCTTCAAATATGGGGTGAGATGAGTTTACCTTTTCTAAAATGTGTGGGTAAGATTGCTCCAAAAGTGCAATATTCATCTTCCATTCATAGCCTCCTTCTTTTTTTCGCTGCAAGTTTTTGAGTAAAAACTGCACAACCCCCTCATTTTTTAATCGATCCTTCAGAAAATCATAAATTTCCTGTCGGTCCTGCCTGTTTTCGGCATCCACCATCCTGATAGCTTCCAAAATTTCTTCATGACCCCCTACGTAGGCTCTGTTACAAATATCAACTACTACCATCTTTTCTACCATGTCACCATGGTCAAAGGCAAATTGCATCACCGTTTTTCCTCCCATCGAATGCCCGATCAAATGGGCTTTGTAGATCCAGTTTTGTTCCATAAACGTGGCCAGATCCTGGGCGAGGGTGGGGTAGTCAAACCGATCTGTAAAGGGCGATTTTCCGTGATCACGCTGATCAATCAAATATACCATAAAGCCTTCTGCTGCTATCTTTTTGGCTACTGACTGCCAATTATCGAGCATGCCAAAAAGTCCGTGTAAAATAATTACCGGAAATCCTTCACCCAGCACTTTGTGGTTTAATTCCATTTCAATCTGCATAAAAAAGGGGGCCGGGGCCCCCAATTATAACTTAATTTATTTTTTATTGTTTGTATTTGACCCTTACATTTTCAGAAACCCAACATCCTGTATTAACAGAGCTGCCTTCTTTAACACCTCTCATAAATCCGGTCTCCTGATCTGGTATAGAACCGTAATAGCTGTTGATTCTTGAGGTGGCTTCATCAGCTACTTCGGGGTCAATGGATTTGGCATACGCATATTTTTCCATTGCTGCCAAAATTACCAATCGCTGGTTCCATGAATCACCACATTGTCTGGCAGATTTTCCATACATATCTCCGATAAGCATATAAGGTCTTCCCCATCCTGGTTTCAACTTGGCAGCTTCATAGGCACTTGACCTGGCTGAGCTGTATTGACTCAATTTACGAAACTGAATGGAGGCTTTGGCAAAATAAAATTGTGCTTTTGCATTGGCATCTTTTTCTTCCGCAATGGCCTCATCATATTTGGCAATGGCTTCTCCAAATTTTCCGGCTTCCAGCAAATGTCTGGCCGCGTAAGCTGGGTTGTTGGCTGCAAATTCAGCATGGATTTCTGCATTTTTTTCAGTGGCATATTTTGCCCACGCTGCTTCTACCTGTACCAAAAATGCATCATCGGCCGGACAGTTTTTCTCCTTCAGTTTTTTGATGATTTTTTTCAATACATCCGGATTGTCTGAATCACTTTCGTATTCAGGTTGAAACTTTTCTTTGAAAAAAGTATAGTCAAAAATTTCATCCTCTATTTTGGCAAAGGTGCCATTCATGTTTTCTTTGGCCTGTGAATAATAATCACTCAAAGAAGCATTGTTGTTGATATTATAGTCGGCACATTCATTGAGTTGATTGTACAATTCAATCACATCGTTTTTAGGCATGCCATTGTTTTTAAACTGGTACACCGCAATGCTGGCTGCAGGGTCAAATATGATGTACTCGTTGTTTACACCTCCAAATTTTAAAGCATTTTTGATAGCTTCCATGTTTTGGGAATAAGGTACATTGAGGGTATAGTACATATCAAATGCCAATCTGCCATAAGCATATGCAATCTTGTTGTTCTTCTCCTCTTCGCTCGCCGTAATTATGCCACCCGACTGAGCACAAGAGATGTATTGATTGTACAAAGCAGTCAATCTCTCTTTGTACATTTTTTTACCTGCATCGTCAGTTGCCTGACCAAACTTCCATTTCAGAATTTCAGCTCCATCCCAAAAATGAGATTCACGTTTACCATCGGCCAGAGGAGCTTTGGCAAATACTTTTTCCCAGTTGTCGGAAGCAGTTGCCCAGTCCTCTACTTTTAGAGCCTGCTTATAGATGACGTGGTAATTTTCTAATTCATCTTTCATGGGTGAATTATTCCACGACTCGCATTGTGCATCGATTTTCACAACGCACAACATGGCCCCAAACACAAACAAAGAGCTTTTTAAGCGATACATTTCTACTAAAGTTTTTTAATTGTTAATTGTATTTTCTCTTGATGAACCACTCGTCATCATTAAATGTAAATCCAAAATTAATCTTAATGTAGTTTTCTTCTATAATGGTTCCACTTCCTTTTTTTCCTATATCTAATCCTATATCCGCGTGTGCAACCTTTCTTTGAAATACAAACGGAAGTCCGGTTCCAAAAGTTACACCGTATTGATCTACCTGCTCACCGGCAACTACCCTTGGGTCTTTCCTGTAATAAGCACCATACTTGTAAAAAGCTCTCTTCCAAAAAGAGGTGTAACTCTTATAGCTGGGTCTAACATAACCTCCCATCGCAATTTGCAGACTATTGTTCAGACTGCCCGCTTTTTCACCGGTGGCTTCATTGTAATATTTTGACCAGCCTCCATATTTTAACTCTATGCCAATACAACTCTTTTCACCGGCCTGATACATCACCCCACCACCTATTTCCAGGGGCAATTGACCCTTGCCTGACTGATCGTACACATCTGTAATGGTGTCTGCCAGGATTGAGGTTGTGCCTATCAGCTGACGGGTAATAATGAGCTCATCTTTCTGTGAAGAAAAGCCAAATCCCGGTGACAATGTCAAGCCAAACCTCAGTGATCTCAATGGAATGGATGGGTTGTCTTTGGCCTGCTGAGCATTGAGTTGCAAGTGATAAATGGCCCCCAAATTCAGGCCAAAAGCACTCATGTGGTAATACTTATTGTAGAAATTGTTAAACGCGTTGTCAAGATCCTTGAAGATAATATCCTTTGATGAAGTAATGTTGCCAAAAAGGTATGACAAATCTATGCCCAAAGCGAGGTTTTTATAGGAAATGCCATTGCTCCAATGAAACTTATAGGTGCCTCCATTGCCGGAATACGACCTTTCAAAATTGCCAATTCCTTCAATGCTGTCAAGGGCAGAAATATTATAGGTGGTTCGGCTGTACCTGTTTAAGCCCAGCGCCATGCCCAGCCTGTACTTGCTTCTTTCGGTGGTATAAGCTTCATTAATAGGGTTTTTCAACGGGAAGCCCAGGGCAATATAATCAAAGCTTCCACCCCAGTTTTTGGCGCTTTTACTTCCTTCGTTAAAAGTGGCATTTTTAGCATTTGCTCCTACCTCATAGGCAGCAGTACCCAACAAGGCTACCGATGCCGGATTGTTGAGGTTGATGTGAAATCGATCCACATTGGCTATGCTCAAATGCCCCATGCTTCGATAGCCTGAAATTTCCTGATCTGACAGCTCTCCCAGTCCATATCTTGAATAAGGATCGTTTTCTACCTTCTGTGAAAAAAGGACGTAAGGCAGCAAGCAAAGTAATATGAAAGTTTTCTTCATCTGTTATTTACTAAAGATTAATGCTTTGGCCCGGCATTAAACCTTAAAATTTCATTTAAACCCAATAATACCAAATTTGGGTTTGCAAATATCTTAATTTTTAGGTGTTTAGCAAATATTATTGCGTCACCACCGGTTAAAACTATCCGGGCCGAGGGAAACATTTCCCCACATGTATTCAAAAACGATGAAACTTCGTAAATCGCACC
>JAGNSQ010000046.1:15249-25115 GCA_017987975.1 Saprospiraceae bacterium
CTGGTCTTTGATCGATCCTCCCGGCTGTACAACGGCATTGATGCCGGCATTGTGGGCAATTTCTACGCAATCCGGGAATGGGAAAAATGCATCAGATGCCATCACACTTCCAGCCACATCAAAGCCAAATCGCCTCGCTTTGTCTATTGCCTGATGGCAAGCATCTACCCTCGATGTCTGACCGCAGCCCATGCCTATCATCTGACCATTTTTAATCAATACTATGGTATTGGACTTGAGGTGTTTGACACATTTATTGGCAAATTGCAGATCTGCCAGGGTAGCAGTATCAGCCGCCTTTTTGGTTACGGTTTTCCACTCCTCTGTCTTGTGCCTGTATTGATCTAGTTCCTGACGAATGACGCCATTGAGCAGGGTCTTGAAGCTGTGTTTGGCTACAGGATATAGTTTTAGCTTTAATATAATTCTTTTTTTCTTTTCCATCAGCAGGTCCAGCGCTCCTTGGGTATAGGAGGGTGCAATGAGGATTTCATAAAACAATTTATCTACCTCTGCCGCGGTCTTTTCATCTACCTCGGTATTGGTGATAAAGATGCCTCCAAACGCAGAAACAGGGTCGGCGGCCAGCGCAGCATTCCAGGCTTCCAGATTGGTGTCTCGACTAGCAACACCACAGGCATTGGTGTGTTTGATGATGGCAAAGCTGGGCTTCTCACCTTGAAATTCAGCCATGAGGGCTACTGCAGCGTCCACGTCCACCAGATTGTTGTACGATAGTTCCTTTCCTCCTAAAAAGTCAAAGATCTCGTCCAGGTTGCCATAATATTCAGCAGACTGGTGAGGATTTTCTCCATAACGCAACACCTGCCTTGGTGATTTACTCACTTTTAATGCTGTTGATGCTCCACTCATTCCTGCAAAATAATTGTAGATGGCTGAGTCATAGTGGGAGGTCACCTCAAAGGCAGCAGCAGCAAGGGTTCTGCGCTGGTCCAGAGTGGTTGTGTCTGCCTGTGCTTCCAACATTTGCAATAAATAGGCATATTGAGACTGAGAGGGAACAATGACCACATCCTGGTAGTTTTTGGCGGCTGCCCTGATCAGTGAGATCCCTCCGATGTCAATTTTTTCGATGATTGTTGCTTCATCTGTGGTGGAGGCCACGGTTTTTTCAAAGGGATATAAATCGACTATGACCAAATCGAGGGTTGGAATGTCATAAGTGGCCAATTGGCTAAGGTGGCCTTCTTCTCTTCGAGCCAAAATACCCCCAAAAACCTTGGGATGAAGGGTTTTTACCCTGCCATCCAGGATGGAGGGATATCCCGTAAGTGTTTCTACCTGATGCACTTCGGCTCCTATGCTTTGAATGAAATCGGCTGTGCCGCCGGTTGAATAGATTTTTACCCCCAGCTTACTGAGTTGGTGGATGATGGCTTCCAAGCCTGTTTTGTCAAAAACAGAAATGAGCGCATTTTGAATCCTGGCTTCCATAAAATATTATTTGCTGAAAGCGTGTAAAATTAAGGCTTTACAGGCATATTATACTGTAAAATGCAAAAAAAGAAAAGAAAATATTTCTATGGCCTTTTTTGAGACTTTTTTATTTGAAAAAAGAGATTTTAGTGTTTAAAAAGACATATCCGTTTTATATAAAAGCAGTATTTTTGGCATTCTTAAACGATATTTTACATCAATTTTAAAACTTCAATTATGATGAAAAGCTTTACATTTATTAACAAGCTTGCCTTCACATTCACTTTGGCAATTCTGGGTATTTCCCTGAATGCGCAGGATGTGATGGTTTTTAAAATCGCTTCTCCTGCTGGAGCAGCGGGAACCTATACTTTGTACAGGTCGGCATTCGGTCCACAGGATGGCGATGAAATTCTGGACAAAGAAATCAAAGTTGCAGACCCTCTCACGGCTTGTACTGCGCTGGCCAACGACCAGACCAACTCAATAACTTTTTTAGACAGAGGTGGTTGCACTTTTGTTGAAAAAGTGAAAATTGCACAAAATGCAGGCGCTGTTGCCGTTATTATTTGTAATAACGACGGAGATGTTCTTAATCCGGGTGGAGATGATCCGGGAGACATTACCATCAAATCATTTTTGATGGAAAAACCTGATTGCGACAAAATCAAAGTTGCTCTTGGTGCAGGTGCTGTCAATGGTAACATTGTGGTAAGGCAGTGTGAGCCGGTACCACCGTCTAATGCAATTTGGGGTACCGTTTCAGGTGAAGGTGACTTCAACGAAGGATTGAATGACTGGACCATCACAACCGAAGAAGGAAAAGGATGGATTTGGTCTGCAGATGGTGACTGTATAGCATCATTCTCACCAAACCCATGTAACATGAATACACCTACTATTTGTAATGGTGCTGTTTCTGTTAACAGTAATGCATTGGATGTGAGTGGCGATTGTCAGGCAGTTTGTCCAACCTCCATCATTTCTCCTAACATCGATCTTTCTAGTGTAACTATTTCTGCACTTTCATTACAGTTCAACCAGGCAATCAGAGACTTTGACTCTGGGTATTTTGTGATCACCAGTTATGATAATGGTCTAACCTGGCCGGACACTTTTGCCATCAACAACGATGTATTCTCTAATGATGCATTTGTATACAACCAGGTGGTAAGGGTTGGTCTTTGTGGTGTTCCTACAGACATTACTCAAATCAGAATCCAGTTCCTGATCAACGCCAACTACTACTTCTGGGGAATTGATGATGTATTCCTCGTAAACGAAGCATACGCTGATCCACAAACGAATAACAATTTCTGGACTGTTGCTCCTTCATTGAAAACTCCAGTTTCACAAGCTACTTCTTTCCCACTTCTTTCGGATGTGAGAAACAATGGTGCAGTGCCTTCTCCAAATACCGTACTTACGGCAAGGGTTTCAAGAGTGGGTGCAGGTGGATTGACAGAAATCTACACACAAACCAATGACTATGGTACCTTAGATGCATGTGAGCAGGTTGAAAACATCAACTTTGCTAACCAATACCAGGAGCCTACAGAAGTGGGTGTTTACCAATTAGACTATGTAATCGATTCAGACAATAACAAATTTGCATCCAACGATACTCGTTCATCCAGATTTTTGATGACTGAAGATGTATTTTCAAATGGATTGACAGAACCAGAATTCGGAAGGGCCTACCTGGGTAGATTCATCAGTGGTGTTAATGCTGCTTTTATTGGTGCTAACATCAATTTCTGGTCATTGGGTACCAGCTATTATGTTGAAAACGGAACAGGCTTCAAAGCTTCTGAATTCCGTTTCGGAGTAGATACTTTGGCTTCGAACGGAAACTACAGCGCATCTCTTACTTGTAGTGTTTATAAAATTGTAAACAATGACGACAATCCTGATACTCCTGATGATGATGAATCAGGCACATTAACCGGTGATGAAAGAGTGTTAGTAGGTCGTGGTATTGATCAGGATGGTGCTGAAGAATTGTTCATCGACAATACTACAGAAGGAAGAAGAAGGAGCAAGTTCTTACTTACCAACCTGGATGGTGGTGAATTGACTTTGGAAGACAATACAGAGTATGTATTTATGGTTAACGTAAGAGCATTCAGCGGTACTGCTTACTTCCCATTCCTCAGCTTCAACCCTAACTCAAGCAATACTACCCTTCGTTGGTCTTATACTGAAGCTACCAACTTCGCCAACGCACAAGTAGGTGTTCACCGTCACTTTGGTACCCTGGTTAGCCGTGGTGCTACCGAAGATGATGTGGTTGACGAAAGAAGCCTTGCTACCAGATTCTTCAAGAGAATGTACTCTGAGGTAGCTATTGCTCCTGCAACCAACACCAAAGATGAGTTGGATGAAGTGGCTGTTAGCGTCCATCCTAACCCAACTTCAGGTGATCTTTACATCGACATGAACCTTACCAACGTTTCTAAAAAAGTACTGGTTGAAATGTATGATCTTACTGGAAAGAAAATGTCTTCTCAAAGCTTTAACAACATCAGAACTGAGTCTTTGAAAGTAAATACCAACACATTAAATACAGGTGTTTTCTTTGCAAAAATCACTACCGATGAAGGTACTGCTTCAAGAAAAGTAATCGTTACTAAATAATAGCTATTTAGAAGTTTAAATTTAAGGGTTTATGGCTCCGGCCATAAACCCTTTTTCTTTTTATGGGTTTATGACCTATCTTCGTACTGTTATAAATAATTTACATGCGTTTTTTTATCCTCTCTCTGTTCTCCCTGATATTCATCCTCTCGGTCACCGCCCAATCATCAAAGGTCGATCCCTCTCTTTTGGGTAATACCAACCATCAAAACAAACTAGATTACATCGTTTTACTCAGCTCACAAGCCGATCTTAGTGCGGTATCTGCTGTAAAAGGAAAAAACCGCAAGGGCAGTATGGCCTACAGCCTCCTCAAAAAAAACAGCGATGATGCACAGCTGGCCCTGGTCAACTGGCTGCGCCATCGCCACACAGAATACACTCCTTTTTTTGTGGTCAACGCCATTCACGTGCGCAGTGATTATGCCACCCTTCTAGCCCTGGCAGATCGCAAAGAGGTTCAAAAGATTCTTCCCAATTTTTCGATAAAACTGGACAGAATTGAAGCCGAACCCATAGTCGGCAGTCGCGACCTGGTACCCGAATGGGGCCTCCTCAAAATAGGGGCTGACAGCATATGGAGAATGGGCTACGATGGCAAAAACGTTGTGGTTGGTGGGCAAGATACCGGATACGACTGGTCTGTTTCACCCTTAAAAAGTAAGTACAAAGGATTTATCAACGACACCGTTGCTAATCACAGTTATCACTGGCACGATGCCATCCACCAAAAAAGCCCACTGGCTGCCGATAGTCTTAATCCCTGTGGCTTTAATCTAAAAGAACCCTGCGACGATAACAATCACGGTACCCACACCATGGGCACCATGGTCGGAAGCGATACCAGCAACCTCATTGGGGTAGCTCCGGGAGCTCAATGGATAGCCTGCAGAAACATGGAACGCGGCAATGGACAGCTATCCACTTATCTCGAGTGTTTTGAGTGGTTTTTGGCTCCAACCGACATAGATGGCGACAATCCGGATCCCACCAAGGCACCCCATGTCATCAACAATTCCTGGTACTGCTCACCTGAAGAAGGCTGCAATCCCGGAAACTGGGACGCCCTGCAAATAGCCGTCAAAAACCTGAAAGCAGCGGGTGTTGTAGTAGTTGTATCCGCAGGCAATAGCGGCCCCGGTTGTGAAACCATCAATGCCCCTCCCGCTCATTTTGAACCTTCTTTTTCGGTCGGCGCCAGCATGATCAACGATACCATTGCCAATTTTTCAAGCAGGGGACCCGTATCCATTGACTCCAGTTATAGGGTCAAACCCGATGTGGTAGCTCCCGGTCGAGGAGTAAGATCGGTGGTACGCGGAGGCGGTTTTGCCGCTTTTAACGGTACCAGCATGGCTGGACCCCATGTGGCCGGCCTGGTAGCACTGATCATATCTGCCAACCCCGATTTGGCAGGAGAAGTGACAACCATCGAAGAAATTATCAGGCAAACCGCAGATCCTAAGTTTTCAGACCAGGACTGTGGAGGTGTATCAGGTCAGCTCCACCCCAATGCCGTTTATGGTTACGGTCGCATCAATGCCATTAAAGCCATTGAACTCGCCTTAAAAACACAAACCAAAGTGAATGAGGTAGACAAGACGGTTGCTCCTCTGCAAATCATACCCAACCCGGCTTTTGATCATGTGATCATAGGCTCAGATCAAGATAAACCAGGTACTACAAAACTCAGAATCTTTAATACAGCTGGGGTTCAGGTTTGGGAAGAGTCAGGTAAGGCCTGGTTTCAGCTAGCCCTTGATCATTGGCCCGCCGGATTGTATCAAGCCGTTTTAGTAAATGAAAAAGGTGTACAGTCCTCTGCCAGCTTTGTGGTGCAACATTAATCTTTTATCTACGACTCACTACAAAAGGGATCGCTTTTACCTGGCGGTCTTCGGTAGATCGCAGTAACAGGATATAGCTGCCATCAACCAGGGTCTCTGTAGAGAAAAATAAGGCATTCCTGCCCGCTTTTATTCTTTGCTGCAAGATGTTTGATGCAAAACTGCCCTTGTTATCTATAACCTCAATGACCATGTTTCTCTTTTTATCAAGTGTAAATTCCACCGTCAGTTCTCCCCCACCAACCGGATTGGGAAACAACTTAGTTTGCTGAACAAAAGACTCCGTCTCATTTATACCTACCCCTCCGATCTGTATATAATTTTGTTTGACAATGGAGTCTTTTCCTGCAAAATTTTGAACCACCAGACTTACATCATAACTTCCTGCAGCGCTGTACTGTACCACCGGATGGGCTTCGGTAGATACCTCGGTGCTAGCCCCCGGAAAATACCACTTCCACGAAGTAGGCACATTTTGGGAAAGATCGGTAAATTGAATTGCCTCGTTGGTTGCAGCCACTTGTTTGTCAGATACAAATTCTGCCAATGGTGATTTAGCCTCTAAAACGGTAATAAATTTCTGCTTGATTTCATTGTCGTTTCCTGCTATGTTGCGCACCGATAAATTTACATAGTGAGATCCCTTTTTTTCATACCTGATAACGGGTTCCTTTTCTTTAGAAAGTGATGGAATTCCATTGGAAAAGGTCCAGGAATAATCAACCGGATCATTGGTAGAAAGGTCTACAAACTGCACACTCTCACCCTGGTAAATTGTATCTCTGTTCACTGAAAAATTGGCTACAGGAGGCTGGATGGGTTCCATCACGGTGATGTAATCTTTTTTCAAATAGGTCAGCGTGTCGTTGGATCTTTCATTAAGGATGGTTAAAGTTACATCATAGCTACCCACCTGATTATACTTAATGGTTGGTGAAGTCTGAACGGAGCTTGCCGGACTTCCTCCTTCAAAATTCCAGGAAAGCACCCTTACACTTTGTCCATTCACCAATGAAAACGAGGTGCTTGCATTGGGTGCCAGGGTCGTTTTTTCTGCTACAAAATCTTCAAAAAAGGCCGTAGAATCTTGCAGGTATTGCGTGATCCACGTACCGTAACTGCCTCTGCCAAAACAGCCCGTTGTCCATACTTCTGCTGTTTTGCTGTAGGGATTAAAAAACCTGCGGCTCACGGTGGTGTAATCTCCCCATCGCTCCCTGTTGCCATCCAATACGTTGACAAAGGTAGTACCCAGTTTTACCATTACTTCTTCCCCCCAGTCAAAAACATCATTGCTACCATCACAGATCACCGCACCTTGCGACGGAAATAAATCAGGTCCTGTTTTTAAAAAATTAATCAGCACTCGGCTATCATCTGCCTCATCGCCAAAAGCAGCAATGGATGGAAAACCATAATCATAATCTCCCTGATAATATAAGCTCCCTGTTACTGCCAGTGTAGATAAATCAAACCTGCCATAAAACAAGGCTGAAGTGTTATTAGGCGAATTGACATGGGCTCCAAAATGAACCATGCCGTTGAGCTCCATCGCATTCCAAATGCGACTGTCAAAGGTGTTCATCACATTGTTGGTATTGGGTTGAACCCCATCCGGGGCCAGCTGGGTAGCAGGTCCGGTTACCTGGAGAGCAGTAATTTCGGCATTGCCTTTGGAAATAGCCCCTGTGACCTTATGCAGGTGGTATTGATTGCCTCCCTGGGCTACATTGCTCACCAGATGCATGACAGAATCCGGATATACATTCCATGCATTGTGAGCCGGAACCAGGTTGAAGGCAAGCTGACCATCTGCATTGTTGAGGTCGGTGTAATAACCGTACACCATCGGAGACCCTGAAAAGCAGGAAGCCTTATCAATTTGGAACAAAATAGAATATTGCCAGTCACCCGCATTGTCTCTCATCAAGCCTGAAAAAAACAGATCCCGCTGGGTTAAACCTACGTTGGGATAATCATACCAGTGATTGTCGCCCAGAGGGTTGCCATCTACATTGTAGTAATACCATCCGGCAGCAGGGTCTTCATTTTTAGAAAATGCGATTACAATTTTGGTGGTTTGAGGCGTGTTGCCATGCAATGCTAATGCAATGAAACGATTGTATTGCGCATCGTAAATTATTCTGGGGTCATATACACCGGAACCAATGGTCAACAAGGTATAAAAATCTGCCAGTGTCTGAGTGAATGTTACCTTTCCTGCACTGTTGGCAAAAATGATATTGGAGTTAATGGCAGAAACAATGAAACCATTGGTTGAGATTGCCATACTGTTATCCGGGGGCACATTGCTGCCCTGGATGTTGCCACTGAAATTGATGCCCACTTTTGGTTTCTCAGTTGATCGAATCGAAGGAGTTGTATTTTGTCCGGGTCGCTTTTGGTCCCAAATCTTCTTTTTAGCATCCAGAATTTCCTGCGTAGGCACTGCATAGGCATGCTCTGAAGAAGTATAGTTTAATATCCTTGACTTCCAGGGGTGACTAATTTTTGAAGGCACACCAAAAATAGCCGATTGTTCTGAGGTAACCACGGTGGGCTTGACTTGAGCTACGATTGGAACAACCAAATAAAATATGGCAAAAACAAGGATAACTGAATAGAATTTCATATTAAAAACAAGATTAGTCCCTAAAAATAATATTTTGATAAGAAATGTCAAAAAATCGATATTATATTTTCTATCAGGATGTCCGCTAATGTTACTAAAATCACCTTTATCTGGCGAACAAAGTGTACATTTGCAGCCTTTTAAGTAAAGAAATAGGTTTTTCCACTGCCCTTAGCATCGGCAATCTGATTGGAACTTATTTCATTATTACAACCACAATTTATTTAATTCATGAATACAAGTTTTTTAAAGAGACTCGGCTTGGGTGCGACCAATCCGGGAACATGGTCAGGACAAAAGTCATTTTCCAGCAAAAGAGTAATCGTTTCTTATTCGCCGGTTGACGGCAAAGAAATTGGTAAGGTAAGTGTGACCGGAGAAGGAGATTATGAAAAAATAATGAAGGCTGCCACCACTGCTTTTGATGAATGGAAAACCTGGCCGGCTCCCCGCAGAGGAGAAATCGTTCGCCAATATGGAGATGTGCTGAGGGCCCACAAAGATGACCTCGGAAGATTGGTTTCTTATGAAATGGGCAAGTCTCTCCAGGAAGGTCTTGGTGAGGTACAGGAAATGATAGACATCTGTGATTTTGCAGTAGGACTTTCCAGACAGTTGTATGGCTTGTCTATGCATTCTGAGCGTCCCTCACACCGTATGTATGAGCAATGGCATCCACTGGGTGTCGTTGGTGTAATTTCCGCATTTAACTTTCCGGTTGCCGTTTGGTCATGGAATGCTATGATTGCCATGGTTTGTGGCGATGTAGTGGTGTGGAAGGGCAGTGAAAAAACGCCACTCTGTGCCGTTGCTTGTCAATCCTTGCTCACCAAAGTATTAAAAGCAAATGATGTACCGGAAGGAGTAAGTTGTATTGTTACAGGCGATTATACCTTGGGACAAAAGATGTCAAACGACCATAGAATTCCTCTTATTTCTGCAACAGGTAGCACCAGAATGGGCAAGGCTGTTGCCTCGTCAGTAGCTGCGCGACTTGGAAAAAGTTTATTGGAATTGGGAGGAAATAATGCCGTGATTGTAACCCCATCTGCCGATTTATCACTGGTATTGCCGGCAACCGTTTTTGGTGCAGTAGGAACGGCTGGTCAGAGATGCACCTCTACCAGGAGATTGATTGTACATGCAGATATATATGACAAAGTAAAAACACAGCTGGTAAAAGCTTATAAACAAATCAGCATAGGCAATCCACTGGATGCACGCAACCACGTAGGTCCGCTCATCGATGCCCAGGCTGTTGAAAATTATATGGCTGCTCTTGAAAAAGCAAAAAAAGAAGGAGGAAAGTTGCT
>JAGNSQ010000156.1:0-5276 GCA_017987975.1 Saprospiraceae bacterium
GGGTAAATAATTATCTGCATTTTAATTATTTACAAGTTATAAGGAAAATATATATGTTTTTTACAGCATTCCTGCATTAATGGTTATTTTTGCAGATTATCCCTATTGACAATGGCAGAGATCAGATACGACGAAGACAATATACGCACCCTTGAATGGAAAGAACACATCCGCATGCGTCCCGGTATGTACATCGGCAAGCTGGGGGATGGCTCTTCTTTTGAAGATGGCATTTACATTTTGCTCAAAGAGGTGATCGACAACTCTATTGATGAGTATGTCATGGGCAATGGCAAACAGATCGATATTTCCATCATCGAAGGCATGGTTCGTATCCGCGATTACGGAAGGGGTATTCCACTCGGAAAGGTGGTAGATTGCGTTTCCAAAATCAACACCGGTGGAAAATACGATTCAAAAGCGTTTAAAAAATCGGTAGGACTCAATGGGGTGGGTACCAAGGCAGTCAATGCACTGTCTTCGTATTTTAAAGTAGCCGCCTTTAGAGAAGGCCAGGCCAAAATAGCTGAATTTTCAAAAGGAGATTTGATCAACGAGTCAAAAATCATCAAGAGTGATGAAACCAATGGAACCCTCATTGAATTCACTCCGGATGATAGCATCTTTAAACATTTTAAGTTCAGACACGAGTACATTGAAAACCAGATCTGGAATTACGCCTACCTCAACGCAGGCTTAAAGATCAATTTTAATGGCAAGACCTATGTTTCAAAAAATGGTCTGTTAGACCTGCTGGAAAGGAAAACAGATCCTGAAACCCTGCGCTATCCCATTATCCACCTCGTAGGCGAAGACATCGAAGTGGTAATGACCCACGGCCAGCAATATGGTGAAGAGTATTACTCATTTGTCAACGGACAAAATACCACCGCAGGGGGTACCCACCTCCAGGCGTACAGGGAAGCCATCGTTAAAACGCTGAGAGAATTTTACAATAAAAATTTTGACACCAGAGATGTCCAGGCTTCCATCATTGGAGCTATATCTCTAAAAGTTGAAGAACCCGTCTTTGAATCACAGACCAAGACCAAACTTGGTTCTCAAAACATGGCACCAGAAGGTGTCAGCATCCGTTCTTTTGTAACCGAGTTTATAAAAAAGAACCTCGACAACTACCTACACAAAAACAAAGATGTTGCCGATGCCATACTGCGCAGATTGCAGCAAAGTGAAAGAGAGCGCAAAGAGATTTCTGAAATCAAAAAACTAGCCAACCAAAGGGCTAAAAAAGCAGCGGTCCACAACAAAAAATTGCGAGATTGCAGAGCTCACCTCAACGAGACCAATAAAAAATATCCGGAAGAATCAAGACTCGAATCTACCATCTTTATCACAGAGGGAGATTCTGCCAGTGGCTCTCTTACCAAGGCACGAAATGTAGAAACCCAGGCTGTATTCAGCCTCAGGGGTAAGCCGCTCAACTGTTATGGAATGACCAAAAAAGTGGTGTACCAAAACGAAGAGCTCAACCTGTTGCAGCACGCCCTCGACATCGAAGATGGCATTGAAAACCTGCGCTACAACCGCGTTGTGATCTCAACCGATGCCGACGTGGATGGTATGCACATCCGACTCTTGTTGCTTACCTTTTTCCTTCAGTTTTTCCCCGATCTGGTAAAGCAAGGCCACCTCTATATCCTGGATACGCCACTGTTTAGGGTAAGAGACAAGCAGAAAACATTTTACTGTTACAGCGAAAAAGAGAAACAAGAGGCCATCAAAAAATTGAGGGGCAAAGCCGAAATTACCCGATTCAAAGGATTGGGAGAAATCAGTCCCAATGAATTTGAAGATTTTATTGGTAAAGACATTCGCCTCGATCCCGTGATCTTACAAGACAAGACCAACATAGAAGATATACTCAATTACTACATGGGCAAAAACACGCCGGAGCGCCAGGAGTTTATCATCGAAAACCTGAAGGTAGAATTGGATGATGTTGCCCCTCTGGAAGAAGAACCAGAGGAGATGTTGGTAGAAGCAGAATAAAAAAAAGGTTCAGTTAACAGCTGAACCTTTTTTTATGGTTTTTTATTTTGTCCAAATACCTCCAATGCCCTTGGCAAAAAGTTTTTGATTGTAGGCTGGAATCCGCACTTCCATGAGCTCCTGCGATCTTTTTTTAAGCAGCTCCCACAAGACGTCGTTTGTTTTTTTCAATTCTATGGTTCCCTGATTGACTTGTGGAATATCGCTCTCGGTCATATTCATCATGTACATGTAATTGGAAGAAAATTTATTGGGAAAATTTTCAACATCATCATACGCTTTTGAGAGGCGCTGCACCATGTCAAAATCAAATTTTTTCATGTCGGCTGACAGTTCCTGTCCTTCTTTAATGACATCTGCCATTGCATTTTGGGATGCCAGTTGTTTCAGCAATTCATCCAATTGCAGACGCTGTTTATGCAGGGTGTTCACCCGGTTGTGCATGTCTCTCACGTTGTTTTCCATTTCGGTCATCACTGCATCGTATTGCAGATAATCGGCTGTAGTAGCCCCATACAAAGGATTGGCCAAAACGCGAGCCTGCGTTGTGACGGATATGCCATTATAGGTCAGCTCCAGGGTATAGACACCAGGCACCACTTTGTGACCTGAAAAGCTATTTTCAAAATAACAGTCAGGAATGCCGGGCAGGGTGGGGTGGCGGTGGTTCCATACAAAACGATTGATTCCTTTTTTAGCAGACAGTGTGGGATCCTCCGGCGGACCTCCTTCCCACTTTTTATAGGTACTGTCCTTTACTGAACTAAAGCTGCGAATGAGTCTGCCACTCGCGTCTTTGATATGGAGTTTTACTTCTTGTTTTTCTACTATCTCCGGAAGGGTATAGTAGATGACGCTTCCATTGGCCGGATTGATGCCAGTGGTTGACCCCATACCTTTAAACTCATCATCGGTTTTATTGAGGGCACTGCCCCCGTTGGCCAGGTAGCTGTCTTCAGGAGTAATCATGTTTAGTTGTTTGGGCATACCATTCCATTGTCGGAAGAGAGACAGATCATCCAAAATCCAAAACGACCTGCCGGAGGTGGCGGCAATGAGGTCATCACCATGTTGCCTCAAATCGGTAATCGGGGTTATGGGTAAATTGAGCTGTAATGCCTGCCAGTTTTTGCCCCCGTCAAATGAAATGTAAAAGCCCAGCTCTGTGCCGGCATACAACAAGTCTTTTCGCACCTTGTCTTCTCTTACCACCCGGGTAAAGGCATTGCCCGGCAGGCCCGTGTTGATGGCGGTCCAGGTCTTGCCATAGTCATCTGTTTTGTAGAGCCCCGGTGTATGATCGTTGAACTTATATCTGGTAGTTGCAATGTAGGCGGTTGCCTTGTTGTGAGGAGAAACCTCTATTGCGTTGACCAGACACTCTTTTAATCCTGCCGGTGTTACATTGTTCCAGGTTTTGCCATTGTCGCGGGTGAGGTACACCATACCATCATCACTACCGGTCCAGATCACACCTTTTTCGTGTGGCGATTCCATGACATAACTGAGGGTGCCATAGTTTTCCGCACCAACGGCTTCATTGGTGTAGGGGCCGCCTCCCTTGCCTTGTTTGTCTTTTTCATTGCGGGTGAGGTCGGGTGAAACTTCTTTCCAGGTCCTACCCCAGTCGGAGGTTTTGAGCAGCAGCTGTGACCCATGGTAAAAGGTATGCGGCTCGTGTTGTGACCAGATGATGGGTGCGTTCCAATTGAAGCGGTACTTCATTTCTTTGGCATCCATGCTCAGGTACTGTATCGGACTGGCCATGATGTTGGTACCCCCTTTTGCTTTGGTATCAAGCACCTCAATGGTGCCCTGGTAGCTGCCCCCCAGTACCTTATCGGGTTGGTTGGGATCAAAGGCCAGAAAGGCCGATTCACCGCCCGCTGAATAGGTCCAGCTTTCGGTGCTAATTGAGCTGCTACCCAATTCTCTGCTCGCAATTTTAACAGAGGTATTGTCTTGCTGTCCACCATAAATGTTGTATGGAAACAGGTTGTCGGTATTGATGCGATAAAATTGGGCGGTAGGTATATTTTCCTGTTGGCTCCAGCTCTTACCGCCGTTAAAAGTAATGGCCACCCCACCATCATCGGCTATGGCCATGTTGGCCGGATTTTTGGGGTTGATCCACAGATCGTGGTAGTCGCCATGGGTGCCAGACAAGGCTTCCCAGGTCTTACCTCCGTCGATGGATTTGTATGCCGTAGCACTAAGCACGTATACGATCTGGTCGTTTTGCGGATCGGGAAACATTTCAATGTAATACCAGGCACGCTGCACCAGTCGGTGGTCATTGGTCACCTGGCTCCAGCTTTTGCCGGCATTGTCAGACACAAAAAGGCCGCCATTTTCTTTGGGAGAATCCCCTTCAATAAGCGCATATACTTTTTCAGGGTTCGACCTGCATACCGCGATCGACATCTTACCCATTTCTTTAGGCAGACCCTCCGACAATTTTTCCCAGGTAGCGCCGGCGTCTACTGATTTGTACAAGCCACTGCCCGGCCCACCACTGATCACCTTCCAGGGCAGCCGACCATGCTCCCACATGGCAGCGTAGAGGATGCGGGGATTGGTAGCATCCATAGACAGCTCAGCGCAGCCCGTTTTGTCATCTACATATAAGATTTTATTCCAGGTCAGACCCCCATCGGTAGATTTAAAAATGCCTCTTTGCTCTGATTTGCTGTAAAGTGCACCCTGTACAGCCACATACACAACATCCGGATTGGTAGGATGGATTACAATGCGGGAGATGTGCTGACTGAGGTCCAGCCCCATTTTTTTCCACGTCTTACCGGCATCCGTTGATTTGTAAACCCCATCACCATGGTGGGTCATAACCCCTCTTACCGCGTGTTCTCCCATGCCCACATAGACCACATTGTTATCGCTTTCTGACACCGCCACAGCGCCCACAGACCCTGTTTTAAAATAGCCATCACTGATGTTACTCCAGCTGATGCCCATGTCTTCCGTTTTCCAGAGTCCTCCCCCGGTAGTCCCCATGTAATAGGTCATCGCATTGTTGCTCACCCCCGAGGTTGTCACCGACCTACCCCCTCTGTGCGGGCCTATGTTTCGCCATTTTACGGATTTGAAAAGCGAGTCGTGCACGGCCTGCGCCTGGATTAATTGGGTGAATAGGAGTAATAAACCCAATAGATAAAATGTGGTGGTTTTTTTCATAATTACCAATTTGAATGGTTGTAAATATACGGAAGGTTGGGATAATTTACCGATTTACTGATTTACCGATTTAC
>JAGNSQ010000156.1:5376-6584 GCA_017987975.1 Saprospiraceae bacterium
GCGATTCATCGCGAACCACAATAAACGGACAATTTTCAGTTTCAAAAAAATGCAATCAATTCAATAAGACCAATAGCCGTAAATTCGTGAAATTTTGCCATTATCCCAAGAAATTTTACCCAGTTCCGTGGATGAACTGAGGTAGGATTCGCCATTGATTACCTCATTTTCTGTTACACAATTCTCCACACTTGATGGGGATGCTCCTATTTGGATCTGACCTTGTAATAAACCATCTTCACTTCCCAATATCACTTTGTAGAGCATTGGAATTCCTTTTTCATCGTTCAGGAAATAAAAGTGATTTTTTCCTTTTGAATAAATTGAATGTCGGATGGCGCCATATCGTATGTAGGTTACCCAATAGCCGCATTGGCGTAAGGTATCCTTGGTTATTTTTTTATTTCCAAAAATCAGCTCTTTTAAAGAGGATCCGGACTCTTTGAGGTTGCAGGTAATGGGCTCTATGTCGCTCATATTGTCTAACAGGATATGACCACCATAAGCTTCAACACAGGGTTCTTCATAAGCGGCCGATAACATCAGATAGTCTATATCTTGATGGGCTATGAACCGGATGGTATATTTTTGCCACTCCTTGTTAGTAATTGCTTCTGTGGTGTAGAGGTTTTGAACCAATTCTTTTGTTGCCGTAATGCCATCTATACTTAGACAAGTGGGAATGGTATAATTCAAAGGTCTTCCCGAAATTCTGCTATGGCTTTCATACGAGAGAGATTGACATAAGTCGACGGTAAATTGATATAGTCTTCCTTTTTTAAGTGGAGAAGAAAGGTGTTGATACACTTTTTCTGTGGTATTGTTTTCTCTCACCACCATACCCAGATAGGTGCTGCCATCGGAAGGTTTTTGGGTTACACCAAAGCGATTACAAGGATGGATGTCTGGAGGTGACTCCAATGAATCACCAATATCGTACCAACTCATTAATTCGAAATTTTCACGATATTTTGAGTTATTGCATGGGGAACCTTCAAACGACTTATTTTTGATCGGAATGGATTGGGAATGGAGGGAAGCAGAATTGTGTACCAGGAAACAGGCGATAAAAGAGAATTTTATACAAATTTTCATACTATTCAATACTTATTGTAAATGTAGGTCTTTCAGCAGACATTCCAAAATTTTTGTTATCAGAATAATAAACGTAGCTTTGGATTGAATCACCAGAATCTAAATGAAATACC
>JAGNSQ010000157.1 GCA_017987975.1 Saprospiraceae bacterium
TCTTTAACCGACAATTTAAAAAAGCTGAACCATAAACCTTTTGCTTATAGCCCAGCTTATAAACTTGTAAATCGCACAATGGTGGAGGAGTTGAATAAGAACCATATCCGACTTGTGCCGTGGACCGTTAATGACAGTCTATCCATTTCCACCCTCATTGACATGGGGGTAGATGGTATTATAAGTGACTATCCAGATAGGGTTATTGAAATACTAAAAAAAAGATGAGATGGAGAGAGTGATCATAAAAAACGGAATGTTGATCAGCGATGGTAGCATCATTGAAGGAGACCTATTGATCGAAGGCAGTCGTATTTCTAAAGTAGGGGGCATAATTGAAAGTGCCGGAAAAGAAATCGACGCAGAAGGCAGATGGGTGATGCCTGGCATAATTGATGATCAGGTACATTTCAGAGAGCCCGGACTAACGCACAAGGCTGATATTTATTCAGAAAGTAAAGCAGCTGTGGCAGGAGGAGTGACTTCATTTATGGAAATGCCCAATACCCAACCTGCAGCCGTGACACGAAGTTTACTTGAAGATAAATACAACATAGCTGCCACTAATTCCTGGTGTAATTATTCGTTTTTCATGGGCACCACCAATGAAAATTACGATGAAGTAATGGCCCAGGATTTTACAAAAGTTTGTGGTTTAAAAATCTTTATGGGTAGCAGTACCGGTAATATGCTGGTAGATGATGTACCTGTTCTCGAAAAATTATTTGCAAATGTGCCTACACTCATAGCTACTCATTGTGAAGATGAAGACACCATTAAAGAGCGATTTCAGAAATTTGATCACCTTTGGGGTGATCAATTAAATGCAAGCCATCACCCCCAGATTAGAAATGAAAAAGCATGTTTACTTTCCTCATCTCTGGCAGTCAATTTAGCCAGAAGATACAAGACCCGTTTGCACATACTACACATATCAACTTTACAAGAGCTGGCTCTTTTTGACACCGGGATCCCACTTCATCAAAAACAAATTACTTCAGAGGTCTGCGTACACCACCTCTGGTTTACAGCCAGTGATTACGAACGATTGGGCAACCAAATCAAATGCAATCCGGCCATCAAAGCCGATCAACACGCTTCAGCCCTCTTTGAAGCATTGATGGAAGGAAGGCTTGACATAATTGCCACCGACCACGCTCCCCACACTTGGGAAGAAAAACAGCAGATTTATAGTAAGGCCCCATCCGGTCTTCCTTTGGTACAACACAGTCTGGTTATGATGCTCAAATGGGTACATGAGGGAAAAATGAAAATTACTGATCTCGTTGAAAAAATGTGTCATAATCCTGCCATTTGTTTTAGAATTCCAGAACGCGGCTTCCTCAACGAAGGATATTTTGCAGACATTGTTATAGTCGATCCTAATAAAGAGTGGAGTGTAAACAAATCCAATATTTATTATAAAGCCGGGTGGTCACCACTTGAGGGATACACTTTCAAAGGCCAAGTTGAACATACCTTTGTTAACGGACAAGCCATTTATAGCAATGGTAGTTTTTTAGAGCCAGGTCATGGCAGCAGACTTCAGTTTAAATCACTGATATAACTCATAAAAAAGTAAAACTTACATACACACGATTGTCATTTTGAGTCGCTTCAAATAAATGTGAAATTCTGTGTGGAAGCAGGCCTGCAATGATGCCTTTGGTTTCTATGATTACTACCCTATTGCGCTGCCAAAAATCTAAATTCTGATCCGACAAATATTTTTTAACGGTCTTACTTTTACCCTGCATTCCTTTTGGCTTAAAAATATCACCTGACTTTTTACGTCGAAGTGTCAAAGGAAACGGGTTATTTTCGTGGAATCTCAATTCAAAATATTGGCAATGATCAGCCTTTGGTATTGGACTGTTGGATACCAAAATTCTGGCATGGGGTAAAACATACTCCCCCCAATCAGAAACCTGAATCTCAAATGGTTCAGGCAAGCTTGAATTCTCAAAAAATCGAATGTACCGTTGCTCACGAATGGCCATATGCGAGCCTGACTCAATTTTTGCTCCAGGCTTTCCCTTCCATATATCAGTAAGTTGAGAAATTGTAAATAAGGCAGAGCGCATTATCCAAAACAATAATTCAATTGGATCAGGTGATTTTCCTACAGCTGCAATATCAATAAGCTGTGAATTGTAATCATGCCTTTGAAATGTCGAATTTTCAATTAGCCATTCTGTAAGTGCAACAGATTCATTGATAAGAGTTATACTTTTTAAGATATTTGTTTTGGCGTTGGGAAACCCATTTACCAAATGTGGGATCACCTCGTTTCGTAAGTAATTTCTGCGATATCGTGAATTTTGATTAGATGCGTCTTCGCGGAATTCAAGCCTTTCCCGTTCAGCATAAGCATAAAATTCTTCTTTAAACATTGACAAGAGGGGTCTGATCAATCGATCCCTATTTTGTTGCATAGCAGATAAACCATGGACACCCGAAGCCCGCATCAAATGCATTAAAAAAGTCTCGATCTGATCATCGGCATGATGTGCAACTGCAATATACTTATATCTATACTTTTTGACCAGGGAGTCGAACCATTGATACCTGAAATTCCTTGCATTTTCCTGAAAATTGCCCATATTATCAGAATCATCGGGAAACATAGTTATGTGCGAAGTAACGCCCCATGCAGAGGCAATTGTACGAACCAGTTCTTCATCCTTATCACTTTCAACCCCTCTTTGACCATAATTTACATGTGCCAGGGCAATTTTAAACTCAAATTTAATGAAAAGGTGAGCCAGAACTACAGAATCTACTCCTCCAGATATACCAATTAGAATGGTATCTGATTTGGGGTCTAAATTTTCAGTGTAAAGAAATCTTTGGAAATGATCCAACATACCTATCTTTGAGCTACAAAATTAATCAAATAAATATGAGAGTTTTTTTGATTTCATGTCTTTGTTCAATTTGTATAGCCATGTCTTGCAAAGAAGCCAAAGATCCAATTACTACAGAAACCAAAAAAGTGGTTCAGGATACGGTAATGCAAACCAGCGGAAAAAAGACGATGGGAGCTACCCAAATTGTGCAACTGCATAAACAGGCATCCGCAATTTTAGCCTATCGACTAGAAAACAAGCCTGAAAAACATGCCATTATTGATGTGGGTGTATGGGAATATGAAGCTGCTTTTAAAGAAGGAGCAATGTCCAAGCCAGGTGAATATGCCGGCCATTGGATTGATTTTTCAGAAAATGGCACTTTCGAAATGGGTGTTTACAATGAAATTAAAGGAAGAGGCCGTTATCACTACGACAATGATACTCATCTTTTGCTTTTGGTCAATGAAAATGAAAATGTTAAGCCAGAAGAATATGAACTCAAACTTATGCAAAGTGTGATGATCATGATGGGAAAAACTACCTACCAAGACAATGGTTTCCAGGCCAAATTACTTAAAGCGGAAAAAAGACCCTCCCGATAAGATAACTTTTTAGTATTTCATTTTTTTACCCAATTTATAATTTTTAACAAGTAATGAAAAATACCCTTTTTGCAAGTTTGCTGTTTCTGATCACTTTACAAACAAGCCAGGCTCAGATATTAAAATGTGGAGATCATCCCTATCGCCAGCATTTGATTGAAAAATACCCTGGTATTATAGATCATCTACATAAACCCAGTGATAAAAACGCCTCAAGGTCAAATGATGTATACCGCATTCCCGTGGTGGTTCATGTGGTATACAATACTGCCATTGAAAATGTATCGGATGCTATCGTGAGAAGTCAAATAGACATATTAAATCAGGATTTTAGAAGACAAAATTCAGATGCATCAAAAACAAGAGAAATTTTTAAAGGAGTTGCCGGAGATGCCATGATTGAATTCTATCTTGCTGATACCGACCCCAATGGCAACCCTACATCTGGAATCACCCGAAAAAAAACCAATAAAAAATCATTCATTGAGTTTGATATTTTATTGCTATTTCAGGCCTCGATTGCCTGCGGAGTCGACTTCAATGATCCAGCCAGTATCGAAGAAAACATGGAGTGCCTGCAGGCTTTTTTTGAAGCCAATGGAGCCAGCTTTGAAAATATCCTGGGCGGCATTGACGATGTTAAATATGCAGATAAAGGAGGAACGGATCCCTGGGATCAAAAAAAATACCTGAATATTTGGGTTTGTAATCTTGCTCTCGATGTATTGGGTGAACAAGTGCCTTTTGTCCTGGGCTTTGCTTATCCTCCCGTTGGAGCACCGCTTTTCCCTCCCGGCTCACTGCCAGAGGGTTATGAAGTGAATGATGGAGTTGTTATTCATTACCCGGTTTTTGGAATCAACAATCCTGGAATTGGTTCATTGGCTGGACTCAATGACAAAGGCAGAACTTGCACGCATGAAGTGGGACACTATTTGGGTTTGAGACACATTTGGGGTGACGGAGATTGTACTGTTGATGATGGCATTGCGGATACACCAGATGCTGATGACTCTTCGCAAGCTGAAGATCCCGGAATAAGTTGCGAAAGTCTGTTTACCAAAAATACATGTAGTGAAATAGCTACACAACTTCCAGACATGATTGAAAATTACATGGATTATTCTAAAGAAGAATGTATGAATATGTTTTCCCAAGGACAAATCAACATGATGCGATCCATGTTGGAAGGTCCCAGGGCAGAACTAATAGGATTGCCTGCATCTGTTAATGCCGTTGAAGAAAATACGTTTGTCATTTATCCAAATCCGGCAGGTAATGAGTTGAATATCAACAACAATTCTTTTGCACATTATGATTTGGCCATTATTGATATTTTGGGAAATACCCTTTATAAAGGAAGCTCAGATGAATCAAAAATTGATGTGAGCAGCTTAAAAAATGGTATTTATTTTATTCAGTTTACCGGTGATAACCAATCATTGAGCACTAGATTCGCCATACAAAAATAAGCAGTGGATATACAATTGATCTGGACCATTATTTATGGCGCTATTTGTGGCTACGTAGCCAGCAGGATATTGGGGGGCGATGGATTTGGATTTTTAGGAAACATCGTAATTGGTATTTTAGGAGGGCTGATAGGTCATAAGGTTTTTGATTGGTTGAATTTTGATATACAAAATAAAATTCTGTCAAATCTTGTAAGCTCCGTTACCGGGGCAATTATCCTTATTATTGTGTTAGAATGGCTGCAGGCTTTCACCAAAAAGAAACGATAAAATGATAATCAATTTTTTGTTTTAGACGTTTGATAACAAAGAGAAAGTCAAAATGAGGAGAACGGGATTTATATTACTACTGGGCTGGCTGATTATATTAGGTGGCTGCACAGGTGATGATAGAGAGTACATTGAAAGAAAATTAAACCTTTCTTTCAATGTACCTGCCGGTCTCAACAATATAGAATCACATTATTTTAGAATCGACGATGTTTATCTTTTTTTAGATGAAACACTTGAAATCAACAAGTTAGACACCTCAGAAATTGATGAAATTAGTGGCGGTAGTGCAAGATTATTTAGTCGTCTTGGAGGTGTTGATTTTTCTGATATTGAAAGGATATCTGTTTTTGCTGTCTCCCAGACAGATAAAAACTATCGAAAAGAAATGTTTTACTTAGAAGAGATTCCTTTACGCAATCTTAGTGAGCTGAAACTTTTAAATGGCCTTGCTGATTTTTCAGAATTCATTGAAGACAATAGATTAGATATTGAGGTTAGAGTTCAGTTTAGAAGATTCTCTACTCTTTCGATGCAACTTGACCTTGATTTTTCTTACCTAATTTTCAAAAAATAACATGGCTACCAAGCTATATATGGTAGAATTGATAGTTCATCATATTCCATATGATGAATTTATAACCCAATTACCTGAGCACAGAAAAATTGTACATGAGCTTATTTATAAAGACATTTTTCTAAGTTATACAGTAGCTCAGGACAGAAGCAAGGTATGGATCATGGTTAAAAGTGAAAGTGAGAGCGAACTCATTCATTATATCGAAAAACTGCCATTAACCAGGTACATGGACTATGAATATACAGAGCTCATGTTTATGGAATGGGCCCCGGTTAAACTTAATTTTTCTTTAAATTGAACCGAGTGACTTGACGATGCTGATAAACTCTTCCGCAATCAAACTAGCACCTCCTACAAGACCACCATCTACGTCAGCCATCTGAAACAATTCAGTAGCATTGGATGCTTTCACAGATCCCCCGTACAGAATGCTAATATCATTCGCAGCGTCATCTCCAAATCGTTCAGCTATACAGGCTCTTATAAAGGCATGCATTTCCTGTGCCTGAGCAGGAGTAGCCGTTTCACCAGTGCCAATTGCCCAAACCGGCTCATAAGCGATAACCGTTGACGTTAATTGTTCTAAAGAGAGATTTAAAATCGATCCCTCCATTTGATTTTTCACAAATGATTTGTGATCTCCGGCCTTTCTTACTTCAAGTGGTTCTCCGCAACAGTAAATAGCATGAATGCCGTTTCGGTATGCTGCATTCATTTTTTCAAGTATCCATGCCTCATGCTCTCCGTAGTATTGACGTCTTTCAGAATGACCAATTATAACATACCTAACACCAATAGA
>JAGNSQ010000047.1 GCA_017987975.1 Saprospiraceae bacterium
GCGGTGTACACAAAATCATCAGATAGTGGGGTAGGCTCTAATTCGTGCAGATAGTAGTAATTCATCAAATACGCAATGGCTATAAACTTGGGAACAAATTCCTGAGTCTGCCTGGGTAGGTATTTTTGGATGTCCCAATAACTTCTGGAATTAGTCCTTCTCAGCGCACTGTTGACAACCCCATCACCACAGTTATAAGCAGCCAGAACCAGGGTCCAATCACCATAGATGTTGTACAATCTGTTTAGGTAATGCATGGCAGCCTGAGTTGATTTTTCAGGGTCCTTGCGCTCATCTACAACATTGGTAACCTTGAGTCCGTACATTTGGGCTGTAGGTTTCATAAACTGCCAAAGACCACTTGCTCCTACATGTGAGGAAACATAGGGTACCAGGGCTGCTTCAATGACAGGTAGGTATTTAAGCTCGTCCGGCAAGCCGTGGTTGGCCAGGGCTGCCTCAATCATAGGAAAATACATAGGGGCTCTGCCCAGCAGGGTAGTGCTGAGTCCTCTATGTTTTTCGATGAAAAACGATATCTGCTCTTTTACCTGGCTATTGTACCTCACCTCCAGCTTCAGCGGAAGGCTCATTACTCTCTTTTCTATTTCTGGATCTGCTATATCCAGACAGCTATCTATGGCTGCTGGCGCATTTTGATTACCAGAAAAAGATAAGACCAGAAAAAAAACCAGATTTCTTATTGAAATCAATATGTTCATGGCAAAAAAGTTAATAGGTCTTTGGGCAAAAAAAAATCGGTGTTGAGTTGAGGTCTATTAAATTGCCAAATTGGAACGCAAAAGTAAACCATTTAGGTTTGCTGTGTTACACAATTAACAAGGCATTAAGAACATTAACATTTCTATAATACAGTGTTAAAAGTTGTTTTGTTTCAATTTAACAGAATAATAGTTCGAATTCAATCAATAATACAAAATTTGCCCCATAATATATTAGTTATCTTAATAATATATAAGGAGTTCAAAAATTATGCCACAAGGCGGTTAATCGAGGGAAATGGCTAAAAATCGGGGATAATACGGATAGTTTATCAGGGTTTACCCTAGGAGACTGTGTACCAAATAAATACAAAAAAAAGGCGATTCCTGAAACGGGTTCAAGAATCGCACGGTTGGTAAACTGAAAATTGTACGGTTCTATTAATCAATCCTCAGATCTTCTATGTGGACACCCGGATGTTTTTTCGCATTAAATACAAAAACATCGAATGCATACGTCTTATTGGGAACGATACTTTTAACAACCAGTGTATATCTGGACCCATCTTTTGAGAAAACTTTAATGCTACTGGCTTTATTGTTTTTCTCTGAAACCGATAGTCGGATTTTAGCGTATTCGCTGTTTTTATCCAAAGGTTTAAACTCAATTTGGGTGACATTGGTTCCATTTTCAACTGCATTTCCGGTAATTGCATAAGCATATTGACCAGATTCATACAGTCTGAGCATTTCAGCTGGTGACATCACATCAGAACCAGGCCCTTCTTCAAAATCATTGACCTGCACTTCTTTATTTGATTTCAGGTAGAGCCAAACTGCTTTACCATCGCAATAAATCTCCTGATCGGCGATACTCACCTGGTATTTTTTGCCCTGCTGGATTAACTTTCCTTTTTGGGTCTCTGTGGGTTGACCCTTTAGCTCAAGCACCAGTTCAAAAACCACTTCCATGGATTTGTAACCGTTGTATTCTTTTTTAAGGGCATCCAATATTTTTTTGGCCTTTGGGTCACTGTCTGTTGCCTTGTTAAAGGTTTTTTGTCCCGTCAACATGAAAGACAGGGAGAGAAAAAGGAATGAAAACACATATTTCATAACCTGAAGTTTTATTCAAGACTATTGGGAAAGTAAAAAAGTAGTTAAGATGGCGTTAAACATCAGGCTGCCCTTAGTTTATTGATCTTAGCCTTTGAAATTTTAGCCTCAGCATATTCCCTGCTTACTACAAATTCTTTGGTATCAGGCTTAGATGGCAATTCAAACATGGCATCTGTCAATATTGCTTCGCAGAGAGAACGAAGTCCTCTGGCTCCTAACTTGTATTCGAGAGCTTTTTCTGCTACATAATCCAAGGCATCCTCTGTAAATACAAGTTGTATTCCTTCGATTTCAAACAGTTTTGTGTACTGTTTAATAATGGCATTTTTAGGCTGAGTCAGGATGTTGATCAGGGTTACTTTATCCAGCGGTTCTAAATAAGTAAGTACAGGTAAGCGACCTATCAACTCAGGTATCAGTCCAAAAGCTTTCAGATCTTTGTGACTGATGTATTGTAACAAATTTTCTTTATCGAGTTCTACCGTCTCTTCTTTGTTATAACCAATCACCTGGGTATTAAGCCTCTTGGCAATTACCTTGTCGATGCCGTCAAAGGCGCCTCCACAAATAAATAAAATTTTAGATGTATCTACTTTGATCATTTTTTGCTCTGGGTGCTTTCTGCCTCCCTGGGGTGGTACATTGACTTCAGTACCCTCCAATAACTTTAGCATGGCCTGTTGTACACCCTCACCAGACACATCTCTGGTTATGGATGGGTTGTCGCTTTTGCGGGCAATTTTGTCGATTTCATCAATATAAACAATGCCTTTTTCGGCAGCTTCTACATTAAAATCGCAGGCTTGCAGCAGTCTGGATAGCATTGACTCCACATCTTCGCCTACATACCCGGCTTCTGTAAATACTGTTGCATCCACAATGGCAAAAGGCACATCCAGAAAACGGGCGATGGTTTTGGCCATTAAGGTCTTTCCGGTGCCCGTCTCTCCCACAAAAATGATATTAGATTTTTCAATCTCTACCTCGTCTTTTGATTTTTGTTTCAATCTTTTGTAGTGGTTGTACACCGCTACTGACAAGTACTTTTTGGCCTCATCCTGGCCAATGACATATTGGTCCAGGTAGTTTTTGATTTCTTGTGGCTTAAAATTTTCTGGCAGGGAAAACTGGTTGGTCGACGATTTTCCCTTTTCAGCTACCTCTTCATTTACAATGTGGTAGGCTTGTTCAACACACATTTCGCAGATATGACCATCGATGCCGGCTATTAAAAGCACGGCTTCTTTTTTGTCACGACCACAAAATGAGCACTTGATATTTTCCTTAAACTTAGCCACTTAGCTTGATTTTACTAAAAGGTAAACAAAAATCTATCCAAAAAGGTTAGAGGTCTTTTTTTCTGGGGTTGCTTCTGTCCAAAACCTCGTCAACAATGCCGTAAGCTTTGGCTTCATGGGAAGTCATCCAGTTGTCCCTTTCTGAATCTTTTTCGATGTCCTCAAAGGTTTTACCAGTGTGGTGAGCCAGGATGTCGTACAATTCTTTTCTCAAAGATTTGATGAGTTTATAAGATATCTCCATATCTGTAAACTGTCCCTGCATTCCGCCAGAAGGCTGGTGGATCATGATTCTGCTGTGCTGAAGGGCAGTTCGTTTTCCCTTTTTGCCGGCCACCAATAATACAGCACCCATTGATGCAGCCAGGCCCGTACAAATAGTAGCCACATCGGGCGAAACGTATTGCATGGTATCATAGATTCCCATTCCATCAATTACACTCCCTCCCGGGCTGTTGATAAACATCTGGATGTCTCTTTTGGGGTCTGTAGATTCCAAAAACAACATCTGTGCCTGGATGACATTGGCCACATAGTCATTGACGGGAACACCCATAAAAATGATGCGATCCATCATGAGTCTGGAAAAAACGTCCATACCTACGATGTTCATTTGTCGCTCTTCAATTACCTGCGGTGTGAAACCAGTAATATTGGGAACGGATGCAGCCATGTATTTTTCCAGGTGCATGGTACTCATGCCCAGGTGTTGGGTTGCGTATTTTTTAAATTCGTCTTTTGGAAACATTATGCTTCTTTTTGTTCATTAGCTAAAAATAAGGCTTCATATTCTGCAGTTGGCAGTTTTTTCTCTTCCTTCTGAATAATGGTAAACAGCTTATCGAATATTTTGTTTGCTTTTGCCTCTTCAGATAATTTAAACAGCTCTGTTCTGTCACTGTACCAGTTTTTTACAATTTTATTCACAGTGTCTTGAGGAATTCTGCCGTAGTTCATTTCATAACTCCTGATCCTGTTGGAAGCAACCTGCCTAATATCCTCTTCACCCACCTGGATGTCAAAATTACGGGCAATTTCATCTTTGATGTAGGTCCACTTTAACTCATCGACAAACTTTGGCAACTCCGCCTCAATTTTTTCTTGGTCCAGTTTTTCTACATTTGCCAACCATTTGCGCACAAATGCTTCTGAAACCTGCATATCGGTTTGATCAAGTACTCTGTCCATCACAGCCTTTTTTAACAATGCATCTGCATTCGGCTTTTGAGATTGATAAAAACTTTTTTCTACCTCTTTTTTCAAATCATCCATTGATTCCAGCTGAAATTGTTCTTTGATCAACTCATCTGTCAATTCTGCCGGCTTCAATCTAGAGATTTTATTGATCTTGTATTGAAAAACGTCTTCTTCTTTCAAATCGTATTCATCGGGCAAACCAAAAAGGTTCTTTTTAATGAAGCTAAAATCTTTGTTTTCTAGTTTTCCAACCTCGATTTCAAAAACATCACCTAGCTTTTTCGTCATCAGTAGGTCTTTAAGACTCTGATCTTCAATAGAATTAAGGAACAAGATCACATCTTTGCTGAAGCCTCCTTCTTTTACCTGCCCGTTTTCCATTTCTGTGACAGTCACATAAATCAGCTCCTCTCCAATTACATCTTCTACTTCTTCCAGTTTACCAAGCCTGCGGGCAAGATAAGTCAGCTCTTCTTCCATATAGTTTTCACCCGGTAAAGGCAACAAATAATCGTATTTGTCATCAGCTGAAATTCCCTTTATGGTATATGGAGGCAGTTCTCCTATTTCGTATGTAATGGTGTAGGATTTATCACTATTGGCAGGCTCCAAAGCCAGTCTCTCCTGTTCTGCAGAAAGCATGGGTTGTGCTATAAATCGAATCTTTTCACTTTCAAGGTACTCCTGTAGGGCATTATTGAATAAGTTGTCAATCATGTCTGCAAAAACAGAAGGACCATACATTTTTTTGATGACAGATACAGGTGTCTTGCCTTTGCGGAACCCTTTTACAGCGGCTTTGGCTGCCAGTCTCTGCAATTCCTGGTCATATTTTTTTAAATAATCTGCAGGTTCTAAGGTGACGGATATGCTAGAGATCAGTTGTCCCAGGTCGTTTTTTTGAATATTCATTGGATTGCGATGAATGATGTGTTATAATTATTAATGCTTATTTTTTCGGTTGTGTTCAACATGGATGAGATCCGTTGTCTTAAAAATAAAAAAAGAGAAGGAGGCCTTCTCTTTTCTTTTAGTGCGGGTGGAGGGACTCGAACCCGCACACCTCTCGGCACCAGATCCTAAGTCTGGCGTGTCTACCAATTTCACCACACCCGCAAAAAGTTTGTGATTGGGAGTGCAAAGATATACATTTTACCATATTTGTTGTCTGGTTCTAAGAAAATTATTTAAAGCCGAATTTGATTCGGATATTGTCATAAATAGGGTATTAAATCAAAATATTAATTCAGATATATCAAAAAATACGGCATTTAATTTTAATAAATTCCAAATACTTGCCTTTTCGATGAAAAGTTTTAAAATCTTAAATATAAAAGCCAAATAAAATTTTGGTGATAAATAGCGGATGCATATTCCGGTGTCTCCAATCAAACTGCTAACATTCATCTTGTCTTTTTTTGACGTAAGCCCTCTTTTCATGGCAGCTTGTGCTTATTTTTGGCAAAAGTTAAGCAGTGAAAAAACATGTTGACCTTTTACAGCAAATAGCTAACAAGTCGGAGAGAAGAATTGTAGGACTTATGAGTGGCACTTCTCTGGATGGCCTCGATGTAGCTTTGTGCAGAATCAGTGGTGTGGGTCGTCAAACCCGTTTGGTAATTGAAAAATTTGCTACCCTTCCCTATACCGATGCATTCAGAAAGGAAGTGAGAAAGGTTTTTTCTGTTAAGCAGGGCAATATCGAATTGCTGGTACTACTTCATTCTTATATTGGTAAAATGCACGGCAACATGGTAGCCGAAACCCTCCGTCAATGGCAGGTTTCACCCGTTGAAGTGGATCTGATTGCAAGTCATGGACAAACCATGTACCATGCCCCGGCTTTTTTACATCCCCATTCTGGCTATGAAAATGCCACACTGCAAATCGGTGATGGCGACCATCTGGCAATGGCAACCGGCATTATTACCGTCAGTGATTTTAGGCTCAAACACATTGCAGCCGGCGGAGAGGGTGCGCCCTTGGCAGTTTATGGAGACTACCTCATTTTTAGTGATGAACACGAAAACAGGGTCATGCTCAACATCGGTGGCATTGCCAATTTTACGTGGCTGCCTTCAGCGTCGTTGACCGATCAGATACCCGGTTTTTCTACAGATGTTGGTCCCGGCAATACCATGATGGATGCTTATATGCAAAAGCACCTGGGTATGGCCTGTGACCTGAATGGTGCGCTAGCTGCTGCTGGTAATGTTAACCTCCCTCTGCTTGAGCATCTGTTGTCAGATCCTTTTTTCAAGGCACCTTTGCCCAAGACCATTGGCCCTGAATTGTTTAACCTTACTTATCTCGAACATGCCCTTAGCAGGGTAGGAGGCGAATTGAGTCATGCCGATGTGATGGCTACCTTAAACCTGTTTTCTGCCGAAAGCATTAAGCTGGCATTAATACAAAGTCTGGGTTCCATCCACAGTTGGGTAGTTTACGGCAGTGGAGGAGGAATTCACAACCCTGTTTTAATGCAACATCTCCATCAAGCTTTTCCTGAAGTAGTCTTTAAAAATACCAATGAACTGGGTGTTGAACCGGATGCCAAAGAAGCGGTGCTTTTTGCATTATTAGCCAATGAATGCATAGCGGGTGATGGCCTGGGCAGCAATTTGTTTAAAGAAGGTATGCCTGACATTAGCATGGGCAAAATCAGCTTTCCCGGTTAATTGCAATATTGAAGTGTACTCTTCACATTGTTGGGAAAAATGGGAGCGCCTGGTTTTTCCGAAATTGATTTTATTCAGAATTTAAAATGTTCTATTTTGAATTGAATTGTGGGTTATGATCATTGTACAAAGCAAAAGGCAAATCACAAAAAAAGGATGGGAGTTGTTTATCTTTGTACCATGTCTCTCAAAACAATGATTCTTCTGCCGGTAGCCAGATTTATATCTAACATGGTTAGGCAACATGCCAAGTCTGCTTTGGCTGATCAGCGTCGTATTTTTAAAGACCTCATGCAAGATGCCGGCAGAACCGCTTTTGGAAAAGACCATAACTTTGATCTGATCAAAAATTATGAAGATTTTAAAAGGCAGGTGCCAGTCAGAGATTACGAGGGTTTAAAAAATTATTTTGATAGAATTGTTTCGGGTGAAAAAGGCGTTTTGTGGCCTGGACAACCTAAATACCTGGCAAAAACTTCTGGTACAACCTCGGGTATAAAGTACATTCCGGTCAGCAAACAAAGTGTACCCAACCACATCCGATCTGCCCGAAATGCCATCTTTAATTATATGGCTGTCCAAAACACTGCTTCAATCTTTGAAGGCAAGATGATTTTTTTGAGTGGATCACCCGAGTTAGAAACCAAAGGTGGCGTACCCACTGGCAGGTTGTCCGGCATTGTCAATCATGAAGTACCTGCCTGGATTAGAACCAACCAACTGCCCTCCTGGAAAACCAATTGTATTGAAGATTGGGAAGAAAAACTGGAAGCTGTCATCAAAGAAACCATTCACCAGGATATGAGGGTAATAGGAGGAATACCACCGTGGGTGCAAATGTATTTTGAGCGATTACTGCAGGTATCAGGCAAAAAAAATATCATGGAGGTTTTTCCTAATTTTTCACTTTTTATTTATGGGGGGGTCAACTATGAGCCTTACCGGGCTACGCTAGAAAAGCTGATAGGAAAAAAAGTGGACAGCATAGAATATTTTCCGGCAAGTGAAGGTTTTTTTGCTTTTCAGGACGACCCTAAAGATCCTTCTTTGCTCCTTACCACCAACAGTGGTATTTTTTATGAATTTGTACCCCTCTCAGAAGCAGGCAATGCCAATGCTACCCGGTTGAATCTTGCACAGGTACAAACGGGAATTGACTATGCATTGGTGGTGAACAACAATGCCGGTTTATTTGGTTATGACATTGGTGATGCGGTGCGATTTACCTCACTTAATCCCTTTAAATTGCTGGTCACAGGAAGGGTCAAACATTATATTTCTGCCTTTGGAGAACACGTCATCGGCAAGGAAGTAGATGAGGCCATGCAAAAAACTGCTGCCCTCCATGGAGTTGAAGTAACAGAATATACGGTGGCCCCACAAGTTAACCCACCTGAAGGTGGCCTGCCTTACCACGAATGGCTGGTAGAATTTGAATCTGCACCACAAGATCCGACTGCCTTTGCGCGCGATTTGGATCATGCCATGACGGAACAAAACATCTATTATAAAGACTTGATCGAAGGTCGCATTCTGCAACCATTGGTACTCAGAACCCTGCAAAAAGGGAGTTTTATTGAATACATGAGATCACAGGGAAAGCTGGGAGGTCAAAATAAGGTTCCCAGACTTACCAATGGCAGAAATCTTGCTGATGCTTTGTTGAAATGAGAAATTTTATTTAAAAGGAAAACGCTAAAATCTTATTATAAGTTTAGCAAACTAACCCTGTGAACCCCGGGCCTGTATTCTTTTTTAAGCAGGTCTTTTACCGTTTGATATTGTTTGGGGTTATGTAGAAAATCAAGGTTGTTGATATCTATAATAAGAACCGGAAATTGCAAAATGTTTCTGAGGTATTCAAAATAGGAATTCTGCACATTGGTGAGGTAGTCATCACTAATAGTAGCCTCGTATTGACGGCCTCTCTTTTTTATATTGCCCTGTAGCATGTCTACATCTCTGTGCAAATAGACCAGGATATCCGGATTGGGAAAATTCTGACTCAACACATTAAACATTTTCTGAAACATCCGGTACTCTTCATCTTTAAGGTTCTGACGAGCAAAGAGCAAGGTTTTGACAAAGGTATAATCTGCAATTGTGAAATCGTAAAACAAGTCTTGTGTCAATTCATTTTGCAACTGCTTATACCTTTCTGTCATAAAAAACAACTCTACCGTAAATGCATATCGCTGGGGATCGTTGTAAAAGAGAGGTAAAAAAGGATTGTCTGCAAATTGCTCTAAAATGAGTTTGCAGTTGTATTCGGTTTTGATCAGTTGGCAAAAAGAGGTTTTACCGGCACCAATATTACCTTCTACACAAATGTATTTATATGGGAAAACCTGGCTGATGGCTATTCTATTTTGGTGTTATTTTTAATCGAAGATCCAGACCTCACAAGAGTCATTACTTTCTTCGTATAATTCTTCTATGGTTTTTTCCAATACCGGGTGCACCATGTCACCTGCTATCTCCATCAATGGTATCAAAACAAAATTTCGTTTTTCAATCATTGGGTGGGGTATTTTAATATTTTCTTTGTCGATGATCGATTCATTGTAAAATAATACATCGATATCTATGGTTCTGGGTCCCCAGGTTTCTGTTTTGAAACTGCCCATTTGTTTTTCAATGTCTTTGCATTTGAGCAAGGTATCTTCAGCAGAAAGTGAGGTGTGAACCAAAGCAGCCTGGTTCAGGAAATTATCCTGGTCTAGTTTACCCCAGGCTTCTGTTTCGAATACAGATGATTTTTTTGCGATTGGTCCAATTTCAGTAGAAATAAGTTCAAATGCTCTGTTCAACTGTGTCAACCGATCACCTATATTAGAACCCAAATGTAGGATTACATTATTCACATTAAAGATTTATGCAATATTACACAAAGCTTCGACAATTTTAGACGATTATTTAAAAAACAATATGTAAAGTGTTCATTTACAAATAAAAAATGATGAAAATGGAAGTTCTTTTTTGCAAACCTTTCATTTGGCTCTTTTTAAATAGGACTCCATTATCGATTCTGATCTAAAGTTGCCAGCGCGAAGTGAAATGTGGACCAGCCACCGATTAGAAAATGGCATTTCTATCCGATGGAATATTTATGGTGTATCTTTGTAAAAAAATAAAGTGACAGACGAAATAAAAGCGGCACTCAGGAATATTTCCATACTCATTTTGAGTGTTGGATTTTTAGGTGTAGGTATGCTCAAACTCATTGCTTTTCCGGCTATGGTTGCTGCTTTCGAACAATGGCAACTGCCCTCCTGGTCAATGTATATAATTGGTGTCATCGAACTGGCCATAGCGGTAAGTCTTTTCTACCAGCCATGGAGATCTAAGGCCATTCTGGCTGCTTTTGCGTTAATGTTGGGAGCCATCAGTGTTCACCTGATTGCAGGGCAGTTTTCTCAACTTTATGGACCCTTAGTGGTTTTATTATTTGCCAGCTTACTCAGGTTTACTGAGTCGTAATACGTACTTTAAAACAACAGTCAAAACAGCGATCCATCCTTATGATTAAAGTAGTTAGTCCCTCAAACATTGCCATTGTAAAATATTGGGGAAAGCATGGGAGGCAATTGCCAAGAAATGCATCTGTTTCTTTTACATTGTCAAATGCCGTTTCTGAAACCTCTTTGTCCTTTTCCCCTAGATCAGGAATAAAAAGAAGCATTCAGTTTGAACTTGATGGGGTAGAAAAGATATTATTTGCAGATAAAATTAATCGTTATTTTGATAATATCAAAGATTTAATGCCTTTTTTGGCTGACTACGACTTTCACTTCAAAAGCCATAATACTTTTCCCCATTCTTCCGGCATAGCGTCATCAGCATCCGGAATGTCGGCTGTTGCTATGGCCATTTGTGAGATGCAACGAAGGTTTGAGAACAAAGAAGACTTAGACCTGCAAAAAGTATCCATGCTTTCCAGATTGGGAAGCGGCAGCGCTTGCCGGTCAGTCTTTCCTGATATGGCAGTGTGGGGTCAGCACGAAGATTGGCTTGGCAGTAGTGACGAATATGCCATTTGCATAACAGATCAGATCCACGAGATTTTTAAAAGTTATCACGATGACATTCTGATTGTAAGTGATAAAGAAAAATCGGTTTCCTCTACTGCTGGTCACGGGCTCATGGAGTCCAATCCCTACGCCGACACCCGCTATGCCCAGGCAAATGATCACATGAAAAGGCTCAAGGCAATTCTGGCTGATGGAGATGTAGAGGCCTTTGGTCGGCTGGCAGAAAGAGAGGCTCTTACCCTCCATGCCTTAATGATGAGTAGTGACCCTTCCTTTTTATTGATGCAACCGGCATCAGTGGTTGTGATCCAAAAGTTGAGGGAGTATAGGCATGAAACAAGGCAACCCATCTTTTTTACCCTGGATGCAGGTCCCAATGTTCATATATTGTACCCGGATACTGTGGCAGAACAAGCGTCTTCCTTCATAGCAAATGAGCTTATGCCTATGGTCGAAAATGGGAGGTTGTTACGGGATCAGGTTGGCAAAGGTGCGGTTGTAATTGCATAAGTGGCAGTATTTTAATCTTTAGATGCCGCTAATGGAAGAAAGTGAATCCAATTTTGGCACTAAAGTTGGACACAACATCCTTAAAAGCAACGCATGGCCAGGCAGGTAGCGATTTTACTTCTATTATTCTCAGTTAATCAATTGCGGTCTCAACATCTGCAGGATGTAATGTACCACCTTATTGGCTTGAATCCCAATGATAAAATCAATTTTCCGGATGAAAAACAAAGAGCCATTATAACTGATTTTTGGTCATGTGTTAAAGAGTTAGATAAAATGGATCAACGTCAACGAAGACTGAACGGCAGGGCCGGTTTTGGTTTTAGTGGTGACCAGGCAGCTACCCAAACACTTTATAAAATTGATGGTGGGATCAATGGTTCAAGAGGTATCTATCCTGGAGAACTGACCTTTACATCAAATATAGGTATGGTGCTCAACAATGGTAAATTCAGCGAAAATGTCAGTAATATATATATGGCCTACAATTATCACCCACAATGGGGAGATAGTTTGAGTACTGAAAATTTCATTTTTTTAAAGAGATTTTCAGATGCCTTTTTGGGGGTGGAGCAGCGATATGAAATGGGAGGAGGTATAATCCTGGCCAAGTACAGCGGAAAATTGACAAAAAGAGGGCATGACCTCAAAAGTAAAATCAATAAGGTTGAATTTTCAGCAGATAATTTTGATCCTGATGAGGGAATCTGGAATTTATGTTCTCAATATTGTGCGAGATACAATACGGATTTTGTCACTCTTGATGATGTCAAAACGCTGGAGCGTGTACAAAAACATGGCAACCTGAGTCTTAAAAAGTTATTCTCCAGCTTTAGAATTGGTATTCTCTTTGGAATCTTTCTGGAGACAGAAAAAATCAACACCACAGGTAGTATCGAAACATCGGCTGGCATTTTACCATACAGTTATTCGTTTGAACCCACCCAAAAAGTTAGGTGGGAGTTGAGGCCAACCCTTGACTTAAAACCAAGTGATAACTGGTCATTCAGATTACGGCCCTATTTTAAAATGCCTATGCCCTGGGAATGGCAGAGTACAGTGTCGGCCGGCGATGTTCAGAATATTAGGGAAGATTACAGGGTAGATTTAGAATCATCGATAACCATTGGTTTGGATGATTACATTGACACACAGAATAAGAATGTGGACTTTATTTTGATGTACAACATGTTTTATGACAATGCACCTGCCAGGCTGTATGTTGTAGATCCTCAAAGTTCGGCTCCCGTATTGTTTTCAGCCCCTCGACGCCATACCCAGTTTAGTTTCAATTTTAGGGTAGAATTTTAAAAATCTGAGAGTGTTAAACGCAAGCTATTGATTTTCAAAAACATTATCTTTGTATCCCCGTTTATACGACTAGTAGGGAGGGGAATTTCATAATTTAATAAGTAGCGATTGTTTCCAAAGTATGATGTTATTGTAGTGGGTGCAGGTCACGCAGGTTGTGAAGCTGCCGTGGCAGCAGCCAATATGGGCTCCAGGGTCATGCTGGTAACCATGAACATGCAAACCATTGCCCAGATGTCATGTAATCCTGCTATGGGAGGTGTGGCTAAGGGGCAAATTGTTAGAGAGATAGATGCGCTTGGAGGATATAGTGGAATTGTAACCGATTATTCGATGGTTCAATTTAGAATGCTCAACAAGAGTAAGGGGCCAGCTATGTGGAGTCCACGTGCTCAAAGTGACAGGATGCAGTTTGCTGCAAAATGGAGGAGCATGTTGGAAAGCCATCCTAATATCGATTTTTGGCAAGATATGGTCAAAGGTCTGATAGTGAAAGATGGGGTATGCAACGGGGTGGTCACAGGAATGGGGCTAGAAATTGAGGGTAAAGCGGTGGTATTGACCAATGGTACTTTTCTCAATGGCTTGATCCACATAGGTGAAAAACAATTGGGTGGAGGCAGGGCAGGTGAAAAAGCGGCTCATGGAATTACCGAGCAATTGGTAGGTCTTGGCTTTGAATCAGGTCGAATGAAAACCGGCACACCCCCCCGAATTGATGGGCGCTCACTGGACTACAGTAAGATGGAAGTACAAGATGGCGATGAAGAAATAGTAGGGTTTTCGTATACGGACACCCCAAAACCGGACCGCCAATTACCATGTCATATAACCTATACCAGCGACCTGGTTCACAATATATTGAGAACGGGCTTTGACAAAAGTCCTATGTTTAGCGGTCGGATCCAGGGACTTGGTCCGAGGTATTGTCCGAGTATAGAGGATAAAATTGAGCGATTTGCTGAGAGAGACAGGCACCAATTATTTGTTGAACCAGAAGGATGGGACACATGCGAGATCTATGTCAATGGATTTTCCTCATCGCTGCCTGAAGATGTGCAGTTCAAAGCTTTGAAAATGGTACCGGGATTTGAAAATATGAAGATGTTCAGGCCTGGTTACGCAATAGAGTACGATTATTTTCCTCCCACCCAATTGGATTTAAGTTTAGAGACCAGGCTGGTAAAAAGACTTTTTTTTGCAGGACAGATCAATGGAACTACTGGTTATGAAGAGGCAGCAAGTCAGGGACTGGTTGCTGGAATAAATGCACATTTGGCTATCCATGAAAAAGAGCCATTTATATTAAAGAGGTCAGAGGCCTATATTGGTGTTTTAATTGACGACCTGGTAAATAAAGGTACCAAAGAGCCTTATCGAATGTTTACTTCGAGGGCCGAGTATAGAATTTTGCTCCGGCAAGACAATGCAGATGTAAGGTTAACACCCCTGGCTTCGAATTTGGGCATGCTCTATATGGAAGAGCGTATGGACAGGGTAAGAGGTAAAAATGAGAACGTAAAAGAGATTGTAAAATTTTTTGAAGAAACCAGCATTTCGCCTGATCAGGTCAATGATTATCTTACATCAATCGAATCATCACCTCTCAACCAAAAAGTAAAGCTTCAGACAGTATTACTTCGGCCCGGGGTAGACATTGATACTTTGGCAAAAAGAGTAGACTTTGTTGGACAGTTTGTATGTAAATATGACAAAGAAACCTTGCTATTGAGTGAAGTAGGTATGAAATATGAGGGCTATATAGAAAAAGAACAGGAAATGGTTCAAAAGATTGAAAGACTGGAGGCCGTCAAACTCAGCGAAGATTTTGATTACCGCGCGTTACAAGCAATGTCAATGGAGGCTCGTGAGAAATTGAGCAGTATTAAACCCAAAACTATAGGCCAGGCAAGCCGGATAAGTGGTGTATCGCCAAGTGATATTTCAATTTTGTTAATTCATGTCAGAAATTAACAAACGTATAATCGCGGATAAAAGCAAACAGGCTTACTGAATCAAAAACCAATGCGTATAATTTGGGAGATTTGAGACTGTTTAGTTTTTTTCAACCAACAGTGCTGTAGAAATAACATCTCTGGCTTCAATAAATCTGTTTTTGTAGTATCCCATGGATAGATTATCAATAGTAATACCTTTACTGGAAGCTGAGTGAATAAAATGAACTACGCCATTTTCGTCTATATGGTGTACAAGTCCAGAATGACCTGGTCTTTTGGCGCGTCTGTTTGCGCCTTTAAAAATGAGAATATCTCCGGGTTTGACTTCACTTATTTTTACTTCTTTGCCGTCAGTTATCTGAGTTGATGAGCTTCTGGAAATAAAGATGTTGTTTTCGGACATCACGTGTCTGACAAAGCCTGAACAATCAAATCCACTTTCTTTGGTACCTCCTGATCTGTAAGGCGACCCCAGTAACTTAGCTGCACTAATAACAACATTTTCCCTGAGTTCATTTTCAGTGAGAGGAATATTTCCACAGAAGTAGGAAAAAAGGATGATAAAAAGTATTGCTACTTTTTTCATGGTTATTATTGAGATTGGTTGCGATGCAAAATTAGTAAAAAACAGCAAAAAACCAAAGTCAACGTTCAATAATCTTTAAATTAATATCTTATATATTGTAAAACAAATAATAACATATTATATATTGCAGTTATGTGAATTTTGCTTTTTTAGTAAATTGATAAAGAAAATAAGTTTTAGTGTTAATTGACAAAATAAAATTTGGCATGACTGTTTATAGTCATTAGTGCAAAATGAATGTAAAATAAGCGACAAATTCGGTCCAAAAGAAAGATAAAAATGCATATTAAATTAGTCTACAGCGTGATAGACAGGTTATTTTATAACTACATGTAATGAATTGATATGGTATTTAATAAACATTATATTATTATTTAATTTGATGAATAATTTAAAGACAATAATATGATGATTAATATTTTAAACATGATTATATAATTTAATATATGATGTGTTATGTCATAGTGACACAAAGCCTGTGAGAGTGGTAAACACACCTAATGTACAATGTTAAATGCTGTGGAAAACTTATTGCAAAGAATTTTACAATACCAATGATTTTCGGATGTAACTTGGTGGTGCGAATTTAGAATTGTCTAATTTCGCCAACAATGATGCAAAGTCTACCCGCAAGGTGGCTCTGCTTTCATTGCAAAAAACTAAAACTTAAAGCACAATGAACCATCTTACACCGATTTTTGGTAATCGGGAGTTTGCTATGTTGCCATATGCAGTAGCAAACGTCCCTGGACTTTCCGCAAAAAGTGGAAATCAAAAAGTTCAGCATTCAAATCAATTTCAACGTTGGCTAGGCAGAATAACCATGTTTATTATGGTTGTTGGCCTTGGTATGCAAGGCAATGAGCTGAATGCACAGAATTGCAGTTGTCCGAGTAACCTTGTTCTGAACCCAAGTTTTGAGGGTAGTGTCAGCAATTGGAGTTCTTCTCCTTCTGGTACATTTACCCATGGGTCGGGATTTGAACAATGCGGATATTATAACGCATTTCTCAATGCTACCAATGCTACAGCCAATTTTTGGCAGCAAGTCAATGGTATCACAGCAGGCCAATCACTGACGCTCACCTTCTATGCAGGTACACACGTACCTACCTATGATCATCAGGTGCGATTGCGATTTTACAATTCAGCCAATGCTGTGCTGCAAACCAATTCAAAACAAATTGATTTTGATGTTGACGGACAGGGTGGCAATCTTGAATTTTACACCATAACTGCATCTGCACCTACAGGTACCAGTTATGTAAGAGTAGAAGGTTATGCCAACGGCGATTACATAAAAATTGATCAGGTTTGTTTGACAACCAGTTGTTCTAACGTTACCAGTGGAGGTACCATTGGCAGCAACCAGTCAGCCTGTGCCAGTAGTTTTGATCCGGCACCGCTGACCAGCATGTCATCACCAAGTGGTGGATCAGGTACTATTGAATACCTCTGGTTAAAGAGTACTTCAACTTGTACAGCACCCAATGGTAGCAACAATAGCCAATGGCAGGAAATTCCTAATTCAAACAGTGCTACCTATGATCCTCCTTCCTTGACTCAAACAACATGTTTCCTCAGGTGTAGCAGGAGAGTAGGTTGTACCAACTATGATGGAGAATCCAATGTAGTTTCAATTACTTTAAGTCCGGCACCTTATCCGGAATTTGCAGGTACAACAACCATTTGTAATGGCAATAGTACCACATTAACAGCAACAGGCAAAAATGGTGTAGGCCCTTATACTTTTTCATGGAGTAATGGTTTAGGAACAGGTTCAACCAAAACGGTGAGTCCAACTACTACTACCACTTATACAGTTATTGTTACTGATGTCAATGGATGTTCAGGCAGTGGACAGGTAACAGTAACTGTGAATCAATGTGCTTGTATTAAAAATTATATAGTAAATCATTCTTTTGAAAACGGAACCAATAACTGGACCAAAAGTGGTGGTAACTTCACTACAGGCTCATATGCTGCCGTAGAGGGAAATAATGCCGGTCACTTCCAGATTACCAATTCTGGTTCAAACTGGCTTTCACAAAGTGTGCCATATCAATTTGCGCCAGGTTCGGCATTTACCATGACAGTTTATGCAGGTACCCACAATCCTTCTTTATATCATCAGGTATGTATAGATTATTTTGATGCCAACTGGAACTGGATTGATAATGATTGTGTAGAAGTAAATAGTTTATTGCCGACAATGACACAATATTCTGTTTCTGGAACAATGCCGGCCAACGGAAAATACGTTGGCGTTGCTGCTTCCGGAAATGGCGATTGGATCAAAACAGATGTTTGGTGTTTGACAGGTCCTTGTTATACCGTTTATGCAGATTTAACCGGAACCAATAGGGTATGTGCGGGTGGATCAACTACCATTTCCGCAACAGGAAAAGGCGGTGTCGGCCCTTATACCTTTGCATGGAGCAATGGACTTGGGTCTGGATCATCAAAATCCGTAACTCCGGCAACGACGACAACCTATACTGTTACCACTACTGATGCCAGTGGTTGTTCGGGAACCAGTCAGTTTACAGTTACGGTGGATCCTCTACCAGTATTGACAGCGGGAAATGATGTTAATATATGTAATGGACAATCTGTAACATTGACGGTTTCTGCCTCTAATGGAACACCTTCATATACATTTGCATGGTCTACTCCTCCGGGTGGAACCGGCACTAGTAAGACGGTGAATCCAACAACCAACACCACTTACGTAATCACGGTTACAGACTCAAAAGGTTGTACTGATACGGATGATGTAATGGTCAGTGTTGGAGGATCAGCTTCAGCTTCAATTACAGGACCTAATTCTGTGTGTCTGGGCAGCAGCATAACTCTAACTGCAAGTGGAGCAGGAACTGGGGGAAGTTACACTTGGAGCAATGGAGCTACTACGTCTTCAATTACCATTTCACCTACGGCTACAACAAGCTATACCGTCACGGTTTCTAATTCATCTGGATGTACAGGTACTGCCAGTAAATCAGTATCTGTAGTGCCGGCAGCCACCGTAAATGTGGGTCCTGATAAAACCATGTGTCAGGGTGATGAATTGGTGGTGAATGCCAGTATTACAGGTATCCCATCTTGTGGTACCCAAGGTACTTCAGATTGCAACCACACGTTGGCGGCGCAATCTGGCTGGTTAGAAACGCCAAGTGCATCTACCATATGCGGAGATAATGCCGGAACCAAATTGTGGACGCAATCAGGTCAGGGCACTTCTTCCATAACTTTAGACCTTGGATCAGTATTGCCTGCAGGCACTGTTATCTGTGTGAATATGAAGTTGGAGCATTGTAATGGCTCTAGCAGTTCAAATTCAGATGCCAAAGTCCAGGCCTCATTGAGTTCCGGATCAGGTTTTGTGAATTTGACAGCTTCAGTTACCTTCAGTACCAATACTTATCACGAATACTGTTATACGCTTGCCAGCGATGCAAGATTTATAAAAGTATCTGACAATGGTAAATGTGCATTTAGGGTAGACTATGTTAAAGCCACTACACCTGGTACCTATAACAATGCAGTGACTTATGCTTGGAGTGGTCCTGGTATCGTAGGTGCAACTAATGGCGCTTCCATCACTGTAAACGCAAGTGGTACTTATACCCTTGTGGTTACAGATTGTGGAGGATGTACATCCTCCGATGCCATGGTAGTTACCTATAATAACCCAATAACTGCTGAGGCGGGTGCAGACAAAAATATATGTGCAGGACAATCTGCCACTTTAACAGCAACCACTGTAACAGGTGCGACCTATGAGTGGAGAGAAAATGGTAGTTCAACAGTGTTGTCTTCCAGTCAGTCTTTCACAGTAACACCAACATCTACAAAATCATATATTCTTACTGTTAAAAAGGACGGTTGTGAAGATTCAGATGATGTTATAGTGAATGTTTATCCAGGTGTAACAGCGACGATTACCGGACCTTCTAACGTATGTCAAGGTGCAAGTCTTACATTGACAGCAGGTGGTGGTGGTACCTATGCCTGGTCAAACGGATCAACTCAATCATCAATAACAGTAACAGTAACGGCAAACACAAGCTATACTGTAACAGTTACAGATACCAATGGTTGTACTGACACTGAATCAAAAGCCGTTACCATCATCCCAACCCCAACTGTAAATGTGGGAGCAGATATTACATTGTGTGAGGGAGATGAAGAGATGATTCACTCAACGGTAACGGGTGTTCCATCTTGTGGTACTCAGGGTACATCAGATTGTAATCATCCATTAGCAGATCAGGGTGGATGGTTGGAGACACCAAGTGCGTCAACCATATGTGGGGACAATGCAGGAACCAAATTGTGGACTAAATCAGGACAAGGAACTTCATTTATTACTTTGAACTTCGGAACTCAGGTTCCTGCAGGAACACAGATTTGTGTAAGGGCTAAATTAGAGCACTGCAACAATTCAAATAGTTCACAGTCAGATATGAAAGTTCAAAGGTCAACAACGAACAGCAATTTCGCTGATGTTGTGGCTTCGAAAACATTTAGTAATACAAGTTATCAAACTTTCTGCTACACATTAGGAGCAGCAACTCAATATATAAAGATCTCTGACAATGGCAAATGTGCCTTTAGGGTTGATTTTGTAGAATTTACAACACCAAATTCATTTAATAATACTGTTACTTATTCATGGAATGGACCCGGAATCGTAGGTGCAACCAATGGAGAGTCAATCACAGTAAATACCAGTGGAACTTATACCTTGGTAGTCACGGATTGTAATGGTTGTTCAGCAAGCGATCAGGTTAATGTAACGTTTAATGACCCTGTAAATGCAGATGCAGGAGCAGACCAAAATGTTTGTGTGGGTCAACCAGCCACATTAACAGCAACAAGTGTAACAGGTGCAACTTATGAGTGGAGAGAAAATGGTAGTTCAACAGTGTTGTCTACCAGTCAGTCTTTCACAGTAACACCAACATCAACAAAATCATATATTCTTACTGTTAAAAAGAATGGTTGTGAAGATTCAGATGATGTAACAGTAACTGTTTATCCTAGTCCAACAGCAACAATTACCGGACCTTCTAACGTATGTCAGGGCGGAAGTCTTACATTGACAGCAGGTGGTGGTGGCACCTATGCCTGGTCAAACGGATCAACTCAATCATCAATAACAGTAACAGTAACGGCAAACACAAGCTATACTGTAACAGTTACAGATACCAATGGTTGTACTGACACTGAATCAAAAGCCGTTACCATCATCCCAACCCCAACTGTAAATGTGGGAGCAGATATTACATTGTGTGAGGGAGATGAAGAGATGATTCACTCAACGGTAACGGGTGTTCCATCTTGTGGTACTCAGGGTACATCAGATTGTAATCATCCATTAGCAGATCAGGGTGGATGGTTGGAGACACCAAGTGCGTCAACCATATGTGGGGACAATGCAGGAACCAAATTGTGGACTAAATCAGGACAAGGAACTTCATTTATTACTTTGAACTTCGGAACTCAGGTTCCTGCAGGAACACAGATTTGTGTAAGGGCTAAATTAGAGCACTGCAACAATTCAAATAGTTCACAGTCAGATATGAAAGTTCAAAGGTCAACAACGAACAGCAATTTCGCTGATGTTGTGGCTTCGAAAACATTTAGTAATACAAGTTATCAAACTTTCTGCTACACATTAGGAGCAGCAACTCAATATATAAAGATCTCTGACAATGGCAAATGTGCCTTTAGGGTTGATTTTGTAGAATTTACAACACCAAATTCATTTAATAATACTGTTACTTATTCATGGAATGGACCCGGAATCGTAGGTGCAACCAATGGAGAGTCAATCACAGTAAATACCAGTGGAACTTATACCTTGGTAGTCACGGATTGTAATGGTTGTTCAGCAAGCGATCAGGTTAATGTAACGTTTAATGACCCTGTAAATGCAGATGCAGGAGCAGACCAAAATGTTTGTGTGGGTCAACCAGCCACATTAACAGCAACAAGTGTAACAGGTGCAACTTATGAGTGGAGAGAAAATGGTAGTTCAACAGTGTTGTCTACCAGTCAGTCTTTCACAGTAACACCAACATCAACAAAATCATATATTCTTACTGTTAAAAAGAATGGTTGTGAAGATTCAGATGATGTAACAGTAACTGTTTATCCTAAACCAAGTGCAAATGCAGGACCTAATGCAGAAATTTGTATAGGAGCAACTACAATACTTACCGCTCAAGGAAGTGGAGGTACTCCAGCTTATTCTTATTTCTGGAGTAATGGCTCAACTGCAGCTAGCATTACTGTGTCTCCGTCTATTACTACAGTCTATACAGTTACAGTGACAGATATCAATGGCTGTACAGGATCTGATGAAGTTGAAGTCAAAGTCAACCCTTTACCAATAGTAAATGCAGGTCCGGATGTAGAAATTTGTTTTGGATTTAGCAGTACATTAACAGCAGTAGGCAGCGGTGGCACTCCTACCTATACTTATACATGGAGCAATGGAGCAACCACAGCAAGTACAAATGTTAGCCCAACAGTTACCACCACTTATACAGTAACAGTAACTGACAGCAAAGGCTGTACAAGAACTGATGCCGTAGTAGTAACAGTTAACCCATTACCAAATGTAGATGCGGGAACGGACAAAGAGATCTGTTTTGGCTTTAGTTCTATCCTGACAGCAGTTGCCGGCGGTGGCACACCAGGCTATACCTACGTGTGGAGCAATGGTGTTAATACAGCGAGCCAAACAGTGAGTCCAACAGTGACAACCACGTATACAGTAACAGTAACAGATACAAAAGGCTGTACCAGCACGGATGCGGTAGTAGTAACGGTTAACCCATTACCAAGCGTAGATTCAGGAGCAGACAGAGAGATTTGTTATGGCTTCAGTTCAACATTAACAGCAGTAGGCAGCGGTGGCACACCAGGCTATACCTACGTGTGGAGCAATGGTGTTAATACAGCAAGCCAAACAGTGAGTCCAACAGTGACTACAACATATATAGTAACAGTAACAGACAGCAAAGGCTGTACCAGCACAGACGCCGTAGAAGTAACGGTGAACCCATTACCAAGCGTAGATGCAGGAGCAGACAGAGAGATTTGTTACGGATTCAGCAGTACATTAACAGCAGTAGGCAGCGGTGGCACACCAGGCTATACCTATGTATGGAGCAATGGTGTTAATACTGCTAGCCAGACAGTAAGCCCAATTGTAACAACAACCTATACAGTAACAGTAACAGACAGCAAAGGCTGTACCAAGACCGATGCGGTAGTGGTAACAGTTAATCCATTACCATCTGTAGATGCAGGATCAGACAAAGAGATCTGTTATGGCTTCAGTTCAACATTGACAGCAGTAGGCAGTGGTGGCACACCAGGCTATACCTACATTTGGAGCAATGGAGTTAATACTGCTAGCCAGACAGTAAGTCCAACTGTAACAACAACCTATACAGTAACAGTAACAGATACCAAAGGCTGTACCAAGACCGATGCAGTAGTGGTAACTGTCAACCCATTACCATCTGTAGATGCAGGATCAGACAGAGAGATCTGTTATGGCTTCAGTTCAACATTAACAGCAGTAGGCAGCGGCGGTACACCAGGCTATACTTATGCATGGAGCAATGGTGTTAATACTGCTAGCCAGACAGTAAGCCCAATTGTAACAACAACCTATACAGTAACGGTAACAGACAGCAAAGGCTGTACCAGCACAGACGCAGTAGTAGTAACGGTTAATCCATTACCAAGCGTAGATGCAGGAGCGGACAGAGAGATTTGTTATGGCTTCAGTTCAACAATAACAGCAGTAGGCAGCGGTGGTACACCAGGTTATACCTACCTGTGGAGCAACGGAGCAACAACAGCAAGTACAAGTGTGAGTCCAACAGTGACTACCACGTATACAGTAACGGTAACAGACAGCAAAGGCTGTACTAGCACCGATGCGGTAGTAGTAACGGTTAATCCATTACCAAGCGTAGATGCAGGAGCGGACAGAGAGATTTGTTATGGTTTTAGTTCAACAATAACAGCAGTAGGCAGTGGTGGCACACCAGGTTATACTTATGCATGGAGCAATGGTGTTAATACTGCTAGCCAGACAGTAAGTCCAATTGTAACAACCACCTATACAGTAACAGTAACAGACAGCAAAGGCTGCACCAGTACAGACGCAGTAGTAGTAACGGTTAATCCATTACCAAGCGTAGATGCAGGAGCGGACAGAGAGATTTGTTATGGCTTCAGTTCAACATTAACAGCAGTAGGCAGCGGAGGTACACCAGGTTATACCTACCTGTGGAGCAATGGAGCAACAACAGCAAGTACAAGTGTGAGTCCAACAGTGACTACAACGTATACAGTAACAGTAACAGATACCAAAGGCTGTACCAGCACAGATGCCGTAGTAGTAACGGTTAATCCATTACCAAGCGTAGATGCAGGAGCGGACAGAGAGATTTGTTATGGCTTCAGTTCAACATTAACAGCAGTGGGCAGCGGTGGCACACCAGGCTATACCTACCTGTGGAGCAACGGAGCAACAACAGCAAGTACAAGTGTGAGTCCAACAGTGACAACCACGTATACAGTAACGGTAACAGATACCAAAGGCTGTACCAGCACCGATGCGGTAGTAGTAACGGTTAATCCATTACCAAGCGTAGATGCAGGATCAGACAGAGAGATCTGTTATGGCTTCAGCAGTACATTGACAGCAGTAGGCAGTGGTGGAACCCCAGGCTATACCTACCTGTGGAGCAACGGAGCAACAACAGCAAGTACAAGTGTGAGTCCAACAGTGACAACTACATACACAGTAACAGTTACGGACAGCAAAGGCTGTACCAGCACAGACGCAGTAGTAGTAACGGTTAATCCATTACCAAGCGTAGATGCAGGCGCAGACAGAGAGATTTGTTATGGCTTCAGTTCAACATTAACAGCAGTAGGCAGCGGTGGCACACCAGGTTATACTTATGCATGGAGCAATGGTGTTAATACTGCTAGCCAGACAGTAAGTCCAATTGTAACAACCACCTATACAGTAACAGTAACAGACAGCAAAGGCTGTACCAGCACAGACGCAGTAGTAGTAACGGTGAACCCATTACCAAGCGTAGATGCAGGAGCAGACAGAGAGATCTGTTATGGCTTCAGCAGTACATTAACAGCAGTAGGCAGCGGTGGCACACCAGGCTACACCTACCTGTGGAGCAATGGTGTTAATACAGCGAGCCAAACAGTGAGTCCAACAGTGACAACCACGTATACAGTAACAGTAACAGACAGCAAAGGCTGTACCAGCACGGATGCGGTAGTAGTAACGGTTAACCCATTACCAAGTGTAGACGCAGGAGCAGACAGAGAGATTTGTTATGGCTTCAGTTCAACATTAACAGCAGTAGGCAGCGGTGGTACACCAGGCTATACCTACGTGTGGA
>JAGNSQ010000158.1 GCA_017987975.1 Saprospiraceae bacterium
AGAATTTTGGGGGGGCAATTTCGAATGATGTGGGACCCATTGCCATGTTCATTTGACTCTTCGTCTTTAAAGACCGATTTTTTGGTGGGACATGCTGAGTTAATTAAACGTGATTGCTAATGTCTCAAAAGCAGGGTTTTTTCTACAACTTTACAAGCTTAATAACTTCCGCTCCTTCCACCTGCAATAAATAGACTCCTTTTTCAAGATTGCTTATATTATGGGTAGGACCATCAGCGGTGGAGAGTTGCATGACTATTTTACCCAATGCATTTAGGATGTTACATTGCCGTTGAGAATTGTTTTGATCAAAAATAGTAATCTCGTCTACTACCGGGTTGGGGTATACCACTATAGTAGTTTGATTGGTTTCATTCAGTCCAGTGGTGCACCTTGTTTGGGCAGTTTCATTGCTCTCACAGCCTATGCCATTGTTGTTGATTACTACTTTTTTTGTGGGGTCGGTGAGCAGTTTGCAAATGAAGCTGTTTTTACATTGGCTTAGACTAGGATTGTTTTCCAGAATGAAGGAGGTGTCCTGAGGGGAATGGGAGTTGAACAGGGCATAGTTGAGCTTATCAAGGGTACTAATCTGGTTTAGTAAGGGGTTGTTACGAAGTTGTATCTTACCAAAATGATTGGCGTAATGAAACGACATATCGGTAAGGGCATTCAGGTTTTCCACGATTAGGTCCCCATTTATTTTTTCCAATTTTTGAAAAAATACACTCTTTATTTGAGGATTGTTTCGGAGAATAATGTTTTCTGCTTCAGCAATGTTCCAAAGTCCTGTAAGGCTGGAAAGAAGGGGATTGTTTTCAAGTTTGAGCGTTTTACATCTTGTTACATTTGTATTGAGAGAGCCCAGACTTTTTAAACTATTCATATGGGTGACGTCTATGTTGCCTGCAATACTTGGGATCAAACTATAAGAAGAAGGAAAAAGTGGATTGTCTGCAAGTATAAGGTCGCCTTTGATTTCTTTTACATTTATGAGGGTTGGAGGGGTAGTTAGCTTGTTGTTTTCAGTAATGACAAAATTTCCTGCTACGGGGTAGGTTAAATTCATTTCTTTCCCGGAAATCAAAGAATCGTTGTGGTGTAGTATAAAATTGCCGTTGATTCTTTTGAGGGTCTCCAGTCCGGTTAGATTTTTAAGCGAGGTGTTGCTGATAACAAGATTGCCATCCACTTCTTTTAACGTTTTTAAACGGGAAAGATCTTTGATGTCAGAAAGGTCAGACCTTCCTGTGGATTGGCCAATGACTAAATTTCCACTAACGCTGTTACACCCATTCATCTGTTGTGCAAAACTGTCTACCTGTGCCTGGGTGGTCAGTTCAAGGTTTTGGGTATTACACAGTTTTTGACCCGATACTATTTTAATATTATCCAGATAGAAAGCATTTACTTTGGTAAAATCTACAGGATTGGAAGCCCACATTCTTAGCTTTAAATTGTCGAGCCCTTCATAGGCATCTAAGGAGACTTCCATGGTTTTCCATTCATTGCTTTTAGGGATGAAGAAGGAGGTGGTATTGGGAGTAGTGGTGTTTATTTCAGAAGGGACAAATTCCTTTACTGACTGCCAGTTGTTGTCACAAAAGTTTTTTGAAACATCAATTTTTAAACAGTTACCACATGACTTGCTGGCATGGGCTACATCAAATTGTAAAACAGGGAATCTGATTTGACTCAGATCAAAAGAATTGTAAAGCAAAAAGCCAAAATTTTTATTATCGGGTAGGAATATGGTCTCTTTATCAGTTTCATCATAGATCCAATGCCATGCGTCAAACATAAGACTGTAGTCAGACTGTCCATAAGCCCCAATGGCTTTGTCATGGCCTAGGTCAGCAGCGCTAACTTTTTTAAATGCAAGTTCATTTTGAGTGCGAACCATAAAACGGCCTTGGCTACCGGGAGGTAAGTTTTCAAAATCTTCATTGGCTAGCGGGTGATCTCCTTTGACCAAATACCTTATTTTATCATTTGTTTTTAAAATCACACCCGTTGCCGGATCATCCGTGATGTATTCTACCCAGGAATTGATGTAATGCAATCCTGGCTTTAAAGTGATTTTTTCAAAGTCATATTTTTTTTGCTGGCCTGGTTCAAGAGGACTGCTTATGTTTTGTGAAAATTGTATCGTATCATCTATAGTGGCATGTATTTTAAACCCGGATATAGTGTACGGACTTTGACTCAATACAGTAATCGCTGGAGTTACAATTGAATCGCAATAGCTTTCCTGTACATCAGTGCTATTGGTAGTTTGTATTTTATATCCAATTTTGGCCGGATAAACCACAGTGCTATTTAATATCGTACCTGAGGTGTTGGTCAGAAATACAACCATCTTCAGTTTGGCTTTGTCCACCACGTTTAGAGGTATCACGCATTCTGTCCAGCCATGCACGGATCCATTGTTGGGCACATCCCATTCACTTTTGTTGTCAATAAACGCCCTGAAAACATTGGTAAATATAGTGTCATTACCAGGACCTATTGGTACGGACAAATCAACCATTTCTTCGACCAAAACCCGGTATAAAAAAGTTTTTTGGCCGGTAGGCCAGGAGGTGGTGTTTCCACTTGTTCCGTAACACTTTTTAAAGTCTGGGGAAAAGGTGAAGCTAAGTCCAAAAAAAGTGAGGAGGGCGTTGGGCTTTGCTGCATAAAGTGAGTCCAACTTTTGGCTGCTTAAGTTTAAAGTCGATCCAATCGGATAGCTGCCTAATGGCAGGTGTGTACCATCGATCAGCACAGAAGGCATAGATGGATTAAGATTTAAATCCTCCAACCGGGAAGCCAACTGACTGCTGTAAAGCGCAGAAGAATCGGGTGCTTCTGTATGGTATTTGATCTGGCAATATTTGTGGGCTTTGTCTTTCAACAAACTATCAATTCTGTTTTTGGTATTGGCATACTGCGGAAAACCTACATTCGTAAACTCTTCTACCACCATAATTTGAGCACGAAGCTTTGGCTGGACCCAAGCCATTGTACAAAATATCAGCAATAGATAAATTTTGGAGGATTTCCTTCCCATGCGTAGATGTTTTCAACAAATATAGGTTTTTACTTTAAATAATTAATTTTTCTGCGGAGCACCCATTTACTAAATTTTAGAAACTATCCAAAAATGGGGGTCTTCTTAACTTTGGATATTGAATACTACAAGAGAAGAAAACTTAGAGCTAAAGGGATGCACTAAAAAATGTATTCAAAGGAACCGTTATTTTGAGTTATTTGCCCATTTTGCTTAATCATATAGACCTTGTTTGATCAGGTACAAACATTTAATAGAGATTGAAATGATTATAAGTGTGAAAAATAGTAGGAACAGCTGCGATAAAAATTATGGAATAGACATATGTCATACTTTAAGTTAAAAAATGGGGGAATATTTATATTATTATCCAGATTGACACCTTATTTACAACTGTCTTGGGTGCCATTTTTACCAAAACAAAGTCCTGCAAAATGTTTTGGCATTAATGGACATAAACAATAAATTTCGCCCAAATGCGCTTTAGGAATAATAGCTTGCAAGTTTTAGTTTTATCTTATTAATGATGTAGTGTGAAAATATTTCAATCCATTTTTAAAATCTTGTGGTTCTTTGTAACGGTCCTGGTTTTATGGATTAATGTTCATTTGTATTTGGGCATTGAGAGTGTAAGTGAGAAAAGGAAAGATATTGTACTGCAGCTCAATTTTTTGAAGAAGGAATTAAATGAAAATGATCTTGGTGGCAAAATGCAAAAAATATACCCCGAAGGCTTCATTTTTGTTAATGCATTATATGGCCTTAGCTGGTGTGAGTTAGCGCTGAAGGAGAGTGATCCTCAATTTAAGTTAGAAGCAATTAATGAGGCTCTTTATGCTTATAATGAGATCACTGCACCAGAAGCCACATGGAATTTCGATGCTAATATCTATCCGGAATATGGCATTTTTTATCTGAGTTGGAACAATTATCTTTTATCTAAATTATTGCAAATGAATGTTGATTTCCCAGGGAGGAAAGAATACATGAATTTATATGAAAGCCAATGTAATCTCATTTCAAAAACTTTGCAGAAACACAATTCTCCATTTCTACCTTCATATGAAGGCATGGCCTGGCCAGCAGATATGACAGTAGCCATGGCTTCATTGAGTTATAACAGGTTGTTGGCTAATCAGCAAAAAGAAGGTGTTATTCGCGATTGGATAGAAAAGTTACAACTCAACTTGGATCCGCAAACAAAACTCATTCCTCATCGAGTTGACCCAAATTCTGGGGCAATCATTGAAGGAGCCAGAGGCAGCTCAAGCAGTTTAATGATTAGGCTACTTTCTGAAATCGACCCCGATTTTGCAAAGGAACAATACAGGCAATATCAAACACATTTTGTAAGTACTACCATTGGGTTGCCCTCTGTTTCTGAATTCCCCAAAGGGCGGTGTGGTGTTGGTGACATTGACTCAGGTCCGGTTATTTTTGGGGTAGGTTTTGCTGCAACAATCGTATCCATAGGTACCCATGCTGCATTGGGAAATTATCGCTCGGCTGATGATCAATTCAATACCATAAAAGCCTTTGGCTTCCCGCTTAAATCTTCAAATACCAAACGATATCTTTTCGGACAACTACCCATTGCGGATGCATTTATTGCCTGGAGTCGAAGTGGAAATATTATTGCTGATTCAAATGCATCACCTTTTAGAATATACTTTTTTTTGTTATCAATGCTCTTTATTTTCATTGGCTGGGTTCTTGTTGTTTTAAATAGAAAAAGTTCAATAAATATCCAGCAATAAAAATAAATATTGGATTTCAAATGAATACTAACATTGGCAAATACTTGATTTCTGCAGGCTTTACCTTTGCAGTTTTGAGCCCATTCCTCATACTCATTTTTGGATTACCTTTGTATCTGTTAGGGATCTATTTTATGGTCAATAGCCGTGATAATGATAATACAAAAGCGCTATGGATTATCCTGCCTGTAATTCTATATCTTCCAGTAATTATGGTTTTTGGTAAGTTGATATATTAATTAGCATGCGCTTGCCATGGTTTGGCACATCAAACATTTCGCTCTGTGCGTCAAACCCCGCACTCACTGTTTACGGCTTCCCGCTGACGGCTCACCGCAAACGGTTTTCCGTTGCCGGTAGTCCGTTTTCCTCCCCACGCTATGTGCTCCACGCCCCGCGCTATGCGCTCCACGCCTCACGCTATGCGCTCCACGCCCCGCGCTATGCGCTCCACGCCCCGCGCTATGCGCTCCACGCCTCACGCTATGCGCTCCACGCCTCACGCTATGCGCTCCACGCCCCGCGCTATGCGCTCCACGCCCCGCGCTATGCGCTCCACGCCTCACGCTATGCGCTCCACGCCTCACGCTATGCGCTCTACGCCCCACGCTATGCACTCTCCGCTCCACGCCCCACGCAATGCGCTCTCCGCCCCGCGCTCCGCGCCCCACACCTCACAAGGACACAGTCCCCTATATCAACTTATATTATCTAGATACTTATTAAACTCACCCTCTTGGTCACTATCTTTCGACCCGTACCATCAATAACAGAATACATGTAGGTGCCTCTTTTGAGCTGGCTTAGATCTACCTTTAATTGCCTGCCATCTTTGGGGCTGAAACTTTTACTGAAGATGCGTTTGCCAACGATGTTGTAAACTTCAAAATTGTATTGATCATAAGGATAATTGAACAGATCAATCACCACCGGTCCAAAGGTGGGGTTGGGGTAGGCTACGATGCCATTGTCATCGTGAGTGAGGTGCATGACATTGGCGGCAATATCTCTGTTTTGGTATTCTACGTTGGGAATGCCATTGTTGATGACTTCATAGGCCACCATGGGTCCAGCATAATCTGGGGAATAAAATTCTACACGCGAATACTTTTGGAATCGCAGCAGGGAACTCAGAGCCGGAGGTAGAGTATTGCCATTGAATTTTTCATAATTCTGCCATTTGCCATTGCCTTTTTTTGACTTGGTCCTCAGAAACTGACTCATGTTGTATTCTATGCGGGAAATGGCAGTGGTATTTTGACCGTAGCTGAGATAACCGTCGTGGGTGTATTCTCCATTTTCGCTGTACTCTACTTCTAGCAGCAGACTGTCATACTGTGCGGGAATAAAATTAGAAGCAACGGTAATATCTGCCCTGGCTATTTTCACTACCATGGTGTACTTCTGTGTCCATTGCTGTCCTTTTTTTGTACCTGCTTGCATGATTTTTTTGGCGGGTTCATACCGCAGCATTTCCCAGCGGGATTTTTTATACGGCACTTCCATAGCCATTCCCAATGAATACAAACCGCCGTCTTTGGTGTAAAGGTATTCTTCAGTACCATTGGCTTTTTTCCAAACCAGGGTTGCTCCAGGAAAAGACTTGCTGAACTTGCCTGTAGCTGCCTTTTACAAACTTT
>JAGNSQ010000159.1 GCA_017987975.1 Saprospiraceae bacterium
TTGTTCACATCTATTCTTCGATAGGCAAAACCTTCCCAATCTTTGTAAGAGGTGCTTCCATAGCCCGCCCTGATTCCAAATTGAGCGAAGATATGAAGGGAGGTCATCAACAGGCAAAGTACAAGGATCGATTTCATAAAATTTTACTTTAGAACGAAGTTTAGTTGATTATTGATATACGTTTTTACAGTTTACGGGATGCCATAAAATCAGCTAAAGCATACAAGTGATTTTTACTGTCGTTATTCACAGTTAAGGCTTTTATGTGAGATTTGGCCAGGTCATTATAGGCATCTCTCACTTGTATGGCGTATTCTTTTGCGCCTGTATCTACAAATATTTTTTTGACAGCTTCCACTTTTTCCTGAGGATCTGTCAAAGACCCTGCTTGGTAGTAACCTAAAAGTGATTCCTTTTGTTTAGAATCAGCTAGTTCAAGAGCCTTGAGGTAAAGGTAAGTTTTTTTGCCCTGGATGATATCTCCCCCTGCCAGTTTGCCTACCATGGCTGCGTCTCCAAATGCATCCAGCAGGTCATCCTGAATCTGAAAAGCAATGCCTGAATTGATACCAAATGCGTACAAGTGATTTTGTTCTGCTTCGCTGGCTTCTGCAATGATGGCACCGATTTGTAAAGCACAGGCCAAGAGTACAGAGGTCTTGTATTCAATCATTTTTAGATAATCCGGTATACTTACTTGCTCTGTTGTCTCAAAGTCCATGTCCATCCTTTGCCCTTCACATAGCTGAACAGCCATTTGGTTGAAGCTTGACAGTATATCAGCTGTTTTTAATCCATAACCACTCAATACCTGATAGCAGTGTATCAACATCACATCCCCTGAAAGGATGGCCGAATTGACATCGTATTTTTGGTGGACCGTAGGCTGTCCTCTTCTCATGGCAGCCTGGTCCATGATGTCATCATGCATCAGCGTAAAATTGTGAAACACTTCCAGGGCGTAAGCCGCGGGCAGGGCATCCTGATGACGCTGCGAATACATATCGCACGCTAAAAGAGTCAGGGCAGGGCGAATGCGTTTACCTCCAATAGACAGCAGATATTGAATGGGCTGATAGAGGGATAAGGGCGGACCTATGGGCAGATTGGTCTTTATAAACTGCTCTATGGCATCATGGTATCTCTGAATGAACTCCATCTCTTTGTTCGATCAGGCAACGGCCAGTTTACAGATTTCAATAATCATGTCTACCGCTTTTTGCATGTCCTGAACAGAAACCCACTCATGTTTGGAATGGATGGCTTGCTCACCTGCAAATAGATTGGGACAAGGAAGACCTTTGTGCGAAAGCACGGCCCCGTCTGTGCCTCCTCTTATGGCTCCTGATTTGGGTGTAACTCCAATGTTTTCTACTGCCTTTAATGCCAGATCCATTACCTTGGGGTGTTGATCCAGAATGTCTTTCATGTTGCGGTATTGTTCGGTCACCGTGATCTGATAGGTAGAATGGGGGTATGACTCCAATACTTTTTTACACACCTTGTCCAGGTAGTCTTTTTGTTCGTCCAGTTTGGAAGTAACAAAGTCTCTGAGTATCAATTCGATTTTAGCTGACTCCAGTTCGCCTTCTATAGAGTTGGGGTGGATAAAGCCCTGCATTCCATCTGTAGCCTCTGGACATAAAGTATCTTTGGGGAAGTGGGCCACAATTTCAGAGGCAATTTTAATTGCATTTTCCATCTTTCCTTTGGCATAGCCAGGATGAGCACTTACACCATTGATTTCTATAACTGCTTTATTGGCTGAAAAATTTTCAAACTCGATGCAGCCCAAATCACCACCATCCAGGGTATAGCCGTAATCTGCATCTAACAAATTCAGATCGACGTGGGCTACCCCGCGACCAATTTCTTCATCGGTGGTCAATAACATTTTGACCTCACCGTGTGGCAGGCTCGGATTTTTCACCATTTGATAGAAAGCATCTACAATGATAGCCACACCACTTTTATCATCACTCCCCAAAAGGGTAAGGCCACTGGCGGTGATGAGTTCGTGTCCTATTTTATTTTTTAAGGCCGGATACTTTGAGGGAGTAAGTATCTGGCTGGGATCATCCGGCAAAACGAGGTCTTGACCTTGATAATCGGTGTGGACAATGGGCTTTACATCCTTACCTGAACAATCAGGGGCGGTATCCAGATGAGCACAAAAGAACACTTTGTCCTTGTCAGGGCCACTATTCGACGGTAGGCTGGCATAGATATAACCACTATCATTGGTTTGTGCTTCTATGCCCATGGCTGCCAATTCCTCAAGAATGATTTCAGTGAGTCTTTTTTGCTTTTCGGATGACGGTGAAGTAACACTAAGTGGGTCTGCCTCGGTGTCAACCTGAACATATCTAAGGAAGCGGTCTTTTACGGTATATTGCATGTTTTGATGCTTTAAAATGTGTTATTTACTTTGTTTTATGAGAAATAAATATTAAACATTTCTTTAATGAATACTATTACTTTCCATCTGTTAAAAGTATAACTTTGTACTGAGAAAAAGAAATCCATGTCTGTTCAAACTTTTGTAAATGTTCCGGAAACGGAAAAACCACGCCTGGTCATTGTAGGTGCCGGTTTTGCTGGGCTTACCTTGGCTAAACGATTGGTTGACAAAGGGTTTCAGATTGTGGTTTTTGATAGGCACAATTATCATCAGTTTCAACCCTTGCTATATCAGGTGGCCATGAGCGGCCTGGAACCTAGCAGCATTAGTTTTCCACTGCGAAAAATATTTCAAAAGAAAAAAGACATCCACATTCGAATGGCTGAAGTGGTTGAAGTTTTTCCGGAAGAAAAATATCTTTTAACCAATATTGGCAGATGCAATTTTGACATGCTGGTCATAGCCATTGGTGCAAGGACCAATTTTTACAGCAACCCCAATATTGAAAAAAATGCTTTCAGTCTTAAAAGTACAGGTGAAGCCATGTTTTTGCGCAATCAAATACTGAGAGATTTTGAATCTGCTCTTATAACCAGAGATTATGATACCCGCCAATCGCTTATTGATACAGTTGTAGTGGGAGGGGGTGCTACAGGAGTAGAAATGGCAGGTGCCCTTGCAGAACTCAAACAATATATTTTACCCAAAGAGTATTTGGAATTGGATCATCGCGAAGTAGAGGTCTATCTCATCCACAGCGGCGGTCGTTTGTTGCCCGGCATGTCTGAAAAATCAGGCATTGCGGCAGAAAGATTTTTATCAGATATGGGGGTCAATATCATCAAAAACTGCCGGGTTACGGATGTCTCAGACAATGCGGTCACTTTATCCGATGGCAGGGTGATCACTACCCGAAAAGTAATTTGGGCGGCAGGCATTACCGGCAATACACTGAAAGGTCTGGAGCGAGCTACCATGATGTCCGGCAATCGCTACAAGGTAAATACACGACATAAAATAGAGGGCTATGACCACATTTATGCTCTTGGTGACATTGCTTGTATGGTAAATGAGAGCTACCCCAACGGACATCCCCAGGTGGCCCAGGTGGCCTTACAACAAGCTAATAACCTAGCTAATTTATTATCTGGAAAGAAACAGCTTGATTTTAAATACAAAGACAAAGGTTCTATGGCAACCATCGGCAGACACCAGGCAGTGGTGGACTTTAGCCTGGGTCACTTCCATGGATTTTTTGCTTGGATCTTATGGCTCATTGTCCATTTGTTGGCCTTGATTGGCACTAGAAATAAAATTTTGGTTTTTTTCAACTGGCTTTGGAATTATCTGACCTTTGACCAGTCGCTCCGACTTATTTTAAGGGCCACCAAAGATGCAAGGAATCCATGATCAAATTTAAATGTGAGAATTCAGCACACTACATAAACGATTAACGTCTTCCTGGTCATTGTACAAATGAAATGAGACGCGAAGAGAGGAGCCTCGTCTGGATACAAAAATATTGTTCTTTTTCAAAGTCAACAAAACTCCGTCAATATCTGCTTGCTCTGGTAGCCTTATTCCAGCAATATGGCCGGCCTTTTGTGAGGCTTTTTCCATCTTAAAATCTTTGTTGTCTAAAAGTGATCCCAAATGATGTGAAAGTTGAATGCCGTGTTGCTGTATTTTTGAAGGTGACCACTCTAATAAGAGGTCTAGCGCTGCTTCCATCATAGGCATATGAATAAAATGACTGTATTCCCCCACATTGTACCTGGCTGCTGCACTATCAAAATGAGGCGTATACGAGGTAAGTTGATGAAAATTGATGGCACCTTCTTTATTCAGCCAAGACATCTCCAAGGGCTGGCCACCGTCAAAAGCAGGCCCATAATAAGCTAATCCTGAGGAATAAGGTCCCATTAACCATTTATAGCCTGCACATATTAAAGCATCCGCGTGTAGTATTTCCTGGTCATAAGGCATGGCTCCTATTGATTGAGATCCATCTACGATCAACAAAGCCTCACATTCTTTGCATTTTTTACTTATGGCTTCCAGATCAAATTTGGTTCCATCCGTCCAGTGTACCGATGATATTACTATGGCAGCAGTTTGTGCGTTAATGGCATTGAGGATGTTTTCATTCCACAAACTGCCTCTATTTTCAGCATCCTGCGGGGCAGAAATCGTTATCAGTTTTTTTTCATTTTTTTGACACCAGGCTTCCAGGGCATAGTAGCCGCTGGGGAACTCTTCTGCCACTACAATGCCGTGATCTCCTTTTTGTGGATCTATGTTGTTACAAGCAGCCATCAGGCCGTATGATGCCGATGGAATGATAGCAACTCTTTCGGGTAAACCATTGATGAGCTGACCGAATTTTTTTCTCACTCTCCAAGCACCCTCAAAAAAATGAGCCGGCGTAATTTTCCATGGCTCTTTTTTTACCTTTAGTCCTTCGATACCGGCTTGTTCAACTTGATAGGGAAGAGGTGACATGTAGGCATGATTAAGGTAGGTGACGCCATCCGCCAATTGAAACGTGTGCCTAAAAGAGGAAATAGACATAAATTAGGGTTGTTTGGATAAAATAAAATTCAGTGGGTAGTGAAGCCTTCTGGCCCAGTCTCTTTCCGTGTGGTCAGCCCCTTTGAATGATAGGGACAAATAATTGTTTATACCAAAATTTTTAGTCAATAAAAGAGCATCGACCTTCCACTGGGTATCAGCATAAAAAGAATCTATACCTTCGGTTCCATGATCGAAATACAATTTGTGTTTTCCGTCAAAAGGAAGGTTTTTTCTCAGATAGGCAAGCATGGCATTGGGTATGTCCTGGTTGACAAGAACAAAATTGCCGGGCCAATGGGTAGACATACAGATGGCGGCGCCAAAGATACCAGGATATTCACATAAGGCGTAAAGAGAGATCAGGCCTCCCATACTTGATCCACCAATGGTGGTATGGTCTGTTTGAGTATTTACTTTGTAATTGCGATCGATAAATGGCTTTAGGGTTTTTACCAAAAATTCAAGGTAAGAATCGCTGTAAATGGGTGATTGAAATAACTTATAATTTTCTCCGACAATCTGTGCCAGAAGAGAGTCTCTGAAGGAGGCGCTTACATTCAAAAGCGGCTTGAAGGGGAAATACTCCGAATGCCTTTGGGTGCCGGCATTCCAGATTCCCACTACGATAACAGGCCGGATACTGTGGGCTGCCATCAGTCGGGAAACCACTTCATCCACCTGCCATTCTTGCTGATTCCAATTACTGGTCGAATCAAAAAGCATTTGACCATCCTGCATGTACAAAACATCATAAGGTCCTGCCTCCGGGTATTTGGATGGCAGCCAAACATCTATGGTTTTATGTCCATAGCCATTGAAATGCAGATTATATCTGTGTATATTACTCTGCTGACTTCCTTTTATCACTACAGGGGTTATCTGGGCGTTACCAGATAAAAAAGTAGCCACTAATAAACTTAATGTCAAATAATTTTTAAGGCTCCCACTTATGATGAAGTTTAAGGTGAGCCTATTTTTCGGTATAACGAAAAACATGAGTCCACAATATTTTCATAAATATATAAATTTTTGTCGCTATCTAACAATCGTTTTTATCTAGGTGGAATAGCAATGGCTAGAGGAAAATCTGGTATTGTAAAACCAGATTACTTTTCCTGCCTGATGAAATGACATCACCATTGTTTAATCTGTACTCAGGTCTGTTCTGAAAATTAAGGGTTATTTTGGATTGATGCCCTTGAATCAGGTAGTTGACACCGGCGTCAAAAACAAGCGTTTTTTCCCCTTGGAGTCTGTCAAATGTGGCATAAGTGCAAGAGGCATAGGGTAAAAATTGACTGCCTCCGGTCATTTTAGGCAGAAGGATACCTGCCTGAACATAAACTACATTGCCGGTTCCAAACATGGGTATGGCATTTCCATAAAC
>JAGNSQ010000160.1 GCA_017987975.1 Saprospiraceae bacterium
ACCCAATTGCCATCCTCACCCATTTCTGCGCCTTCATGGGTGTTGTCGGGGCGTCTGCTGCTGGTTCCTGATACATAGATAAAATCACCCACTCTTTTCACATGGGGGTAGTTGCCAAGGGGTTTGGCTCTGTCATCTAAAGTGGTTGATTCAATTGCCATTTTCAAATTTTTTGGATAGGTCCATCAATTGCGCATGCATTTCCGTTTTTGACAATTCTGGTTGTCCTCCCTTACACCAGCTTAATAAGAGTTCGTCTTGTGCACGCCCCTGGTGCATCGCTCTGGAATAGGGGATGTCGGGTCTGAAAGTAACCAATGAATATTTTGAATAATAATCGGGATAAGTAAATTCCAGGTCGGTTTCAATTTTTCGTTTTAACATAAAGTCAGCATCATCAACACGGTCTCTCATTTCATAAAAGTTGTCGATGGCAAGGTCGGCGATGGCATTGGTATTAACGGCCCTTTGTTTTTGAAATTCATTGAAAAGAGCGGTCCAGTCGCCATCTCCCATTGAATCAATGAGTTCATTAAACACTCTTACGTCTTCAAAAGAAGCATTCATGCCCTGACCATAAAAGGGAACGATGGCGTGGGCAGCATCGCCCATCAGTAAAGTTTTGCCATAAGCTTGCCAGGGATAACATTTTACCGTGCCTAAGTTGCCTGTTGGGTTGTTGAAATACTCATCCACATACTCAGGCATGTAAGGTATGAGTTCTGGATAAAATGACTGGAAAAAAGCTGCCACTTCTTCACGTGTATTCATTTGGTTAAATCCATATTGACCTTCGTATGGATGAAACATGGTTACCGTAAAACTTCCATCCATGTTGGGCAGGGCTATGATCATAAAACTACCTCTTGGCCATATGTGAAGGGCGTTTTTATCCAATTTAAAACCACCCTCAGAGGAAGGTTGAATGCTTAGTTCTTTGTATCCGTGGCTCAAAAAGTTTTGCGAGTAATTAAATAATAAATCAGCCGTTTTTTCCATCATGCTTTTTCGCAGGGCAGAGCCGGAACCATCCGTGCCTATTATTATGTCACCTTTTACTTCGACGGTAAATCCCGTTTTTTCATGCTTAAAATGCGCAATTCCCTTTTCCAAAATAGCATGTGTACAGGTATGATTGAAATACATTTCGATATTGGGGAAACTTTCAGCTTTGTCAAGTAATGCTATGTTGAGACCACCTCTGGAAACGGAATTAATGGCTTCTCCCTCACGGCCACTGTAACTTTGGAAAAAAGCGCTGCCTCCAAAAGGATGTATCATACGACCTCCCATTGGAATGCACTGTTCCAAAATTTCTGGTCTGATGCCTGCAAGATCAAGGCCCAGCATGCCGCGTGGTGATAAAGCCAGGTTAATTGATCTCCCCGCACTCATGCTTACTTTGCGCATGTCTTCACGCCTTTCGTAAAGCGCAACCCGGTAACCTCTTTGAGCCATCGTTATAGCCAGTAGAGTGCCACTTAATCCGGCTCCTATGATTACTATTTTATCGTTTTTCACTTGTGTAATACGTTTTTAAGAATTTGAACAAAATCATAGACATCGGTAAAGCTGTTGTACAAGGGTACCGGTGCAACTCTGATTACATCGGGTTCCCTCCAGTCGGCAATAACGCCTCTTTCGCTTAGTTCATTATACAAATTTTTATTTGCATTTTTTACGCGAATGCTGAGCTGGGCCCCTCTTTGCTCAGGGTCAGAAGGTGTGATGATAGAAATGTCATCACCTGGTATTTCTTTTAAGAGTGCTTCAAAATAAGCGGTAAGTCTTTTCGATTTGATTCGCAAATTTTCAATGCCGGCTTCTTCAAATATCTCAAGGCTGGCTTTTATCGCAGCCATCGAAAGGATAGGTGGATTGCTGAGTTGCCAGGCTTCAACACCATAAATGGGCTCAAAGTCATCTCTCATGATAAACCGGGTCTGTTTGTTGTGTCCCCACCACCCTTCAAATCGCGGCAATGAGGGATTGTCGGCATGCCTTTCATGAACAAAAGCGGCTCCCACACTACCTGGTCCCGAATTAAGGTATTTATAGGTGCACCACACCGCAAAGTCAGGACCCACTTCATGCAGATTTAAGGGTACGTTTCCGGCTCCATGGGCACAATCAAATCCAACCTTACATCCTTTGGCATGTGCAAGTTGTGTGATGTGAGCCATGTCAAAAAACTGCCCGGTATAATAATTGGTATTGCCCAACATTACCAGTGCAATGGAATCTCCCTGCTCATGGATAATGGCTTCAATATCCTCCATTCTCAGACAATATTCACCGGGTCTTGCTTTTAATGCTATAAGGCTGTCTTCAACATTATAGCCATGGTACTTTATCTGAGAAGCAACAGCATACCGGTCAGACGGAAAGGCATCGTGCTCAATGAGTATTTTATTTCTTGTTGGTGTTGGCTGATAAAAAGAAACCATCATGAGGTGAAGGTTTACAGTCAGTGTATTCATGACCACCACCTCTGTGTCTTTGGCACCCACCACTTTTGCCATTGATGAAGTAAGTTGTTCGTGATAGGGCATCCATGGGTTTTTGGCATGGAAATGTCCCTCTACGCCATATTGGCCCCAATCGGCAAGTTCCTGCAATATGGCATCCCGGGTGCGGGTAGGTTGAAGACCAAGGGAGTTACCACAGAAATACAAATAAGGGTCTCCATTTTGTTGTTTTGGAAATAGAAATTGATGGCGATATTGTTTCAGGTCATCTTTCTCATCTTGTAATAACGCGTAGTTTTTGTCGTTGGAGTATTGGGTCATGATGTTTGAATGCTTTTTCCCAGCCAGTTGAGTACATTATCGTACCAAATGGCAGTGTGTTCTGCTCTTGTAATAATGTTTTGTGTAAAGGCCTGGTCCAGGATTTTTCCTGGGTAACAGCCGGCAACGGTATCCATTTCTCCCAATGGATAGGGGTCGTCCATGCCCGCTATGATTTGATCGACACCCTGTCTTTTGACCAAGAGCTCAAAGCTAAGTACATCGTGAACCAAAGTGTCGTAAAATACATTGGAGTCTTTAATGTGGTTTCTGGGGTTTACCGCACCTTGAAAAAGTTCAGGTCTGCCTTCGAAGCCTTGTATCCTTCTGCCAATGTTGATCTGACCAAATTGATTGCCGTGGGCAAAACAAGTTCTGGTATCAGGAAATCTGGCAGGAAAATCGTAGAGGGTAAAAAAGTGAAAAGTATCTGCTGTAAGAGCACACATCCAAACGAGGTGGAATCTCCAGAACTGATCTTGCAAAGCCACAATTTCTGGGCCATCATAGGGGTGAATTTCAATGGCAAGTTTATACTCGTTGGCCAGTTCAAAGATAGGGTAGCAGTATGGGTCTGCTACAGTGGTCCATATATTGTGCTGGTTTAAAAAATGAGTGGGAAGGCAGAGTACATTCAGGTCGAGTTGAGTCACACATCTTTCAATTTCTTTCAGAGCATCGTCAACGTATCTGGGCTGAATAACAAATCCGCCGGTAAATTTAGTTGGGTAGTTTTGCTGCAATGAGGCATTAAAGTCGTTCTGAAATGCCAGTACATCTCGGGTGGTACTTTGTTCCATGCCATTGCAATAAAGCTGTGATAAGTTGAGGACAACGCAATGATCAATGTGGTTTTGTTCCATCCAGACCAATTTTTCAGAAAGGAAAAAACTGGGGTCAGTTACAGGCCGTGACCAATTGCCCTGGCGCATATATTTACGGTCGTCATCTACAGAAAAGATCTGCTGATCAACCATAAATCGGGGTATTTGTCCCGGTTCAGGAAGTAGATGAGAATGGGCGTTAATGCGCATAAAAATGATTTTGACTATTGATCATTGTTGGCAGGCATCACAGGAGGTTCCATTACATGGCCACAATTTTTGCAGGTACGGAGATCCATGTCGGCATAGAATTTTTTAAAAATGACAGGTAAATCTCTTTCAATGTTGTCTAGCATAAATTTTTCATTGTAGAGCTCATGGCTGCATTCTTCACAAAACCAGGCAAGTCCGTCTTCCATATGACCCGGCCTGATTTGTTCGATGACAAGTCCTACGGTATTGGCACCTCTTTGAGGTGAATGGGGTATATTGGAAGGCAGTAAGTAGATTTCACCTTCTTTGATGTCAACTCTTTTGATTACGCCTTCATCCACCACTTTGAGGTGAATGTCACCTTCTACCTGGTAGAAAAATTCAGGTGTGCCATTGAGGTGAAAATCTTTTCTGGCATTGGGGCCTCCTACCACCATAACAATGTATTCGCCATCCTGCCATACACACTTATTGCCCACAGGAGGCTTAAGCAAGTGTCTGTTCTCATCAATCCATGTTTTTAGATTGAATTTGGGTAATAATCTGGACATTGGTTAGATTTTGTCATAAAAGTAAGAAATCTACTCCGATCTGTCAAAAAGCACTTTATCCTGTTGATGAATGTGACAATAAATTCAATATTGTATACAAACATTTTTGGCTTCCGTAAAAAATCGAAGAGCTTCAAAACCTCCTTCTCTGCCTACGCCGCTGTTTTTCACCCCACCAAAAGGTGTGCGTAAATCGCGAAGGAGCCAGGTGTTGACCCAAACAATTCCTGATTCGATTTCCTGGGCCATTCTGTGCACTCTGCTATTGTTTTCGGTCCAGATACTACAGGCAAGTCCATATTGACTGTCATTAGCCCATTTCAGCACTTCTTCTTCTGTTTCGAAGGAGGCAATAGTAACAACAGGGCCAAAAATTTCTTCCTGATTGGTTACACATTGATTGGACAGTCTTTCGATGATCGTTGGAGCTATGAACCAGCCATCTTCAAAACCTTTTGGAAAAACGGCATGCCCACCACACAAAATTTGGCCCCCTTCTTTTTTAGCGATTTCGATGTGGTTTAATATCTTTTCATAATGGGGCTTTGAAACAATGGCTCCTATTCGACTTGTTTCTAATAGCGGATCACCAATCTCCATTTGATTGGAAAGGCTGATTAAATCTGATTTAAATTTGTCATAAATGCCTTTTTGCACAAAGATGCGTGAACCACATAAGCAGATTTGCCCCTGATTGACAAAAGATGAGCGTATCACTGTATGCAACATTTTGTCATAGTTGCAGTCATCAAAAATGAGGATGGGGTTTTTACCACCCATCTCGAGTGAGAGTTTTTTAAACATTGGAGCAGCAATGCTGGCAATTTCTTTGCCTACCCGGGTACTTCCTGTAAAGGATATAGCTTTGATGCCAGGGTGTCTGCTGATTGCATCTCCTACGTCTGGGCCAAGTCCATGGATGATGTTGAGAACTCCAGGAGGAAGGCCAGCTTCAATACAAACTTCTGATAATAGAAAAGCAGACAGTGGCGTAATTTCTGACGGTTTGGCAATGACCGAGTTGCCGGCTGCCAGCGCAGGTGCAATTTTCCAGGTAAATAAATAGAGGGGCAGGTTCCATGGCGAAATACAGGCTACTACTCCAATGGGCTGACGCAGGGTGTAATTGATGGCATTTTGACCAACTGTTTCGTGAGCTTCTGAAGAAAACTGAGTAATGGCATGACCGAAAAAGCGCAAATTGGCGATGGCTCTGGGAATATCCATTGCTTTTGTCAGCCAGAGGGGTTTGCCATTGTCAATACTTTCTGCATGGGCAAATTCATCAAACCTTTTCTCTATACCATCGGCCAGGGCGTTGAGAAGGCGACACCTTTCATCTTGTGAGGTAGCTCCCCAACTTTTCTTAGCCTTTTGGGCTGCCTCGACTGCCATGTCTACCTCCTGCCTCTTTCCTGAAGCCAATTGGCTATAAACTTTTCCATAAGCAGGATTGAATACGTCAAGCCATTCTCCCGATGCAGACGGCACCAGCTTTCCATCAATATAATGCAACAAGTGGGATGGAAAATCTGACATTGAATAGGATTTGTAGCGAAATTAAGGTGAATTTCTGAAAAAAGTGCATAGAGTAGCGTCGAATGTCCGTTGAATGGAGCTGACAGGAATTGAAAATAAACACTATTTTTGGAACCATGATGGAAACATTTTATACCGAAAGACTCATCCTGAGAAAGGTTATTCAAAGCGATGCAGCTGATTTATTCGCCATTCGCAGCAGCGACGAAGTAAACCGGTATATTGAAAGACCGGCCTACCAGGATATAAGTGAGTCGGAAAACTACATAGTGACCCAAAAAGAGAAGTCAGAAGCAGGAGAATGGGTCATTTTGGGAATGGAGTTGAAACAAGCTTCTGTTTTAGTGGGTAGTATTTGTTTGTTTTCTTTTTCAGATGACAGGTCAAGCTGCGA
>JAGNSQ010000048.1:0-11840 GCA_017987975.1 Saprospiraceae bacterium
TTGATGATGAAGCCCACAATCGAAAAGGCATCAGAAGAATTATAGAAGAAGGCTGTCGCTCAATTACAATAATTGGAGAGGCCTCAAGTGCTGAAGAAGCAAGGCAAATCCTTAAAAACAGTCAAACCGATGTAGTATTATTGGACATCAATATGCCCAATGAAAATGGTTTTTCTTTCTTAAACTCAATGAAAGGCGAGCATTTTTTAACCGTCTTTATCACCGCTTATGCAGAACACGCCATTAGGGCATTCAAAGCAAATGCCATTGATTATATTTTAAAACCAATCGATGAATCTGAGTTAATTGAAGCCGTTGAAAAATGCAGAAAACTGTTGCCTACCATTGCCGTTAACAACGGATGGGCCAACTATTCTCAATCTCTTGTTCAGGCTATAGATGTTGACCAACAAATTGACTACCCCAAAAAGTTCACTTTGCCTCATTCTTCCGGTTTCCACATAGTGAGTGTAGCTGATATTACGCACTTTGTGGCAGATGGAAACTATACTAACTTACATTTTATTTCTTCACCCCCCTTACTGATTTCTCGCCCAATCAGAGAATTTGAGGATATCCTGGATCCCGGTCAATTTTTCAGAATCCATAAGTCCAGCATTATTAATTTAAAATATCTAAAATCATATTCAACGGCAGAAGGCAATGAAGCCATACTTAGCAATGGACTCAGGTTACCTGTAAGCAGAAGGAGACTGGAAGACTTCATGCAGATTGTAAATGCTGTGTCTAAAAAATTATGAAATTTTTATTCGCTCTATTGTTTTTTCCAGTTGTGTTGGTTGCACAAAATTACCCGGTACGACACTACAACACCAATGATGGACTTTCAAGTAATATAGTTTATGATGCTATCCAGGATAAAAATGGTTATCTATGGTTTGCAACTAATACAGGCGTTTCTAAATTTGATGGCAAAAGTTGGAAAAATTACAGCGTAGACGACGGCTTGGGCGACAATGAAATTCTAAAAATCAGAATGGATGCAAAGTCCAGAATTTGGTTGTTCTGTTTTAATGGTGCATTAAATGTAATTGATAACGACACCATCCACTCACCAAAGAACAATAAAACTTTAAAACAACTTGGGTTTGGACAATTTTACCGCACCTATTATGCCAATGCCAACGATTCAATATGGGTCTACAACAATTCTACCAACCCTTATTTAATATCATGGCCCTTTAAAGTCCAACAAGCTACCAATAAAAATACGCTGGTCATTTTTCAACATGATAAGGGCCTTCTTAAATTGTCAGAAAAATATGGCTATTCACTTCCTGAAGGCGACTGGAATTGGTCTGGCTTTGAGCAAATTACTTTTAAGAGCTGGCATGTTTCTACAAACGGTACATTTATTGGTCTATTTGACAAATACATATTAAAAATCACCAAAAAAGGCCTTCATACTCTTTACAAAATACAATCTGCGCCATCCGGGCTCATTGTGGACTTATATTTTAAAAATGAAAATTCACTCTGGATCTCGGCTGAAACGCAAGGCATCCTCCATTATGAATTGGAAAAAAATGAATTTATATTAAAAGAAAAATTGTTATCCGAAAACTATATAACCTCTACCACCATTGACAATGAGGGCAACCATTGGTTTACCTCGTACGGAGGTGGCATTTATATGTTGCCATTCAATTATCCTGACATTCAACATTACTCTGAAAAATCGGGTCTGTATGAAAGCAATACTTTTGCTGTTTGTGTAGACAATCATAATCAGTTATGGGCAGGTCATAAATATGAATATGTTGATGTCATAGGGAGTAAAAAAAGTTATCATTTCCAGCTCACCAATGACAACCTCACAGTGGGCAGAGTAGGTAAAATAAAAAAACATCCCAGTGGGAAAATTCTACTTTCCTGTGACGAAGGATTTATAGTATTTGACCATGCTGATAATCAATCTCGCAACCTAAGAAGGGTTTATCTTCAAATTTCTGAAAGTAAAAATTATCAAGAGCAGCCTATTAAAGATTTTTGTATTGACTCAAAAGGCAATATTTACATTGCTTCACAGGAAAATGTACATTATCTGAGTGCAGAGAGTCTCAATGAGAAAAAACTAATTGCCAAAAGGCTAAAGCTTCCACTAAAAAGAGTCTTTTCTGTAGCAGTTGATCAGAATGACCAGCTTTGGGTGGGTACAGTGGATGGCCTTGGTACTTATAAAAACAATGTGTTTACACCCGTCCTTGATTTATCAGACAAGTACTCCAACCGAATTGAGAATATGGCATTTGTCAATGATGACCTATACCTGTCTGTTATAGGTTATGGCATTCTCATTGTCAAAAATAATCAGATCTCAACTCGATTGTCGGTCAAAGAAGGCATGCTTAGCAACCACTGCACCCGCATCTTTATTCATAACCAGGAAGTTTATGTTTGTTCAAATAAAGGATTAAACAAAATTGTAAAAAACGGGCAAGGAGATTATGCTGTTACTCAACTGACTTCTTTTTTATTCAATGGGTCACAACAGGTAAATGATGTGTATGTAGATCACAATCGAATTTACATAGCATCTCTCAATGGCATTCATGTATTAAAAAAGAGCACTTCTTTTTCAGCTACCAAAATTGAGCCCAAAGTTTACTTAACCGAGATCAATTATGGAGGAAGGACCCATACCAGAAATGAAAAATTAAAGCTTTCATATGGGGATCGCCATATTGTTTTCAAATTTGCAGCCCCTTCCTATTACCACCCGGAAGGAATACGGTATGAGTACAAAATCAATGCAGGCCCCTGGCTGGATTTAGCCATTCCACAGTTGGAGCTCAACGCCATGGTACCCGGTAGTTACGAATTACAAATAAGAGCCAAACACAATGAGTCGCAATGGAGCAGTCCCATTCAATACACCTTCACAGTAGAACGGCCTTTTTATCTTTCCTGGTGGTTTTATACACTTTTGGGCTTTGGCATTATAGGTTGGCTCTATTTCAACTATCTTCAAAAAATAAAAAAACTCCAAAAAGATCAAAAAACCAGACTTGAGTATGAACAGGAAATCAACCGACTTCAACTCAAATCACTTCAGGCTATGATCAACCCTCACTTTGTATTTAATTCTTTGAGTGCTATCCAACAGGAGATCAATGCCGGTGATGCCAAAAAAGCCAACAATTACCTTACCCGGTTTTCACGGCTGCTACGCAAAAATCTTGAAAATTTAAATGAATCTTTTATTACTCTGGATGAGGAAATAAGTATGCTCACTCTTTACCTGGATACAGAAAAAATGAGGCTTGATGATCAATTAGATTACGAAATCAAGGTTCAGCCCGGAATGGACCCCCACAATACCTGGTTGCCTACCATGTTGCTCCAGCCTATAGTTGAAAATGCGATCTGGCACGGCATAGCAGCAAGTGGTGTTTCGGGAAAGGTATTAATTCAATTTGAACTGATCAATGACAGACTTCACATTGTAATTGATGACAATGGACTCGGCATAGAAAAAAGCAGGACACAAAAAAATCTTCAAATGCTGAAGGGCAAAGCACTAGGCATGAGCATCACCCAGGATCGCCTCATCTTTCTTGAAAGAAAGATTGGATCGCCCATAACCTTTGATGTGATCGATAAAAAACAGGAAGGATCAAATGGTACAAGGGTGGTAATTACCATGAGTGCTGACATGTAGTGCCATTTTGGGAACCCCTACTTTTTGAATATAAAATAAACAGCAGCAACCAGAAAAGCAAAACCAATGGCATGGTTCCAGCGAAATTGTTCGTTTTTAAATACCATAATTGAAAATATAGTAAATACAACAAGGGTTATCACTTCTTGCATAACCTTGAGTTGCCACAAATTAAAAGGTCCGCCATTTCCAGCATAACCAATTCGGTTGGCGGGAACTTGCAGGCAATACTCAAAAAAAGCGACGCCCCAGCTTACCAAAATAATGCCCAGGATGCCCAACTTGGAAAACCACTTGTAATCGTGAAATTTTAAATGTCCGTACCAGGCCAGGGTCATAAATACATTGGCCAGCGTGAGGAGTCCGAGAGCTATAATAGCTTTTGGCATTGTATTACTGGATTCCTGTTAGTCCTTCAAAAAGCCAGTTGGCCAATGCTTGCCTGTTGGCAGCCTCCATCAACCGAATATGGTCACTCTTATTTCTGATGTTGGCCAACTCAATGTAAACAGCTGTTGGGTCAACTTTTCGCAACATATAAAGGCCTCTGTTATCGACGTAGCCTTTGTATCCTCTGCCTTTCTGAAATTGTTCGTACTTACCCTCAAAGGTTGACTGCAAGTTGTAGGCCAGGTCTTTTGCATCTTTATCGGTTCCATAGTGGTAAAAAAATACATCCTGACGCTGTTCTTTATTGCGGGAATCAACATGGATCATCACAGCGGTTTGCTTTTTAACCCCCTGTGCCTTGTATTTCCTGTGCAAACGATTGATTTGATCAGCTCTTTGTTTGAGCCGATCCAACTGTCTCAATGGTAATTTTTTTCCATTACAGGTTTCGTCGTAATCGCAGTCAAGGAAAGCATCATCTCTGATCCCGTCGTTTTCATCCTGAACTATCATGTGCACCGTAGCCCCATGTTGGATAAGGTCTCGGGCCAGTCTGAGGGATACGTCATATGCATATTCATCTTCACAGAGGGTGTGGGCAAGGTCAGTACATTGGGCTCCCGGATCAGGACCACCATGTCCGCTGGAAATATAAAATACCTGACCTTTTAACTGATCATCAAAAAGGTTGACATTTTTATAATTCTCCCCAAAAATATCATGAACTGCTGTCATGCCATTGGGTTTACTAGAAGACTTAATTATGTTTTTACTTTTAACATTCTCCTCTTTGAGACTCACCATCACAGTTTCTGAGGTGCCTTTTTTAATCGAAGAATTTTTAACCACCTCTTCTTTTTTCAATTCAGATTTTACCGGAGTTTCATCCATTTTCTCACTGCAACCCAAATTGTGGTAAGGTACCCAAAGCAGTCTACTGGATTGAAAACTAGCTTTTCTCAGGCCCTTTTTATGGATGCGCTCATTGTATTCCTGAATGGCAAGTGCGTCTTTGATGTCATCCATTTTTAAGGTGGAACGGATGCTTTTGCCATTGTATTTGTAAACTTTGATTGGAAGCTTGTATTCCTTACCAGCAAATAACTTGGCCCCCCTTTTGATGCCATTCAGTTCGTAAAACTTTTCTGTATTACAGCTGTGAACACTTAGCTCATACTTGGAAAGAAGAGTTGAGATGGCATCCCCACTTTTGGCTTTAACTGTATGGAAGTAAGGTTGAAAGCCGGCACTTGCCGCAACCGCAGTAAAGGTGAAACCCACCACCAGCATCATGAGTCGGTACATATTTAATCGATTTTGGTATTGATCCTGCAAATTTAACATATTAAAAATAATTTTAATATGTAATTGACTATTTTTTTCGCTATTTATGCCATATTTATGTCTCCCTTACAACTTAATTCACTGAATATGAAGTCAGAACACAATAAATTTAATTTTTTAGCATTGTAACTACTACAACGTTTTTTTTATGAAATCCTGTGTTATTGTGCCGTGGAAATCTTGAATTTTCATTTTGACAGCATGATTTTGATGCGTTAAAACAATTATATAGCTTTGTAGCATGAAATTTTTCCCTAACTACATTTTTATTGTACTGGCAATTGCTTTTTTATTGGTAGAACGAGACCTCAATGCTCAAGATGCACATTTTACTCAATATTATCAGGTGCCTGCCTACGTCAACCCGGCTTTGGTAGGTAATTATAACGGCCTTTATAAGGTGGGAATGAATTACAGAGACCAGTGGAGACCTGCCCTTGACCGACCCTATGCTACTTTTACCGCTACCGGAGAAAGTAAGTTTTTAGTAGGTCAACGAGACCCTGATATTGCCGCCCTTGGTATTATGTTTTTTTCAGACAGGATTAGCAAGTATGATCTTAATACTACCCAAATTGCATTGACAGGTTCATACCACAAATTGCTTGACAAAAAAACAAAACAATATATCGGCTTGGGTTACCAGGCAGCCATTTTTCAAAAATCACTCAACTATGAAGATTTGACCTTTGGCGATCAATTCAATGCCATAGATGCTTATTCCAATGAAACTTTAGAAATATTACCAGGTAATAACCTTGGTTTTTTTGACATGAGTCTGGGTGCCGATTATTCTTATACATCCACCTCTAATAGAGAATTTAATGCCGGCATTAGCGTGTTTCACCTCACATCGCCCAACATCTCTTTTTTTGCACAGGAAGATCCGGTTGACAAAGACGTAAACATCAATGCGGTTTTAGATCCTCGTTGGTCTGCTCATGCCTCGTACTCGCTACCTACTTCTGATGCTTTTAGTTTTCAAACAAGGGCATTGTTTATGAGCCAGGATCATCATAAGTTATATGTTTTGAGTACCTTATTCACCTACAACAACCCCCGATCTGAAGGGAAAAAGTTTTATTTTGGACCCGCTTTTCGCTTCTCCAACCGACTTGATAAAACATCACTTGAAGCCATCATGCTGACCATAGGATATGACTTCAAAGGCCTCAACCTTGGTCTTTCCTATGATTACAATACGACCGACCTTTTCAATGACAGGTATGGTATGAGCACCTTTGAAGTATCTATCAATTACTTTGGTCAATATGAAAATGCAGATGCGTTCTGTCCTACTTTTTAGTGATCATTCTAATACCTCAGATTAAAAAATTACGTGCTGTAGATCTGAAATTAAAAGGAAACTCCTCATTTCAAAATCGGCGAAATAATCACTTCTTTATTTCCTAGCTTACCTTAAGTTGTTGAAATATTTTAATCACCTGAACAGCCTCAGACACATCATGAACCCTTAACAGAGAGGTTCCTCCCATCAGGGCCACCATATTGGCCGCCGTTGTAGCATTGAGGGCTTCTTCCGCTGTTATATCCAGGCTCTTATACAACATGCTTTTTCTGGAAAGTCCTGCAAGAATAGGCAAATCAAAAATGCTCAGTTTCGATAGGTGTTTCAGCAAATTAAAACTTTGTTCTTTGGTCTTGGCAAAGCCAAAACCCGGATCAATAATCAGGTCTTTGATTCCTGCTGCCTTCGCCTGCCTGATAAGCTGGGCAAAATAAATTAATACCTCCTGTACCAAATGGTGGTACCGGGTCATGTTATTCATTGTGGCTGGGAGTCCCTTCATATGCATCAAGATGTAGGGTATATGGTGGAATGACGCTACCACTGCCATCATTTCCGGGTCTATTATTCCTGCGGAAATGTCATTGATGATGTGAGCCCCAGCTTCAATACTCCTTTTTGCTGTCAGCGACCAAACTGTATCAACAGAAATGATGATACCGGGAATATTGGTTATAGCTTCCAACGCAGGTGACAGTATTTTCCATTCCAGCTCCGGGTCAATCAAATCAGCTCCTGGCCTCGACGACATGGCACCCAAATCCACAATAGCTGCGCCCTGCTCCATCATTAATACAGCCGTATCTCGAATGACAGATGGCTCCGTTTTTCGACTGCCCTCATAAAAAGAATCTGCTGTTACATTAATAATTCCCATCACTTTGGGTTCAGATAGATCCAATAATTTTCCGGCACAGTTGATGGTCATTATCTTTGTGTTTAAATGTAAATATACAAGCACCTTATGAATACAGAAAACCTAAATGAAAGCTACTGGACCAGGCGATATGAAGAAGGTACTATGGGCTGGGATTTGGGATATGCTTCCCCACCCCTGGTTGCTTATTTCGATCAACTGGTAAATAAAGATTTGGCGATTTTGATTCCGGGTGCCGGCAATGCTTATGAGGCAGATTACCTTTTTAAAGCCGGCTTCACCAATATCACCATTTGCGACCTTTCCGCTCATCCTTTGAGAAAATATGAAGGTCACCCTGTGATTAAGACCATTCACGGCGATTTTTTTGAACTCCGACCCTATTTTGATCTAATCATCGAGCAAACATTTTTTTGTGCCTTAGATCCAACATTGCGGACCAACTACAGAGACCAGTGCTTTGACTTATTGAAACCCGGAGGAAAGTTAGCCGGCCTTTTATTTAAAACCCATTTTGAAAAACCAGGCCCGCCATTTGGAGGTCATCAAGACGAATACCAAATTTTATTTGGCTCAAAATTTCATATTAAAGAATTATCAGATGCGTATAATTCGATAACTCCGAGATTTGGCAATGAATTGTTTGTAATAATGGAAAAAAGAGTATAAAAATTGGCTGCTTTAAGGGATAAATTCTATTTTGCAGACGCAAAGCAAGCGTGATTTTAAGATTTCAATAACAATTTGAAAACAAAATCGCAGAGGCCGAAGGGCTATCTTTGCGGAGTTAGCGAATATTACAATTAAAACTGAAACTGTGCACAACAAAAAGATACAGCAAAAAAAGTCAGCTGTAAGAGTAGACATATTAATGTCTTGTCTGCTGGCACTAACACTGATATCCGGCTATAAAAAAATTGAAAGCATTGCTAACCAGCATTTTGGTGTTTCTGAGACCATTATCCAGGACAAAAACAATCCTGTTATTTTTGGTTTTGATACCGGCAATTACCACCTGTCTACCTTTAAGGTACATAAGGGTGAGGTACTTGGTGAAATTTTATCAGAACATGGCATTGGAAGTGATGTCATTCACATGCTGGAAGCAAAAGCAAAAGACATTTTTAAAGTTACCAACCTCAGACCAGGTAAAGACTACCACATTGTGAAAACGGATAGTTGCAGTTCAGCTTGTGCGTTAGTATATGAGCCTAGTCCGCTACATTATGTGGTCTATGATCTGAGAGATAGTATTTCTATCAACTTATATGAGCGTGAATTTGAAACCTGCGTTGAAACAGCTGCGGGGGAAATAGAAACCAGTTTGTGGAATACCTTATCTGAAAAAGGAGTTAACCCGGCCATCATTGATAAGATGGAAGACGCTCTTGCCTCATCTGTCGACTTTTATCACACCCAGAAAGGAGATAAGTTTAAGGTGGTTTTTGAGAAAAAATATGTTGATGGTCAAGAAATAGGAATGGGTCGTTTGATTGGAGCCTATTACAAAAACGAATCAGGCGATCATTATTCAGTGTATTATGAAAACGGAGAATTTCAGGGATACTACGATTACCAGGGCAGACCTGCCCGAAGTGCATTCTTGAAATCACCGGTAAAATTCACCAGAATTTCTTCAGGCTTCAACCTACGAAGATTCCACCCAATTAGAAGAAAGACCATTCCTCACTTAGGCACAGATTACGCTGCGCCTTATGGCACTCCCATCAGAGCTGTTGCAGATGGAGTTGTTGAAGACGCTGCTTATACCGGTAACAACGGTAGGTATGTCAAAATCAGACACGATAAAGTTTATCAAACCCAGTACTTGCACATGCAGGGTTATGCCAGTGGTATTCGTAGAGGCACCAGGGTGAGACAGGGACAAACCATTGGATATGTTGGATCTACAGGTCTGGCTACAGGCCCACATGTATGTTTCAGATTTTGGAAAAACGGAAAGCAGGTTAACCATCAAAGAGAGGTATTCCAACCTGCCAAACCCATGCCGGAGTCAGAACTCCCTACATTCTTCCAACAAAGAGATAAGATCAAAGGAATGTTGGATCAGATTCCACTCAATGGTGTCAACAAGGCCGGCGCCTAAGGCGCTTTAACTTTTGTCGGCCAGCGGTCATTTAACAAAGCATTAATTATTTTTCCAATTGTGAAGTGCAACTTTTGTCACCTACGAGGTGTTTGAGAATAAGTACTTTTACATTAAAATATCAAACAAATAAGACATGGCATTAGAATTCACAGATGCAAACTTCAAAGATACCGCCCTTGCAGGTGGCGTTTCAGTAATTGATTTCTGGGCAGAATGGTGCGGACCATGCAGGCTCATTGGTCCAATAGTAGAAGACCTCGCAAAAGAATACGAAGGCAAGGTAAAAATCGGCAAAGTTAATGTGGATGAAAATCCGCAAATTTCTATGCAGTATGGTATCCGTTCAATTCCAACTATTCTGATCATCAAAGACGGAGAAGTGGTTGACAAACACGTGGGCACCACTACAAAAGCAAATCTTGCTGAAAAAATCAATGCACAATTGAACTAATCACAGATCTCAATAAAAAGAAAAAGGGGCTTATCGGCCCCTTTTTTATTTTACTCAAACAAAACTATTCTTTCCCGATGCTTCAAACCTTTCTAAATCAAAGGAATAAAGTTTTGCAGGTCTATGTCGCACATCGCGTTCAACCTCTCCCACGTCCGTGATGGCATCCATCGCTTTTAACTTTCTCCTGAAATTTCTTTTATCAAACGACATATTGAGAATCACTTCATAAAGTTGCTGAAGCTGGTTGAGGGTAAATTTTTTAGGCAATAAACTAAAACCAACCGGATGCTCTCTAAGCTGCCTCCTCAATTTTTCCAGACAAAGTCCAAAAACCTCATTGTGATCAAAGGCAAGGCTACCTACCTCATCCACCTTTTTCCATACCAGGGGACAGTCTGCGGGAGCCACTTTTTTATAGTCTTCAACTTTGATAAGTGAATAATAGGCTACCGTTACCACCCTACCCAATGGATGTCGGCCCAATTGGCTGAAAACCTGTACCTGTTCACAGTAAACATTGCGCAAGCCTATTCGTTCCCAAAGAATGCGGTCTACTGCCTGATCGAGGTCTTCGTTGGCATGGAGTAAGTCACCCACCAATGATAAATCTCCTTCGTAAGGAGGCATATTGCAAGGTATAAGGGCTACATATAAATCGGCTTCTGTATATCCAAAAATGACACAGTCTACCGACATGGCCAATTTAAATTCAGTATGAATCTGAGATATCCAGGTATTAATGTTTTCTTTGCTAGCTGTGTTTTGCGCGGTCACTTCCATAAATGACACTAAGTATTGATCATGACAAATATATAAAAAAATACGATTTATTACGAAAACTAGCGGCTCGAAGTTACAAATGGCTTAAACAACCGCAATAAAACCTGCTCTACTTTATCAATCCAGCTAAATCTGGCATCATTAAGCGCCTGATAAGTGAAATACAACCCAAACGGAAGCAACAACAAACAGGGCAGCCAGGCTCCAAACCAACCGGGAAAGGTTTCGCTCCTTACCAGTTTTTCTCCCACAATGGTAGAAATGATAAATAGCATATAAAACAAAATAGCCACCAACAGAGGATAACCATAGCCGCCTTTTCTGATGATTGATCCCAATGGAGCACCGATGAATAAAAACAAAATACATACCAGGGCGAAGCTGTATTGATGTCCTAACCTAAGTACATAAATCTGTTTTTGGTGGATCGCATTATCTACATTATAAAATGCAGCATTGGCCAGGTCCATATTGGTGGTTATCGCCGGTATGGATCTCATCACAATGTTGTTTCTGGTTATACTGTCAAAAGTTTCATAAAACGCTTTCACCCTGGTTACATCATAGCCTGGTAGTCTTCTGAAATTGGATGTTGTATCTTTTTTGGTCACTTGAGACATGCCGGTAGGGTTGGTTGGTTGGATTTTTTGTACCTGCCCTTTTTTTATTCTATCTAATTTCTTCTTGTACAATAAATAGGCGTTTTCGGTTGATACTCCAGGTGCAGCCTTTTCAATCCGTGGCGGTTTTGCATTTTTGAGTTGGGGTTTAATCTTTTGAAAGTGCGCCTTTGCTTTCGTTACATCGGCCGCCTTTTGATTTTGATAAACTGATTCTTCCAAAACGGTCTTACCCTCAAATCCCAATTGACTTTGAATTGCCTTCTCCCGATGG
>JAGNSQ010000048.1:11940-23790 GCA_017987975.1 Saprospiraceae bacterium
ATATCGTCAATGTACTTCCATAAAAATTGCATGACCAGTACAAATTCTGCAATAAAAAAAGACAGAACGTAAGGTCCGATAAAACTTTTGAGTATAAACTTATCTAACTTCTTCAAAAAAGAGGTTTTAGTTATGGTTAAAACCAGGAAAAGGGTGATTTTTTACGGGTTGTAGTGCGTCTGGTGGAGGTTTTTACTCCCAGTACACCCAAGAGCCCCCTGGTCAACTCCCTTGCAATTGTACTTCCAATCTGACGGGTAGTACTGCTGGTGATTACCTTTTCGAAGGTAGACTTCTCTTCTCTGGTGCGACGTGTTGGTTCTTCGTAATCTTCTCTTTGTTTGCGGAGCTCTGCCTGGGTTGTTTCTTCCTGTGCTTCTTCCAGCTTACCGGACAAAATTTCATAAGCACTCTCTCTGTCAATGGCCTGGCTGTATTTCGATGCTATGGCGGAGTTACGGATAAGGTGATTGAGCTCATCTTCTGTAAGCACATCCATACGCGACTGAGGAGCCCTGAGATATACGTGAACCAGCGGCGTAGGTATGCCCTTTTCATTCAATGCAGTTGCCATCGCCTCTCCGATGCCCAGCGAAGTAAGCAACTCATCCGTATTATAGTAATCACTAATAGGAAAATTTTCCGCTGCCAGCTTGATAGCCTTGCGATCCTTGGCGGTAAAAGCTCTAAGTGCGTGTTGTACTTTTAGACCCAACTGACTGAGAACACCATCGGGCACGTCTGCAGGATTTTGGGTAATAAAAAAGATGCCGATTCCTTTTGACCTGATCAATTTAATGATGCTTTCTATCTGGTCGAGCAAAGCCTTGCTGGCTTCATTGAATACAAGATGGGCTTCGTCAATGAACAAACACAATTTCGGTCTGTCCAAGTCTCCTGCTTCCGGAAAAGTAGCATAGATCTCGGCAAGGATCTGTAGCATAAAGGTTGAAAACAGCTTGGGCTTGTCCTGGATATCGGTTACCCTTAAGATCGAAATTATTCCCTTTCCATCTTCATCTTTTCTCACCAGGTCTTCTACATCAAAAGAAGGTTCTCCAAAAAAGAGTTCTGCACCCTGCTGCTCCAATTCTATGATTTTTCTCATAATGGTACCCACAGTGGTGGTGGAAATGTTACCATATTCCTGCTCAATCTGCTCCTTGCCTTCATTAGACAAATATTGTAACACTTTTTTTACATCGTTGAGGTCAATCAGGGGTAGCTGGTTGTCATCACACCACTTAAATACCAAAGTGATCACACCGGTTTGAATGTCGTTGAGATCCATTATTTTAGAAAACAAAACGGGGCCAAATTCGGTGACCGTTGCCCTTAATCTTATCCCCTTGTCATTGCTTAGACTGAGGAATTCTACTGGTGATCCGTCTGCTGCAAATGGAAGTCCTATCTTTGCGTGTCGCTCTTCTATTTTGGCATTGTTGGTACCCATGGCTGCAATGCCACTCAGGTCTCCTTTGATATCCAGCAACAAACTAGGTACACCCTGAGCAGAAAGTTGTTCGGAAATGATTTGCAGCGTTTTGGTTTTTCCGGTACCTGTAGCCCCGGCAATGAGTCCGTGTCTGTTGAGGGTTTTTAAGGGAATTCGAATAAAATGTTCATGTAAAACCTCTGTCTCAAACATCGCTGCTCCCAGAATGATAGAAGGTCCTCCAAACTGGTAGGCTTGTTGGATTTCACTTGAAAATTTTTCTTTTGACATATCTTGATTTGTTGAGTTGTACAAATATACTAAAAACGCCTAAGTTGACGAAACAGTGCCCAGGGCTATACCCTTTAAGAGTTTGTTTATCTTTGACCAAAATAATTAAGAGTGCAAGTGGCTTTAAAGTCTTTTACCTTTCCTCCTGTCAGCTATTTTTCCCAATTTTGGCAAGAAGACTACCTGCTCCTGGATGTTCATGAAAACTATCAGAAAAGAAGTTTACGCAACAAGTATCAGATACTTGGGGCCAATGGGGCAACTACCCTGTCAATCCCATTGCAAAAAGGCAAACACCAGCAACAAAATATTCGGGATGTCAAAATCAGTTATGATCAAAACTGGCCACGTCTTCACCGCGAAACCCTGAGGGCCTGTTATGGAAGTGCTGCCTTTTTTGAACACTATTTTGAGGCTTTTGAAAAGATATTAGAATTTCGCCCCGTTTTCCTATTTGACTTTAATATGCTAGCCCTTTCTAACCTTTGCAAAATGCTAAAAAAAGAGCTGGTCTGGAAGCCTACGGATGATTTCGTAGCTGAGGTCCCCCCACCTTTTGAACCCTATCTTAAATACCCTCAGGTCTTTGAAAATAAGTTCGGATTTGTTGGAGGTCTGAGTACAATCGACTTGTTGATGAATATGGGACCAAGCTCCTCTAGGTATTTTCAACCAACTTATTGAAAATTCAGGTCTTTTGTCAATTTGTTGTTTTTCAACTCATTAATGGTATTGGGAGCCAAACCAAGTCCAAGAAGGCTCAGTTGGGCTTTAGAACCAAAAATACCCAGGCCGCGGCTTAGATTGGAATAAACAGGCAATTCTCCACTTCCTGTTATGCCGGTATTCGCCTGACCAATGGTAAGAAATTCTGACAAATTAACATCCCCACAATAGATAAAGTAGTCAAGACCATCAAAAAAGCGGGTTGTTGTTGTGGTTTTTGGCAAACTTGAACCCAAATAAGAATAGAACTCACCGGGGCTGGCCAGGAAGTTTTCTTTTGAAACGTTTTTGGCAATATCCCAAACCAGACTTTTTTGAGTTGCTACTCCGGCAGAAACCTCTGTGTAGTGAATAACTGCTTGCAGATTGAAAATAGAGCCAGGAAAGTTGCCCACATGATTCCATTTAAAATTATCGCCTTGTGTTGGCGAAAATGCAACCGGTGAACCAAATCTAGGGAAAGAGGAAGTAGGTTTGGTAATGATAGTGGTTTCAGCAATTACAGGATCTCCTTCCCCAATGTTGATTTCCAACTTTACTTTGTCACCAGGCACCAGGTTGAGGAGGGCCGAGTTGATTCTGTATAATTTATTGGGCTCTGTTGCAAAAACACCATTTTCCCGGGGATAACCGATATCATTGCCATCTATTTCTTCAAGGGTAAAGGTTTGATCTACACCACCCCTTTTAAGTATAAGGTTGACAATGGCGTTTTTATAATACAATGAATCCGGATTTTTAGCTAGCTCTACAGCAGATTGATTGGGTGAAGCAAAGGCTCGTTCCAGCCTTACATATTGATATGGCGCCTCAAAGTCCAACAGGCTGTAAACAATGGGTGTCTCAATTTTTTCTTCGATAAGTTCAAACTCATTTGAGCAAGATGAAAATCCCACTAAAAGTGCCAGCAAAGAAATTAAAAACCGAATCTGCATTATATCAAATATTGAGGTGCAAAGGTAATACTAATGACCCGCATTTAAAGAGGGCAACTAGCAATTATAACGACATTTTAACGCGAAATAGGCGAACTTATTTTTTTTCCGCTGCCAATTGCTGAGTCAGCCTTTCCGCTTCAGCTAAGGCAGCGCCAATCCCTTCTTTATTTTTTCCACCAGCAGTGGCAAAAAATGCCTGACCACCTCCCCCTCCTTCAACAAGAGCAGACAAAGTTTTGACCATGTTTCCGGCGTGTAAGGCGGTGGTTTTAGTCAACGATTCCTGGATGGCAACCATAATCTGTACTTTTTCACCTTCTTCTATGGCAAATACTACCACTCCATTTTCAAGGGCTCCCAAGACATTATAAGCAAGGTTTTTGACCGTCTTACCATCCATATCCTTGATATGACTCGATACATAAGTAACACCATTTAAATTTTTGGCTGATGCGATCAGACTGCCCTGAAGTGCTCCTGCTTTATCGCCCTGGAGTCGCTCAATTTCTTTTTTCAAAGCCTTGTTTTCATCCTGAAGATCAACGATGGATTTAACAACATTGGGCGATTTAAAAATAGACCTGATGGCATCCAATTCTTCTAACTTACCATTGACATAGTTTTCAGCACCGGCAGCCGTTACAGCTTCGATCCTGCGCACTCCGGCCGCAATAGCAGATTCAGCGGTTATCTTAAAAAGGCCAATAACTCCTGTGGCATCTACGTGACAACCGCCACACAATTCAATGGAATAGTGTTCGTCAAATGTGATCATTCTGACTTCATCACCATATTTTTCGCCAAACAACATCATGGCTCCAGATTTTTTGGCTTCTTCGATGGGCAGTTTTCGATTTTCTTTTCTGATGATGTTTTCCCTGATTTTAGTATTGACGATGGTTTCAACCGTGGCAATTTCTTCATCGGTCATCTTATGGAAATGGGCAAAATCAAAACGCAGGTAATCATCTTTGACCAACGATCCTTTTTGCTGGACATGACTGCCCAAAACCTGACGGAGTGCTGCATGTAATAGGTGGGTAGCACTGTGGTTGTTTTCTATGGCCCTGCGCCTGCTCTCATCTACCACCGCATTGATTGATTCCCCAATGCTTTCAGGAATATTATCCACAAAATGAATGATGAGGTCGTTTTCCTTTTTAGTATCCGTTACCCTAACCAAATCTCCACCAATGTTCAAAAAGCCGGTGTCACCAACCTGACCACCTCCTTCTGCATAAAAAGGCGTTTTGTCGAGTACCAATTGATAGATGATTTCATCTTTTTGTTTCAGGGTACGGAACTTAACGGCTCTAGCCCCTTCGAGGCTCAGTTGGTCATATCCCACAAAATCTATTTGCTGATCTTCCAGCAATATTTCCCAATCACCCGTTTCTCGTTTAGCATCTTTTCGAGATCGTTCTTTCTGTTCTGACAAGGCTGTCTCGAAAGCAACTTCATCAATGGTCAAGCCATTTTCTTCTGCAATGAGACGGGTGAGATCTTTTGGAAAACCATAGGTATCGTACAATTCAAAAACCTGACGGCCATCATAGCAACCGTTTACGGCCTCCATGTTTTCCAACCTTTTTAAGCCCCCTTCCAAGGTGCGTAAAAACGACTTCTCTTCCTCCAGGATGACCTTTTCCACAAATGTTTTTTGGGCGTGCAGTTCAGGAAAAATGCCCTTAAACTGGTCTGCAATCATAGGCAACAGCTTGTGGATAAATGGTTCTTTGCAATTCAGGTAGGTGTAGTTATACCGGATAGATCTTCTCAATATCCTACGAATGACATATCCTGCCCCTCCACTACCTGGCATCTCTCCATCGGCAATGGCAAAGGCTACTGCTCTGATGTGATCAGCCAATACCCTCATGGCAATATCGGTCATGGAGCTATTATCATACTTACCTGTATAAGCGATGCCCGTTTTTTCTGATATATAGGCTATTGTATGCGAGAATACATCTGTGTCGTAATTGCTGTCTTTCCCCTGCATAGCTCTACACAAACGTTCGAAGCCCATACCGGTATCGATGTGTTTTGCTGGCAACTCTTCGAGACTGCCATCCGCTTTTCTATTGTATTGGATGAATACGTTGTTCCATATTTCAACCACTCGGGGATCATCATTATTGACTCTGTCGCGTCCGGGAATTTCTGCCATTTCTGCTGACGAACGCATGTCGTAATGAATCTCAGAACACGGCCCACATGGTCCTGTGTCGCCCATCTCCCAGAAATTGTCTTTTTTACTGCAATATAATATTCTGTCTTCAGGCAGGTATCTTTTCCAAATAGAAGCGGCTTCGTGATCGGCTTCCAGGTTTTCATTTTCATCTCCTCCAAATACCGATGCATAAATGCGGTTGGTATCGAGTTTGTATACCTTAGTAAGTAATTCCCAGGCCCAGCTAATGGCTTCTTCTTTAAAATAGTCTCCAATCGACCAGTTTCCCAACATTTCAAACATCGTGTGGTGATAAGAGTCCCTGCCTACTTCCTCCAGGTCGTTGTGTTTACCAGATACACGAAGGCATTTTTGGCTATTGGCAATACGGGTATATTCAGCCTTCTTGTTGCCCAAAAACAAATCTTTAAATTGATTCATTCCTGCATTGGTAAACATTAAGGTGGGGTCGTTCTTTACCACGATAGGTGCAGAGGCTACAATTTTATGTCCTTTGCTTTCAAAAAAGTCAAGAAATGCCTGACGTATCTCGTTGGAAGTCATGTTCAATTTATTGTGAAGTCGCAAAAATAAGGCTGTAAGCCCTTAAAAAAAAGTAATCTCCGACATTTTTGGTGAGAGAAAAGGAGGATAATATTGGGAAATCAGGCAATAAAATTCCAAAAAAAAGATAAAAAATGCCAAAACACTGCTACAACGTTGTTTTATTTGGACAAGACCGTTATAAACCTTTGACATCACTTTAAACTTGCAGAGTATGGTCTTAAAAATAATTCAATACTTCAATAACTTTGACCCTTTTTATATTAAGAAATTGCATGTGACCCCGTATAAATAAGAAAAAATCATTATATTTGTTTTGCACCAGACCTCTTTCTTTTGGATTATTTTTTCAATCATCTCGTCCACGAATTTCAGCGACCACTTGAAAATCCGGTGTTGATTTTTTCTATTATTTTATTTATCATTTTGCTCGCGCCCGTTATTCTCAAAAGGATAAACATTCCCAGCATCATAGGTCTGATCATTTCGGGGGTGCTCATCGGTCCAAATGCTTTAAACATCATTCGCAAAAGCTCAGCAGTCGAGTTATTTTCTACCATAGGCTTGCTTTACATCATGTTTATTGCCGGACTGGAGCTAGACATGAATGATTTTAAGCGCAATAAGCACAAGTCTATGTGGTTTGGCTTTTTTACATTTATCATTCCTATTGCTATCGGTTATCCGGTGTGTCGGTACTTTCTTGGCTATGATGTGGATGCTAGTTTTCTAACTGCCAGCATGTTTGCCACCCATACGTTAGTTGCCTATCCACTCATAAGCAAAATGGGTGTCGCAAAAAATCAGGCGGTGGCCGTTACCGTTGGGGGTACTATTTTAACCGATACCGCTGTGCTCCTCATTCTCGCAATGGTTCTTGGCAGTGTAAATGGAGGCCTAAGTAACGTCTTTTTAGCCAGACTAAGCATCTCCATGCTGATCTTTGGCTTCATTATGTTTGTTTTGATTCCGCCATTTGCCAGATGGTTTTTCAACAGACTGGAAAGTGAACATTACTCGCACTACATTTTTGTATTGTCCATTGTATTTTTTGCAGCTTTTTTGTCAGAGGTAGCGGGGTTAGAACCCATCATAGGAGCCTTTGCTGCCGGGCTTGCGCTTAACAGACTGATTCCACACTCTTCGGCCCTGATGAATAGGATAGAGTTTATTGGAAATGCTCTTTTTATCCCGTTTTTCCTTATCAGTGTAGGTATGATCGTAGACCTCAATGTTTTGTTTGCCGGTCCTACCGCCTGGATCGTTGCCGGTGCGTTGACCATCACCGCTCTTTTCAGTAAATGGATTGCTGCTTTTGCAACACAAAAAATATTTAAATATTCAGGTCATCAAAGGCAGCTTATTTTTGGTCTAAGTTCAGCGCACGCAGCGGCTACTCTGGCTATTATACTCGTTGGATTTAATGAAGGCATCCTTGATGAAAACATACTAAATGGCACCATTATACTTATTCTAATAACCTGCATAGTTGCGTCTTTTGCTGCAGAACGCGCTGCAAAATCAATCATCACCCATTCTAAAAACGAATTATCACGTGAAGATGTGCAATTGGAATTGATAACCGAGCATATTTTATTATCTGCTGAAGAAGATGAAGAAATTGAAAAACTGCTCAATCTGGCTATTCTGATTAAAAATAAAAAAACCGCACAGCCTGTTTCAGTTCTTTCAGTCATACCATTTGACGATGAAGCTGAGATCAACATCATCAAAGAAAAGAGAAGAATTTCGTCACATCTCAATATGGCGGCAGCCTCCGAGACGCATATCAACTACGTAAGTACCATTGATCAGAATATTGGCAGCGGTATTGCCCGCACATCGAGAGAAGTGATGGCTAACCTAATTTTATTACCATGGCCAGGCCAGTCAAGCTTGTTGGATAAATTTATGAGCGACAAGATTGAAAGTGTGGTAGGTTATACTGATAAGTCCATCTTTGTAGTTCAGATCAATCAACCTATGTTGTACCACACCAGAATGATTTTGGTGATTCCGCCCATGGGAGAGATGGAAAACGGCTTTGTACAATGGGCCAATAAAATGCTCTTACTGGCCAAAGAACTCAATTTGAAAATTTTGGCATTTTGTGAAGCAAGCACCTACAAGGAATTGACAAAGATCGATGGGTATCTTAGATATCATACCAGCATTCAACACGAGCAATTCACAGACTGGGAAGATTTTTTAATCATAGCCAGACACGTAAAAGAAAAAGACTTAGTGGTTTGTGCATCGGCCAGAAAAGGTTCAATTTCGTATTTTAGCCTTTTAGACAACATCCCATCTAAATTAGAAAAACACTTTATCAATAGTAAGATTGTCATCTATCCGCAACAATTCAGCAATTTAAAGTTGTACGACAACTATCTGGATATCAATGCAGAACCCATTTCACAAGGAATCAAAACTTTAAACAAGTTAAAAAAAGGCCTGGGTGGCATGCTGAAAAAAAATCAATAGTCGTTAAATAATATAATTAAAAGAAAGACAAAACCCTGAGATATGTTTAACAATGTTTCAACCCAAAGAACCAGCTTACAAAAGTGGATGCTATTTTTTACTACTGGCATGTTGTTGATCACTTGCGCCCGCAATCCCGTTACCGGGAAAAAAGAACTTATGCTGATGAGTGAAGCACAGGAGATAGCAATTGGTAAGGAAGCAGACCCATCAATTGTAGCTGAGTACGGCTTGTATGAGAATATAACCCTACAGAATTTTATTACCGCCAAAGGCAAAGAGATGACTGCTATTTCTCACAGGAGTAATCTGCCTTTTCAATTTAAAATCTTAGACTCGCCAGTTGTCAATGCTTTTGCTTTGCCAGGCGGATATGTATATTTTACCCGCGGCATCATGGCTCATTTCAATAATGAAGCAGAGTTTGCGGGGGTATTGGGCCATGAGATCGGACACATTACCGCAAGGCATGGGGCCAGTCAATATAGTAAACAAATCCTCGCACAAGTAGCCCTCGTAGGAGGCATGGTGGTCTCAGAGGATTTTAGAAAATTTTCCGATCTGGCCAGCACAGGTTTGGGACTTATGTTTCTTAAATTTGGTCGCAGTGATGAATCAGAGTCTGATGAAATAGGTGTAGTTTATTCAACCAATGTAGGATATAATGCTCATATGATGGGCGACTTTTTTAAAACGTTAGAAGCCATTGGATCGGAATCAGGAGGCTCTATTCCCACTTTTTTGTCAACCCACCCCGATCCGGGCGACAGGTACAACAAGGTTCACGAAACTGCTGTCAAATACCAGAAAATAGCAGGCGTTCAAGCTGCAGACCTCAAAGTAAATCGCGACAGCTATCTAAAGATGATTGATGGTTTGATTTATGGTGAAGACCCCCGACAAGGTTATGTAGAAAATCAAAATTTCTACCATCCGGAAATGAAATTCACCTTCAACATTCCTGCCGATTGGCAAGTGGTTAATAGTCCCAGCCAGGTACAGATGGCTCCTAAAGATGGGAAAGCCCTGATGTTTTTACAACTCGAAGAAGCCAAAACACTGGATGCAGCAGCCAATGACTTTGTTACCCGCAATAAAATTACCGTCGAAGACAAGGCGAATGTCAACGTAAATGGCTTACCTGCAATTGCTCTCTATGGCACCCAAGTGCCGGACCCTGCTGTGGGTGGCGAGACCTTAAAGTTGATGACCTATCTGATCCAATACAATAATCAGATATACAAGATGGTAGGCCTCAGTGTCAATACTGATTTTAATCTTTATTTCAACCATTTTCAAACTACTATGCGCAGCTTCAACAAGCTGACCGATGCCAGTAAATTGAATCGTTTGCCGGAAAGAATTAAAATAATACCCGCAAAAAAAACGGCGACCTTTCAGCAAATTATGACAGACAATGGAATGACTGCTGCCCGGATGAAAGAGCTTGCTTTGATCAATGGTATGAATGCAAGCCAAACCGTTGAAGCCGGGACACTGGTAAAAGTTTTAGAGAAAAAGTAAAAGAGGCTAAAAACAAGATTATTTATAAGAGGGGATCTAAATGATCCCTTTTTTATTGCCAAATCGGTCTTCCAAGTTCAAATTCTTTGATGTTATGAAGAATCACTTCATCAATATTGCCATTTTTTCCCATTACGTTTCTCTGCCTTACGGCGCTATTTCCCTTTTCCAGAATATCTTTAAGGCATTGCATATATTTTTGATACCCAAACTGGCTGACGAATGGTTCCATTTCATCAATTATTTGGTAGATGTCACTTTTGATGGATATCGTCTCCAAGGTCGATTCTTTGATGATTTCAGCATCAACACCAAACCTGATGGCCCTCCATTTGTTTTCTCTCAAAATCCAGTTGGTCGGTAAGCTCTGAGTACTACTATCAATTTTTTGATTATCCAACTTACAGCGCAGTGCGAGAATGTGGATCAATGCGGTGATGCTTTCCATTTCGATCATAGTAGCAGGGGCGTCGCATATTCTTATTTCAAGCGTTCCATACCCCGGACTGGGTCGCAGATCCCACCAAACATCTTTCATACTTTGGATGGATTGAGTCTGCAACAACTGATCATATAAGATCAGAAACTGGGACCAGTCTTTAACCAGAATTGGCATCCCTGCTGTGGGGTGTGATTCATAGGTGGTAGGCCTGCTTGCATTTAATCCGGTATCATTGCCTTTCCAAAATGGAGAGCTGGCCGAAAGCGCAATCAGGTGCGGTAAAAATTGTATGAGGTAGTTGCTATATCTGATACATTCGTCAGCATTGAGCATACCAATGTGCACATGCAAGCCGTAAACGGCCATTCTTTTGATGATCCATTGGTTTTTATCCATCAATTGCTGGTACCTGTCGGAAGGACTCAAAAGGCGATTGTTATAATCTGCCGTAGGGTGAGTGCCTGTTGAAGCCAGCAGTATATTGGAATCTCTTGCAAAAGATTTAATCCTTTCCAATGACATGTTAAGATCAGTGGCAATGTCCTGAACTGAATCAGCTACTCCGGAAACAATTTCCAAGGTACTTCTGAACATCTCTTTTGTAATCTTAGGGCTATCTAAGGCTTGAATAAAATCACCTGCTACAGGACTTGGCCTAAGAGTTTCCGGATTAATCAATTGAATTTCCATTTCCACACCAAGGGTTAAGTCTTTTGAATTATTTTTAAAGTGGAGCATGATTTGGCTTTTTTGGTAAAATGAAGAAAAATCTTTTCCGATTTATAGGAAAACACCCTTGAATTAAAAATCGTTGATTTCAATGAAGAAATGAGCTAAGTGCGAGTAAGTAAAACAAAATAAAACCAAATAAGATTAGGTCCAAAGCACAAATAAGGAAAAAAATTTGCACATTATATTGATTTTATATAAATTACACATATAATTAATATTAAATATGAAAATCTTTTAAAAAAAAATTCTTTCAATTCTTGGCGTATATAAAATCTATTTCCTAAATTTGCAGCTCTTTAGAACGAAAGCGTTCTTAACTTCAAAATAAATGCGGAAGTAGCTCAGTTGGTAGAGCACAACCTTGCCAAGGTTGGGGTCGCGAGTTCGAGTCTCGTTTTCCGCTCCAATGCCCTCTAAGTGAGGGCTTTTTATTTTGGAGCCCTGGTGGTGGAATTGGTAGACACGCAGGACTTAAAATCCTGTGACCGTTGTGGTCGTGCGGGTTCAAGTCCCGCCCGGGGTACTTTTATCCGAGCATCCG
>JAGNSQ010000049.1:0-3968 GCA_017987975.1 Saprospiraceae bacterium
TGGCATGGAAAGGAATTGCATTTTGATATACAAAACCAGAGCAGCATTTTTTTTGAAAATGCCATGCATTGTATCTGTTCAGCACTGTGGCTCAAGGTGCCTGTATCCATCATTGAAGACAGCCTTGCATCCTGGCAGGGTTTAGAAATGCGACTGCAACTGACCCTTGGCAAAAACGACTGCCTGGTGGTCAATGACTCCTATACCAATGACCTGCAAGCCCTGGCCGCTGCCCTTGATTTTACAGAAAAACACAAAGGACACCGTGAAACCGTTGTGATCGTATCAGAGATGGAACATGCTGTTGACCATCCCACTATAGAAATTTTATCCCTGGTACAAAAGGCTAAGGTCGATGAACTTTGGCTGGTGGGTAGTCTGTGGCAGCAGACAGAACTGCCGGCTAACGCAAAGGTTTTTTTAGATACCAATGCCCTGCTCGATCACCTTCATCAGCAGGAACCCACTTCCTCTATCGTGTTGATCAAAGGGGCGCGTCGTTTTGCTTTTGAAAAAATATATGCGTTTATGATCAGCCAGAGCCATTCTGTGAGTCTCGACATCGACCTGGCTGCCATCGAACATAATTTGAGCACCTATGGCTCCATGTTGCAACCAGGCACCAGACTTATGCCCATCATCAAGGCCAGTGCCTATGGAGCTGGCAGCGAAGAAATTGCCAAATTGCTGGAACATAAAGGTGTGTATGCCCTCGGAGTAGCCTTTGCCGATGAAGGAGCCCAACTGCGACGAGCGGGTATCACCTTGCCAATTGCTGTATTAAACGCCGACACCCAGAGCTTTCAGACCCTGCTTGAAAACAGACTGGACCTTGAGATTTATAGCCTCAATCAATTACAGGATTTTGTCAACTATCGCCAGGGCAAGCTGCTGCCTCTGGGCATCCATCTGAAACTAGACACCGGCATGAGCCGACTTGGCTTTAGAGAGGAAGACATGACAGGGTTATTGAAAATATTAATGCAGCATAGGTTAAATATAGTTAGCGTTTTTTCACATTTGAGCAGTAGTGAAGACGAGGGCGATGATGATTTTACCCACCTCCAGGCCCAACGCTTTTTGACCCGGTACAACCAGATTGCTGATGCCCTTTCATATCAACCAAAGCGTCACCTCCTCAATTCTGCGGGAATCGTACGCTTTCCGGAATATCATTTTGACATGGTTAGGCTGGGACTGGGCCTTTATGGAATAGACAGTTCTGGTGTAGCTCAGGATCGTCTTGAAAAAGTACATACACTCAAAGCGAGGATCATCCAAATCAAACATTTATTACCTGGCGATTATGTTGGTTACAACAGAAGGTACAAGGTAGAACAGCCCACCAAAATAGGAGTGCTCAATATAGGTTATGCAGATGGCTTTATGCGCCGTTGTGGCAACCATCGTTATCAGGTTTTGGTCAATGGGTGCAAAGTGCCCGTCATTGGTAATGTGTGCATGGACCTGTCTATGATCGATCTTACCGATGCAGGTGCCGTGGCAGAAGGTGATGAGGTCATCCTTTTCGGAAAAGATCTGCCTATAGAAAATATGGCAATTTCATGTGATACTATACCGTACGAAATCCTGTGTAGGATAGCCCCTAGAATTCAAAGAAGATATACACAATAAGATTGTACCTTCGCAACCTGAATAAGAAACTTTCAGTTGATAAAGGACGAAAGAAATAAAGGAATATTATTGTCAGTTCTTGCAGCCCTGCTGTGGAGTACCGGTGGCCTTTTGGTCAAATTGCTGCCTCAGGATGCCTTCACTATACTTTTTTACAGAAGCCTATATACATCGCTGTTTTTCCTGCTTTATTTTGGCAAAAAGGCATTTAAGATCAACAAACGGAGTGTGCTTTCTGCGTGCTTTTATGCACCTCTGCTGTTGTGTTTTGTAAGTTCAACCAAGATGACTACAGCGGCCAATGCCATCTTCTTACAATCAACGGGTGTGGCGTATGTACTTTTATTGGAACCGCTGTTGCTCAAAACGAGGCTCCTCAAAATCGACATTCTAACCGTTATACTAAGTTTTATAGGTATGGCCCTTTTTCTTATAGACGGCTTTGAAATGTCGGCTACCAATCCCGGGATCTACATAGCTATGCTCTCAGGGGTGGCCCTGGCGGGCATTCTCATTAGCCAAAAGAGCAATGCTTTTGAATACCAGACCGGCGGCATATTTTTGGGAAACATTTTTGTGGTGTTGATTACTTCTCCCTGGTTTTTGGAAAACCCTCTGCCAAGCTTTCAGGAAAATGCCATGTTGTTATTTTTGGGTTTTATTCAACTCGGCCTTGGCTTCCTGCTCTTTACCTATGGTCAAAAATACATCACCGCTATAGAAGGAGCCTTGATCTCTTTACTGGAACCATTATTTAATCCATTGTGGGTGATGATAGGATATGGTGAAGTACCCGGCTTGCTGCCTATGATTGGTGGCCTCATCATCATTGGTGCCCTGGTAGTGAGGTTGCTTTATCTCAGGCGACTGAAAATTCAGGTCACCAGGTCTTGAGTCATCTTTTGGGCTTATATTTTGATAGTTCCAATATCTGCTGAGCGTCCTTTTGGGCCATCAATTGATCGAGCGTGGTATTTGGATTTTTTTCCATATACGCAATTACCATCTGGTATCCAATATAATTTGCCGTCTGCCCCGGTGCATCAACCGGCATGCCTGGTGAATCGGGAGATGGATTGATGTATTTATTGATGCGGTTGACATTGGTCTCATAAATCAGATTTTGCTCTGTGAAAAAAGACCAGATCTCCAGCTCATTGTTGCTAACCCAATCCATTTGTTTTTCTGTGTATTCAAAGATGATAGAATCAGGTGCCGTAGGTAAAAATTTTTTAAGAAGGTATAGTTTTTTGCCATTGTGTACCATATAGTCCAGCAGCCTCACGCCACCCGGTGAGCCGGTAATATCTTCCACAATCAGGTCTATGGTTTTTTTTGTCAGATAGTCTTTGTCAAATGTCCTGGTGAGATAGCCCGAAAAATTAGGATTGGTAGGGTCAATGTTTTTATAGGGATAATTCCTTCCTAAAAACATGTCCAAGCCAATGCCGATGCCATCTTTTGGACCATCACTAAAAATAAATTTTTGAAAACTAAACTCAGAAATGAATGTATAAATGACAGGCTCTGTAAATTTTGGAAAATAATGCTTCACCCTTTTAAAGCCATCGGTAGTTTCCTGCTTGTATCTTTGCAGATCGCCTGTTAATATCTCAGTAGTGTCATGCAACTGTCTCATTGTTTTATCTGCTACAAAAGCCCTCAGCGCCTTGTCGTACATATTGCTATCGGGTGTCAGAGGCAAGACGTGGGTGCTATAGATCTCCCAAAAATGAGGGTACTTTCCTTTCAATATGGCCAGGTCCCTATCCCAATTGTTGGTGTCCAATGAAAACAATGCCTGGTCAAACCGCACGATCTCCGCTTTTGCAGAAATATGAGAAACATCTACTACCTCTTCCTTGTCTTTACACGATAGGATGATGAAAGAGGACACAAAAAGGAAAAATACAAATCTGGACATGATGGAGATTTTGGACTGCAAATGTATAAAAAACGTAGGTTGTCACGAAATACGCGTGTATAGTTGAAATAAAGTTTGCCGTGTATTTTATCTCATTTTAATAATTTTTTTTGTTAAAATTACGATCCGCTATCCCCAATTACCTAAAACCCATTAAATTGCCTATCGAACGCAACGAACATGGAAAAATTTCAAAACAAATTTCGCAATGGAACGGCACGTGCCCCATTTTGGGAATATGGGTGGGACGCAGCCTATTTTATTACCATCTGCACCCATGACCGCAAATGTTGGTTTGGTGATGTATTAAATGGTAAAATGATTTTGTCGGATATAGGTGGAATCGTCAATCATGAATGGTTAAAAACATTTGAAATGCGACCGGATATGAATTTAATGATGGGTGAAT
>JAGNSQ010000049.1:4068-23681 GCA_017987975.1 Saprospiraceae bacterium
TTGGTCCCCAATCCAAAAATTTACCATCCATTATTCGGGGTTTCAAAATTGGGGTAACCAAAAATGCACGGATAATCAATCCGGATTTTAAATGGCAAATGCGGTACCATGATCATATCATCCGAAATGAAAAATCATACCATCATATAACGAAATACATTTTGGATAATCCGGGTAAATGGGGTGGCTATTGATTGCAAAATAATTACCTACCGTCCGTTTAAATTGTAATCCGCAGAATTGCTGCTGATTACGCCCAGAACCCGGTCGTATCGGGTGGCAAATTCGCGCAGATAAATGATGGTTTTGTATTCGTTTTCTGCATCCTGCCAGCTGCCTTCGGTAATGGAAAAATCTATTTTCCCATTTTCACCTTCTGTGGCAAAAAGGTAGTCGTAATAGCCTTGTTTTAAAAGGATGTCGGCGGTATACATTTCCCTTCGATCATCGTATTTCATTTTGAATCTGGGTTGCAACTGGAATTCGGTAATGGCACCAAATACATAAACGTCCTTGTCCAGTCTAGGTGATTTAAGGTTAAAGATAACGTTGGTATAGTCAGATCGAAGGTCTTTTTCTCTGCCTTGCCATTCATTGTCAAGGGCATCAAAATAAGCAAAGTTATTGCGAAATTCTACCAGTTTGTTTCGATTCTGCAAGTTGCTGTCAAAGATGGCTCTTGAAAAAAAGTCTACATTGTCGACATAAAAATTTCCGTTGAAATCAAAGTTGAAGGAATAAACTTTTTGGTCTCTGCGAATGGCGGGAGTAAGCAAAACTTCGTATCCATCAATGAAGTAATCAATAGACTTTACGCCCCAACCTCTTCCGATGAGAGTGCGGGTATCAAAAAAACGATATTCATTGCTTCCTGGAAAACTAATTAATCCAAATTGATCAAAGGTAAACTGACCATCTTTAAATACCCTGGGAGCTACATTGTACATGGCATTGGTCCAGTTGCCATTTTGTACCACAGTGGTATAAACATCGCGCATAGGATTGATCAACTTCACATCTTTGATCTGAAACGATAAATTAAGTTGTTGGTTGAAACGAATGAACTCGGTTTGTGAAGGCCTAACCCATTGCATATTAGGCAGGATTGCTGACTCTGCAACTATGATTCTTTTCGTAAACAAAGGGGTGTTGTCATTGCCTCTGTCATAGACCAAAAGCAGGTAATTACCTGATATTCGAAGTCTGGTATCTCTATTGGGGAGTGAAAACCAATAATGCGTAAAAATTTGTTTGGTGCCTATTGACAACTGCCAATCGCGGATGCGCTCTTCTGCAAAACCTTCAACAAATTCGATTTCCTGAATGGGGCTGGCTTCCCAATCTTTGGTGCAGTGAATCAGCTTGTAATAAAACTCATTGTCTTCTTCTTCACTGAGATCATCAAATTGTATCACTAACCGGTCAGAACTGTTGAGCCGCATAACGGGTACAGAGGTGATAATACCATTGACAAGGGTCTGGATGCTTTTGATTTGATTGGAATAAACGCTGTTGGTATATTCAAAGTCAGTTTGCGCATTTGCACCTGTTATATACAAACAGATAGAAAGTAGGAGGGTAAAAAATAATTTCATCGATTGCATGTAAATTACGACGTGTAAATTACTAAAAAGTAGTTAAATTCAGGGTATTAACCCTTATTTAACGTAGTTTTTATCACATTTAGGGTATTTAAAAATGATTTTAATGGATTGGGGAACTAATTGGAAAACGAAGGGTTTAAAGATATATATTTGTTGCAACAAATATTAAATTATGGAACGAAAACATTTTTTACAGATCATGGCTACTCTTCCAATTGCATATGGACTTTCCTCATTGGGTAAATGGTATGATGATGCTATGCAAGGTCCGGGTAGTGACCTTATGCCAGTGTTATTTTTAGGTCATGGTTCGCCTATGAATGGCATTGAAGATAACCAGTATTCCCGAAACTGGAAGGACCTTGGACAGACGCTGCCAACACCCAGAATGATATTGGTAGTCTCGGCACATTGGTTGACAAAAGGTACCCATGTCACAGCCATGGAAAATCCGAGAACCATTTATGATTTTGGAGGATTTCCGGATGCACTTTACCAGGTAAAATATCCTGCTCCTGGTAGCCCGGAAATGGCTAAAGAAGTAGTACAATCCATCAAAAGTGTTCAAGTGGGTTTAGATCACGAATGGGGCCTTGACCACGGCACTTGGACCATTGTTAGGCACATGTATCCCGAGGCCAACATCCCTGTTTTGCAATTAAGCATTGACTTTAGCAAAGATGCTACCTGGCATTTTCAACTGGCACAAGACTTGCAAAAACTAAGGAGCAAGGGGGTGCTGATCATAGGTAGTGGAAACATCGTTCACAATTTGGGTAGAATCAACTGGGGCGGGCCTGAAGAATTTGGCTACGACTGGGCCATCCAGGCAAATGATGAAATGAAAAAATACGTTGCCGAAAGAAATTTCATAGCCATGACGGAATACCAAAAGCAAGGTCAACACTGGCAGCTTTCAATACCGAGCCCCGATCATTACTTTCCGCTGATGTACATTTTAGGACTAAGTCAGCCTAAAGAAGAAGTAAAAGTATTCAATGACAAAGTTGCCATGGGATCCATCACCATGACGTCGTTTCAATTTGGATAAAAAAAGAACGGTTTTGCAAATCTGATCTGCAAAACCGTTAATATTTTATTTCATGTTGGCTTAGAATGCGTAACTCAGACCCAGAGTAGAGTAAGACTGGGTAACACCTTTTTTGGTCCAGGTCTCAAAATCAGCCTGGCGAAGTCCATAGGTAAATCCAACGCCAATGCCTTTCCACACATTAAATGCTACCGTATTGAGCCATGTGTATTCAAAAAGGCCGGGCTGTCCGGCTTCTGAACTACCATATGGAAGGAAGGTGGTCAATGTTGAAGCCCAAGAAATACCTCCTTTAAATTTACGGGTGTAATCAGCCCTTACCTTAGCTCCCAGCTGGGCCACCGATTCAACTCCTTCAGCATCAGAGAATGCAAAGTGATAGTTGAGTGGGTGTACTACCACTACCAGATTGGTTATTGGGGTCAGTGTTGCTCCTGCACCCAGATCCAAAATTCCGGGATTGTTGATGTTGAAAAGCGAAGAGCTGTATTCACCCAATGCTGAAATAGCGACCCATTTGTTGAGTTTGTATCCATATAGGGAAGCAAATCTCAATACATCAGTTGATCTTTTGAATTTGTCATCATCGGTTTCAACATCTTCATCGTCAAATTTGAGGTAGCCCAGATTAAAGTTACCTGAGTTGTTCCAAAAATACTTTTCTGCCTGTCGGTTGGCAAAAGCACTAAGGCTTCCGGAAAAAGTAGCTGAGGTAGAATTTTTAATGGCATTGGTTTGCCAATTGTTGGATTGGTTAAATGAAAAGCCTAATGCGCCGAAAACACCGGTTCTCCATCCTGACATAATGGTGATTTTGTTGGTCAAATCCGCAATTTCAGCTTTAATGGCATCAGCTTCAGCCTGCTTTGCGGCGGCCATTCCTTCTTTTTCGGCCTTCATCGTTTTTAATTCATCAAGGGTTTGTGCCTTCATTGTCCATGCAGAAAGGCACAAGCATGACATCAGAAAAATTTTTTTCATACAGATTAGATTTAAGTTATTTGTGTTTGACAAGGTAAAAGAATTGTAAATATTTCCCAAAAAAGTAAACGGATTTTTAATTTTATCCCATAATTTTTATTCCTGCGACAACAGCCAAAATGCAGGAGACAATAGACAGGGCAATGTATCCCAATGCAGCCATATTGAGTCCTCTTTGCAGCATAAAAATGGTCTCAACGCCAAAGGTTGAAAAGGTGCTGAAACCGCCACAAAAACCGGTGAGTAACCATAGTCTACCTTCATTATAGTAACCCGATTTGGGAAGCCATGCAATCAACACGCCGGCAATAAAACAGGCCAATACATTGCTGAGCAGGGTGTGCCAGGGCAAGAAATGGGTTTCTGATTTTCCCAGCCACAAGCTGAGACCATAACGACACATAGCACCCATACCACCGCCAACGAAAACATAGACAAAACCCATCATATTGAATTAATTTTTCTATGGGCAGAAAACCGACTTAAAAAATAAGAAAGTGCAACTGCCACCACAAATAAGATCATCAGCAGGTATAAATTGCCGATGTGCTGCAAGGAAATGGCTAATAGAATAAATAAGATATTGACCCCAATCAAAATGCCTGTGGCTTGCATGTGTGTGAGGCCCAAATCAATCAAAACGTGGTGAATATGGCTCCGATCCGGGAAAAAGGGTGATTTTTTCTTGAGCAGCCGAAGTGTAAAGACCCTCAAAGTATCAAATAGGGGTAGGATGAGGGTGGCAATGGCGAACGAAGGGGCAGCGTCAAATTTATAAGGTGAATTGCCCAGGTCTTTGTGGATTTCTATGAAAAGGATGGCAAGGATGCTGCACACCAAACCTAACAGTAAGGCACCTGTATCGCCCATAAAAATGCGTGCTGGGGTGATGTTAAATTTCAGAAAAGCAACTATAGATCCTGATAAAGCAAAGGCTACAATTGCAATTTCAAGCCGCTGGATTTGATAAAACCAGGTTCCTAGCACCAAAGAAATGAGGAGAGCAATACTGCCAGACAAGCCGTTGATGCCATCAATTAGGTTAAAGGCATTGATGATAACAATAATGGTAAAAATACTCAAAAGCACACTGGCGGGTAGGTTGAGCTCGTAAATGCCAAAAATGCCATAGAGACTGGTGATTTTTACATTGGCCTTAAAAACCAGGATTGCGGCAGCCAGCATTTGGCCAGCCAGTTTTTTACTGGGGGAAATAGGGTCAATGTCATCTCGTGCCCCAATCAGAAAGATGATGATAAAAGCACATAAAATGTATTGCAGATCGCCAAAATAATTGAAGGGTGTCCACATGATGATGGAAAACAACATACCCGCAAATATGGCAATGCCACCAAGCGAGGGGGTCCTTACCTCATGGCTCCTTCTTTCTCCTGGCTCATCTACCAGATTTTTTTTATCCGCGAGGTGGATAATAGATGGAATGGCCACATAGGTAAGGGCAAATGAGGTAATAAATGACAAGATGATGATTACCATGCTACAAAGTTGACAAAAATGGCTTGATTATCAAAGTTTGTTGATGGTTGAAAGACAAGATTCTTTGCTATGCCATTGTGCTTCAAAGTGTTGGCATAAAAAATAATATTAATTCAATTCAATATGTATAAAACATTATCGACTAGTGATTAAGTTGGCTATTGTCAAGAATTGATTTTGATTAAGCTGTAAAACTGGATAATAGCTGGAAGGGCAGAATTCAAAATTTCAATGGAGTAAACTTTCAAATTGTCTCATTTAACGACTAATGGCACAAGGTATCTGGCCTGTAATTGCAATGTTTTTGTACTTTTGCACAGCTTTTTCGGCAAAATGGACACTTTAAAACAACAAATTGACTATAACCGCCTGCCCAGTCACATAGCTGTGATTATGGATGGCAATGGTCGTTGGGCTAAAACCCATGGCAAACCCAGGGTATTTGGTCATAAAAATGGAGTTGACGCTGTGCGCGAGGTGACCGAAATTTGTGCTGAAATTGGGGTGAAATACCTCACATTATATGCCTTTTCTACTGAAAACTGGAGCAGGCCTGTGAGTGAGGTTGGAGCGTTAATGGCCCTTTTGGTTGAGGCTGTACGCAATGAGTTGAAAACCCTGAATAAAAACAACATTCGTTTACAAGCCATTGGAGACCTCAGTAAACTGCCGGCTGCCAGCAGGAAAGCTTTGTTGGAAGGCATTGAAGCCACCAAAAACAATACCCGGATGACCCTCGTTCTGGCCCTCAATTATAGCTCCCGATGGGAAATTGTACAGGCCAGTCGCCTTATTGCAGAGGATGTCAAAAAAGGCCAGTTGGATCCGGCTGCTATTGATGAAAATTTGTTTAGTAGCTATTTGTCTACAAAAGATATACCTGATCCCGAACTTCTCATTCGCACCAGCGGAGAACAACGGATTTCTAATTACCTGTTATGGCAGATTGCCTATGCAGAACTTTATTTCACAGAAGTTTTTTGGCCAGATTTCAAAAAAACCAACCTCCTGGAAGCCGTAATTGACTACCAAAAAAGGGAACGCCGGTTTGGTAAAACCAGCGAGCAAATGGAATCTACCCCAAAACTTTAAATATTTCTTAAGATTGATTACAACAGCGAGTCATAGTTCCCCATCGTTACCTATTCGTTCAGCAAATTGTAACACTTCGATGTCAAAATTTCGTAATTTATTCCTGCTTGGATGGATCACTTTGTGCAGTCAGTTTTTATCAGCCCAAACAGAGGGAGTGGAAATACTACCTTATGGAGAGCGCAAAGAGTATGAAATTGGAGGCATCAACATTGAAGGTGCAGTCAACCGGGATAGAAATGCCATCAAATCTATTGCAGCACTGAGAGAAGGAGATAAAATCACTCTTCCAGGGGTAGAAATACCCAGGGCCATCAGGGCCTTGATGAAGTTGAAACTTTTTGAAAACGTGATGATTTTTCAAGACAGCATTGTCAATGAAAAAACGGTCTTTCTAACCATTAGAATTGTTGATAAGCCGACCTTGTCACGCTACTTTTTCAGTGGTATCAAAAAAGGTCAGCAAGATGAACTCAACGACATCATCAAAAACATCATTTCAAAAGAGGGCATAGTTACAGATGATCAGAAAGCATTGGCCAAGCTCAAGATAGTGGAATATTATGTTGGCAAAGGAAAGCTTGATGCTATGGTGGATGTGAAAGAAACCAAAGATGAAAGCAGGCCCAATACCATTATTCTGGAATTTGCTGTCAAACCCAATGATCGCGTAAAAGTGGAAGATGTGAAATTTGTGGGCAACACCCGATTTTCAGACCGGAAGTTGCGCAAAAAAATGAAAAACACCAAAAGGAAGGGCACATTATTCCGCAAAACCAAATTTGTGGAAGACGATTATGAAGAAGATAAAAAAAGCATCATCGCCTTTTACAACAACAATGGATATAAAAATGCCCGAATCGTTTCAGACTCAGTGTACAGAGAAAAAGACGGAGATATCATTGCAGAAATTGTAATCGAAGAAGGAAACCCATTCTTTTACCGCACCCTATCATGGAAAGGAAACAGTCTTTATACCGATGAGCAACTCAACAACGTTTTGGGCATTGGCAAAGGTGATGTTTACAATCCGGAGCTGCTTGAAAACAGATTGAGATTTAGCCAGGATGGTAGAGATATTTCATCTTACTACCTCGATGATGGTTACCTTGGATTTAGCGTTGATCCGGTGGAGATAGCGGTTGAAAACGACTCTGTCGACATTGAAATGCGCATTTTTGAAGGTCCACAGTTCACCATTGAAAATGTGATTATCAAAGGCAATGACCGCACCAATGAAGACATCGTGCGCAGGGAACTCAGAACCCGTCCGGGACAAAAATTCAGTCGTTCAGATATCATCAGATCTCAGCGTGAGATCATCAACCTGGGTTATTTCAACCCTGAAGCCCTGGGCATTCAAACCCCGGTCAATCAGGCAAGGGGTACGGTGGATATTGAATACACGTTGGAAGAAAAACCTTCAGACCAATTGGAACTGTCAGCCGGATATGGCGGTTTCAGCGGCTTGATTGGTACCCTGGGAGTTACCTTTAACAACTTTTCGATTGCCAATTTTAAAGACAGGTCTACCTGGTCTCCATTGCCACAGGGTGATGGACAGAAACTAAGTCTGAGGGTGCAGTCCAATAGCCGTTTCTTTAAGTCGTACAACTTTTCATTTACAGAGCCATGGCTGGGCGGTAAAAAACCCAATTCATTTACAGTAGGTGCTGTTAGCTCAATATTTGACAATTCTACCCTTGGCTATGGTAAGCTTAATATTACCCGTGTTTTTGCTGGCATCGGTACCCAGCTCAAGTGGCCGGATGATTTCTTTTCTTCCAGTACCACCATCAATATTGAAAACATAGGACTTGACCAATACAACAGTTCTTCATTCTATGTAAATGGTTCAAGAATTACGGATGGAAATTTCAAAAATTTCTCTATTCGTCAAACCTTTACTCGAAGCTCGATCAATGACCCGTTGTTTCCCCGCAGTGGTAGCCGAATGTCTTTTTCCATCCAGGCTACCTTGCCTTATTCCAAGTTTAGATCTACCCCTGTATATGATCCCACTGAAGCAGATAGGGAAAAGGTAAGACTTGAATTGATTGAAGAGAATGGCCCAGCGGTGCCTCCAACAGAGGATGAGATTAATGCCAAGTTGCAAGGTCTGGTCAATGCCAAACGATATGAGTGGTTGGAATATCACAAGTGGAATTTTACCTCAGAATGGTATTTCAATATTGTTGACAAGCTGGTGTTTGCTGCCAATGCCAAAATTGGTATTCTCGGTTATTATGATAAACAATTAGGTGCTCCACCGGTAGAAAGATTTGAAATTGGGGGTGACGGTCTGTCTAACCAGAACAGCAGTCAGTTGACGGGTAGAACTATTTTGGCTCTGCGCGGATACAATACTACCGACCTGCCCAATAATGTTGAAGGGGGTACACTTTTTAGTAAATACACGATGGAATTGAGGTATCCACTTTCTCTGAATCCCAACTCTACCATTTATGTAACCGGCTTTGTCCAAGGTGGCAACTCATGGAAAAGGTTCAGAGATTACAATCCATTTGATGTCAAAAGATCAGCGGGAATGGGTCTTAGGGTTTTCCTTCCTATGTTTGGCTTGCTGGGCTTTGACTATGGCTTTGGATTTGACAAGGTGTTGGATGCGGGCTCCAGCTGGAAAGATTACGGCAAATTCAACGTGGTCATAGGTTTTGAACCGGAATAATGGTTAATTATTTGTTAGCACGTGCAACATTTCAGAAATAAAACAATTTTATTCGTCTACTACATAAACACAAAAAACAAAAGTAAAATGAAAAAAAACTTATTCTTGCTGATGCTTCTTGCCTTCACATCAGTAGTAAATGGCCAGAAATTTGGTTACATTAATACTCAGGAATTACTGGTTAGTATGCCGGAGGTAAAAGCAGCAGACAACGAACTGGAAACTTTCCAAAAACAACTTTTGACCATTGGTCAAAACAAGGTAGCAGAATTTGAAGCAGAATATAAAAAGTATGCTGAAGACGCTCAAAAAGGTGTGCTTTCTCAGGTCCAGAGTCAGGCAAAAGAGGCTGATTTGGCCAAAAAGCAAGAAGAGATTCGCAATTACGAGTTAGAAGTTCAATCCCAATTATCAGCAAAAAGAGAAGAGTTATACAAGCCTATCCTCGACAAGGTAAAATTGGCCATCGAAACCTATGGCAAAGAAAATGGGTATACCATGATCTTTGACAGCAGTGCTGGAGCCATTCTACATGCCATGGAAAGCGATAACTTGTTCAATGCTTTAAAAACCAAATTGGGCATTCAGTAATTAGGAATGGTAAAAATTAAAATGGGCAGTCTGATCATTTCAGCTGCCCATTTTTTTTTGTAATTGAAGGGGTGAATAATTAGTCTTTATAAAACATCCACTTACCCAATTCTTTGAACGTTACTTTTTTACCATACATCAGGATGCCCACTCTATATATTCGTGCAGCTACCCAGGTAAAAAAGATTACCCCGGCCACCAAAAAGAAGATCGATAAAATAATCTGCCACATGGGTGGCTCAAAAGGTAGCCTAGCCGGCATGATGATGGGTGAAAACAATGGAAACATAGAACCAAAAACGGCCAGAGGACCATTGGGATTGGTAAACACTGCCGGAATCATAACCATAGCCAGGATCACCGGGATGGTGAGGGGCATCATCAATTGCTGACTGTCTCCCAGGTCATCGCCCACAGCAGAACCCACTGCAGCAAATAGAGAGGAATAGATAAAATAGCCACCCAGAAAAAAGATCACAAAAACGGGTAGGATCAAAGCCCAGTTGATGGAACTCAATTCTTTTAGAAACACCTGCATCACTTCCGGGTTTTCCTGTTGGATTTTTTGTAAGGCTTCGGTCGTTTGAGCCATTTCCGGTGTGGTTGCTGGTCCACCCATGGCAACTCCTGCCACCGTTATGATGATAGGAATGATGATCATCCATATTGCCAACTGGGTCAGCCCTACCAGGCCAACTCCTATAATTTTGCCCAACATCAATTGAAAAGGTTTGACCGAAGAAATCATCACCTCTACAATACGGTTGATTTTTTCTTCCATCACACTACGCATGACCATGCTGCCAAAAACAAAGATGACGATGTACATGAGAAAGCCCATGCCGTAACTCAAGCCAGATGCGATGGCACTGGAAAATTTACTCGACTTATCACCTACTGCATCCTTGTTATTTTCGCTCAACATGGCATTTTCCAGCTTAACATTGACATCCAGTTTTTTCAATGCTACCTTATCCAGGGTTGAGTGTTCCAGCTTATAATCTCTAAACACATTTTCCATCTTTTCTTCAATTTTTTCAATTTGAAGGAGGCTCAGTTTTTCTTTGCTGAAATAACTGATCTGATGGGTAGCTATTGTATCATCTGTGTAGGGTGGCACATGCACCAGGATATCATATCCTTTGTTTACGTAATTTTTTTTGAGGCTATCCAGCATTTCATTAGACAACTCATAAGTGATTTCTTTGCCTTCCAGTGCTTTGGGTGAAAGCATGCCAGATTCATCCTTTACCACAATTCTTTTGGTTGACTGTGAGCCTTTTGCAGCGAATAAACCAGCTAAAAAAATGACCAGTCCGATGCCCAGTGGGGTAAGGAGAGTAACGAGTAAAAAACTTTTTTTCAATACCCGGCTTACATATTCTCTTTGTATAATTAATAAGGTTTTATTCATGGCTTATGGTTGTGCGTTTGTTTGTGAATCAGAAGCTTCTGTTACAAGTTTGATAAAGATTTCATTCAGGCCTGGCAACACTTCCTGAAATGATTGGATACTTATGCCCTGATTGATGAGATAAGTTAATAGTTCGTTAGAGTGTCTGCCGGTTTCTACTTTAAATGTGGTAACATTGTCGTGGCTGCCGTCCGCAGAAAAACCAGAAGGTAGTGACCACTCTGACGCTGGTCGGTCAGTGCTGATGATGAACTTGTGTTCTTTAAATTGATTTCTAACAGCTGCCACACTGTCGTTGATCAAAATTTTGCCCTTGTTGATCAAAACAATGTCATTACAAATTTCTTCTACCTGTTCCATGCGGTGGGTTGAGAAAATGATGCTAACACCTTTTTGGTTGAGTTGGTAAATCTCTTCTTTTAACAAGTCTGCATTGAGGGGGTCCAGGCCCGTAAATGGTTCATCGAGAATGAGGAGTTTAGGATTGTGGGCTACTGTGGCTACAAACTGTACTTTTTGCTGCATGCCTTTGGAAAGTTCTTCTATTTTTTTGTTCCACCAATCCTGCATGCCCAAACGTTCGAACCACATGCGGATCGATTTTTTGGCTTCATCGTTGCTCATACCTTTGAGCTGAGCAAGGTACATGAGCTGTTCTGCAACCTTCATTTTTTTGTAGAGCCCCCGCTCCTCTGGCATATAACCAATTTCATTGGGGTGGTGGGTATTTAGGGCTACACCATCCAACAGGACTTGCCCTTCATCGGCTCTGGTGATGCCGGTGATGATCCTGATGAGGGTCGTTTTACCGGCTCCGTTGGGACCTAGTAAACCAAAGATGGAGCCCTTGCGTACGTCAAAGCTTGCCTGGTCGAGAGCTACATAGTTGTGAAAGACCTTGCGCACATTTTCAATCGAAAGGATGTTCATAAGTGAGAATTTTTTTTCAAAGGTAAAATAAAGTGTCAGGTTGATTCCAATTTTTAGAGAATTGACCGTTTTTGCTCACTCGTTGTAGTTACTTTATCGACGAGTCACTAAAATTTAAATCCATCGGAAGAAGGGATTAATCCAAATTGTTGGCTTGCGGTTACATTTGAATAAATCACTTGTTGATCATTGATCATAGCAGCCGATGCCCACCGTATAGAATCAGGGTTATTGGACCAATGTTGCCAGCTGATTTTGATGCTATCGTTGGCTATGTAGGTAGAGCATGACAAGGGATCAAAAAGTGGGGATATTTCCCAAACAACCTCGCTACACCCCTTGGCATTGGGTAAATTGAACATGGCTTTGATGTGGGGATTGCCAAATGATGCAATAAAACTTTTGCTGTCTGCCTCCATCAGATGAGAATAGATGCCGAGGCAAGCCAAACGGTCTACCTGCCAGTTTTTGGCAAGTAATGAAACTAAGTCAGGTGAAATAACTTTATTTGAATTATGTATATGGCTGGCAGTTTGGGCGCGTATATCAAATAATATAGAATCCGAACCGGTTATGATGAGCACCTTTTCATTGGTTCGATTCCAAACGTATGAGGGCCCGCCCGTTCGGGAGAACCCAAGATATTGGTATTGATTATAAGAAGCAAATTGGCAACGTTGTCCCAGTTTTGTGCTGAATTCATCCAAAGAAATAGAAGGAAGGGTAGCATGCGAGCCATGTGAAGTGGTAGCGATGTAGGCCATACCGGCTATCATCATCAGAGCCAGCAAACCTAGAGCCTTTCTGAGCAGGGCATTCAAATGTTGAGAGATTGATTCAGGTTTAGTAAACGCATTTTGGGCCAGGTAGTTCAGAGAGATAAAAAAGATCCCCCACTTCTCGCAAGCAGGGGATCAATCAAAACAAAACGAAAAACCAACTTTATTTTATAACGCCATTTAATGACGCATTTTACAATCCTTTTCTGAGGGAGGTTGGGAGATTAACTTCCTTTCCATCTCTGTTGACATAGATGTTGAGCACATCACCTTTTTTAGAGTATCTCATCACTGAAGTTATGTCATCAAAACCATTGATCGGTTTATTATTGATTTTAATGATCACATCACCCGGCAATACTCCGGCCATTTTAGCCGGACTTTTAACATCTAATTCATCAACGTAAAAACCTTTTTTAACCCTAAGATCCAGCTCTTTTACCAGATTATCGTCTACATCAAAGCCGCCAATGCCCAAATTGATTCTTTCCAGGTTGCCTCCTGAAGTAATGATATCATTGGCTATAGGTTTGACCAGATTAGACGGTATAGCAAAAGAATATCCAGCAAAAACACCTGTTGGCGTAGCAATGGCTGTATTGATACCAACCAGTTCTCCACTCTGATTGACCAGGGCACCGCCGCTATTGCCCGGATTAATGGCAGCATCGGTTTGGATAAATTCTTCAATTGACTTTTCATCTTCCAGCAGGTCCAAATCCCTTCCTTTGGCACTTACAATGCCCGCGGTTACGGTAGAAGTTAGGTAGTCAAAGGGATTTCCCACCGCCAGTACCCATTCGCCAATTTTGAGAGCGTCTGAGTTTGCCAGGGCTACATTTTGCAAATTATTTGCTTCGATTTTAATAACGGCAATATCCGTAAGTGGGTCAGTACCAATCTTTTTTGCCTGGTATTTTTTACCATCAGAAGTGGTCACAGTAATTTTATCTGCGAAACCCACTACGTGGTTGTTGGTAATGATGTAGCCATCCTTGGTATAAACTACACCCGAGCCAGAACCATTTTGACGTCGATAATAATTTCTATTGAAAAAATCAGAACCAAAAAAATCATCAAAGTCTAGAACGTAGGGATTTCTTTTTTTCCGGCTGTTAGCCATGGCTTGTTCTTCGCTTTCTTCGGCATAAATATGCACTACTGCTGCTGTGGCTACCTTTGCAGCATTGACAAAATCAGGACCAGTAACTGCTGCTCTTACAGGTGTAGACTGAGAGACCAACCGGGCTTGATGTTGTAAAGCCTGGTTTACATCGTCATTTTGATTCCATTGTGTGATGGCAACACTGGCCAATCCACCCACCAGGCCTGCCAACAAATAAGAAAAAAAAGGTTTCATCGTCTCGTAGATTTTCAAGATAAACGATAAAAAAACGCACTTGGTTTAAAATTTCTATTTTTTAACACAATGTTAACGGATTAAATATCAGTATTTTATGCTGAAAATTTGTTATATATAAAATATTGTTTTGGTGCCAGCTGCGTAAAAACGAAAATGCGTAGTAATCTTAGCTTTATAGTAAGCCGGGGAGCGGAGAGAAAAGCTTACTTTTGCATTGAAAAATCAAATAATGGAAGGGATTAGAGATACCGAACTTGATGCTTTCATCATAGCATCCTTAAAAGAAGATATAGGATCAGGAGATCATACCTCGCTGGCATGTATTCCGGCAGATTCAGTAAAAACTGCGAAACTATTGGTAAAAGATGACGGCGTCATTGCCGGCATTGCTTTTGCAAGGAGAGTGTTTCGACTTTTAGATCCGGAGTCCAAATTTTCGCAGCTTTTACCTGATGGTTCTGATGTAAAATATGGCGACATCGCATTTGAGATTCAGGCTAACACCAGGGTATTATTGCAAGCAGAAAGACTGGTATTAAATACCATGCAACGTCTGAGTGGCATCGCTACCATCAGTTCCCGTTTTGCCACAGAAGTAGAGGACCTGCCGGTGACCATTCTTGATACCAGAAAAACAACTCCATTGATGCGATTTCTTGAAAAATGGGCTGTTAGAATCGGAGGATGCGACAACTATCGGGATGGACTTTATGATTGGATTATGATCAAAGACAATCACGTTGACGGCTGTGGCAGTCTTACCCAGGCCATTAATAGCGTGCACGATTACATGTCGCAACACAACCTGCAATTAGGTATTACGGTAGAAGTACGCAATTTAGTAGAGTTACATGAAGTGTTGGATCGAGGTGGAGTGACCCGGATCATGTTGGATAATTTTGAGATTCCTATAATGCGGGAGGCAGTTGCAACCATACACAAGAGGTTTGAGGTAGAGGCTTCCGGGGGTGTTAATTTAAAAACGGTACGGAAGATAGCAGAGACAGGTGTTGATTACATCTCTGTCGGGGCACTAACCCATTCGGCCGGCTGTCTGGATCTGAGTCTTAAAATTCAGAAATAATGGTTTTATATGATCCCAAGCAGTGGTGGAAACTGATATTCGCCTTTCATAAAAGCGACACATTTCGAAGGAATTTGCCGGGAATCATTGGGGTGGCGATCTTTACAGGTGCAGTGGCCTATCTTGAAAATGATGTAATACACGTCAATTTTAAAAATTCCACTGCCATCCATTCATTGGTGGGTTTTGTACTTTCCCTTTTGCTTGTTTTTCGGACCAATACAGCCTATGACAGATGGTGGGAGGGAAGAAAGTTGTGGGGTTCTGTGGTCAATGACTCTCGCAATTTGAGTATGAAAATTGAGGCAATGGTCGAAGATACCCAAATCAAAAGTAGGTTTGCAGCTTTGATCTCCAACTACCCAAAAGCCCTGAGAGACCATCTGAGAGGACTGCGCAATCACGAGGACTTTATGATTATTGATAAATACGATGGTTCGTATTATGACAAAGCTGCCCATTTGCCCAATGCCGTGTGTTTAGCCATGTTCAGAGAGGCAAATGAATTATTGAAAAAGGGCCTGATCAATGGTCAGCAGTTGCTCATGCTCAATACGCAACTCCAAAGCTTTACGGATACCACAGGGGCGTGTGAAAGGGTGAAAAATACCCCAATACCGTATTCTTATAATATCTTTCTTAAAAAAGTAATTTTTATCTATGTGTTTACCATGCCCATTGGTTTTGTAAGAGAATTTGGGTACTGGGCCATGCCGATAGTGGCTGCTTTATTTTACATTTTCGTTAGCATTGAGATGATAGCAGAGGAGATTGAAGATCCCTTTGGCGTTGATGCCAATGACTTACCCCTAGATCAGATTTGCAAAAACATCCAGGTACAGGTAAACGATTTACTTTTGTATCCGCCTGATAAAGTACAGCCAGAAAACAATTGAAAACAGAAAGCCAAATGACGAACAACGAGATATTAAAAAAATTGCGAATAGCACTCGAATTAAAAGACACCGACATACTCCATATTTTGTCACTTTCCGGCTTTACCATTACCAAGGGAGCCCTCAATGACCTTTTCAGAAATGAAGACCATCCCGGATATGTTGAAGCCGGGGATCAAATCTTGCGAAATTTTTTAAACGGCCTTATTCAGTACAAAAGAGGGCCTGCCCCCGAAAGGAAGCCCATTAAACAGGAAACAAGAGCACAGAAACCCACCCTTTTGGCGAAGGATTTTTTTCTAAACAAATCAGAAGAAAGGGAAATAACCAAAAATGTGCGTCACGGCGGTAAAAAATTTGGTAAAGAATAAGGAGAACGAATTTGTAAAAAGGGGCAATAACACAATGTAAATGAGTAATTAGCCCTCTTGCCTTGTCATTCTCAAAACAATACCATGGTTTTTTGTATTTTTGTGGTATTATGCATTTTCTATATCCTGGATTTTTGTGGAGCTTGCTGGCTTTGGCCATCCCGGTCATAATTCACCTTTTTTATTTTAGGAGGTTCAAACGTGTCTATTTTACCAATGTCAGATTTCTCAAAGAAATAAAAGAGGAGACTTCGTCGCGCAACAAGCTTAAAAATCTGCTTATTCTGGCCATGAGGTTGTTGGCTGTGGCTTGCCTGGTTTTTGCTTTTGCACAACCTTTTATTCCAACGGGGAAAGAACTTAAACTGGGTGAAAAGGCGGTGAGCATTTTTATCGACAATTCTTTTAGCATGGCGGCTGAAAAAGAGAACATTCCGCTGCTTGACCTGGCCAAAGAAAGAGCTGAAAAAATAGTCAATGCTTATGAAGAGGATACCCGGTTTCAGATCATAACCCATGATTTTGAAGGCAGACACCAGCGCCTGGTGAGCAAAGATGAGGCTTTGGCCATGATTGATGAAATAGTCATTTCGCCCGCAGTTCAGCCTCTTTCTAAAGTGATCAACAGGCAGAAACAAGTGTTAAAAGGCGACCACCATCTGATTTTTTTGATTTCCGATTTTCAAAAATCCATAACAGATCTAAAGCCCTGGACGGACTCACTTACTGAATTGAATTTGCTTCCGGTTCAGCATTCTGTTGCTAAAAATGTAAGTATCGACAGTGCCTGGTTTGTATCGCCCGTTCCCATTTTAGGAGAGGCCAATCAATTGGTAATTAAATATACCAACCACTCAAATGAATCGGTAGAAGAATTAAGTGCTACCATTTTTAAAGACGGGCAGGAAAAGCCATCGGGACTGATATCAATTGACCCCCGCTCCAGTGTTACAGATACATTGCCTATTAGCATCCTCAAGACCGGCATCCATGAAGCCGTGCTGAGGCTTAAAGATTTTCCGGTTCAGTTTGATGATAGTCTCTATCTGAGTTTTTTGGTAAAAGAAAAAGTGAGGGTGTTATCGATCAACGAAAAAGGACCCGATCGTTATTTGCAAGCTTTGTTTGGAGGTATTTCGTATTTTCAATTCGACAATCAGGAGGCCGGCAGAATCCAGTACCAGGTTTTTAAAGACTATGATCTCATCTTAATCAATGATATTAAAACGATGAGTTCCGGTTTAAGTGAAGAACTCTACCGATACATTGAGACAGGTGGTAAAGTAATGATTTTACCGGGTAAAGAAATTGAGCTGTCATCCTACAATACCTTTTTAAATAGGTCAAAGGCTCGCTCCCTCCAAAACTGGGTGGCGGCAAATAAGCAGGTTTCAAGTCTAAACAATAAAGATTTTGTTTTTGCAGACGTTTTTACATCCAATCCAGCCAATTTCAGGTTGCCAAATACAAAGGGTAGTTTTGTTTTTGCGGGTCAACAAAGTTCTACTTCTTTGACCATCATGACATACAGAGATGGCAGTCCATATCTTTTTAGGAGTGCAGTTGGGGAAGGTCAGTTATACGTTTGTGCATCATCGCTCAATCCTGAATACAACGATCTGGGCAGTCTGGCTGAAATCTTTGTGCCAATGCTATATAAGATGGCGCTGGTAAAAAACAAAGGAGCTAATCTGAGTTATTTTATAGGTAAAGACAATTTGGTTGAAATAGAAAACCAAAAAACCAATGGAGAATCTGTATACAAATTAAAAGGAGTCAATGAATTTATTCCATCACAGCAGGGCTTTGGCAGAAAGTTGGTACTTGATGTCAAAAATCAGGTGATGAAAGCCGGTTATTATGATGTTGTTTTAGGTGAAAGAATTCAGGAAAGACTGGCTTTTAATTACGATAGAAGAGAATCGGATTTGAGTCTGTACGCAGATTCAGAACTGAGTGATATGGTAAAGAATGATGCCGTAAATATATTGCGATTTGAAGAACAGGAAGGAATTCGCGATTTTGTTGGTGAAAAGGATAGAGGCATTGTACTTTGGAAATGGTTTATATTGGCGGCATTATTGTTTTTGCTTGCAGAAATACTCATCATCAGGTATGTAAAAAACGGTTAGGCGGTGGCAACAAAGTGTTTGATTAAAAAAGTGAAGGTCATTGATGGTCCCTCAAAGTACCACAATAAGGTAGTGGATATTTTAATTGTGGACTCCCGAATAGCAGAGATCAAAGCGGGTATTTCACCAGCTTCACCCATTAAAACCATTCAAGGAGAGGACTTGCATGCGAGCATCAGTTGGCTAGACATTGGTACCCAGGTAGGGGAACCGGGACTAGAACATAGGGAAGACTGGACTACGGTGAGCAAGGCTGCCAAGGCAGGAGGATATGGAGCTATAGCACCCTTTCCCAATACCCAGCCTTCCATCCAGCACAAGGCAGACATTCAATACATCAAACAAAGAGCGAAATCACAAGGCATAGGAGTTTACCCCATTGCCTCTTTGAGTTTAGACAACCAGGGTGCTGAAATAGCTGAAATGTATGATTTATTTACGGCCGGAGCAGTTGCCTTTAGTGATGGTTTAAAATCGGTAAGTCACGCAGGCTTATTGGCCAGGGCCCTTGAATATGTAAAACCCTTTGAGGGCCTGATCATTCATTATCCATCAGAAAAATATCTTACTCAGGATGCTCAAATGCATGAAGGAGAAATGAGTACGTTATTAGGAATGAAAGGCATGCCCAGCACTGCCGAATCCATTGGCCTAAAGCGGGATCTTGAACTATTGGCTTACACCCAATCCAGATTGTGTGTTTACGGATTGTCGTCTAATGAAGCAGTAAAAATTCTAAAAGAAGCGAAAAAAAGCCTGGCAGAAAAGTTAACAGCAGCGGTGCCCTATCTCAATCTTGTTTATACTGACAAAGAAATGGATAGATTTGATTCTCATCTCAAGGTGATACCACCGCTCAGAAAGAAATCGGATCAAAATGAATTGATCAAAGGCTTAAAAGACGGAGTAATTGACGCCATCGTTTCCAACCATTATCCTATTGAAGAAGAAGGTAAAAAGTTGGAATTCCCCTATGCCAAATTTGGTGCATCGGGTATAGAGACCTGTTTTGCAGCCTGCAATACCTTTGTTCCTGCATTGGATATGGAAACGCTGATTTATAAATTGAGTTATGGACCAAGATCCATTTTAGGATTGACATCTGAAGGTATTAAAGCAGGAAGTGCAGCAGCATTAAC
>JAGNSQ010000161.1:0-4352 GCA_017987975.1 Saprospiraceae bacterium
GCTACTCCATCGGGCATTGAATCACTTAGTTACAACTTTGATCTTCCAATCCTGGCTACAAGGGTTGGCCACTTTCCTGAAACCATAAAAGAAGGCGTCAATGGCTATCTGGCTGATGAAGACTTAAAAAGCAGGGTTGAAACGATGGAAAAGATGTTAAATCAGCCAATTGAAAGGTCGGGAGTTGCAAAAATGAAAGAGCACATGAGCTGGAAATCCTATGCAGAAGCCGTTTTAAACAGGAAATTTGAGGCGTAAAAGGCTGATAACGAAATGTTACTGCATTTTTAAATAAAATATTTGTCAGAATAAATATTTGGCTTATCTTTGCACTCTCTTTTGAGAGAGCTTCAGAAGGAAAAGCTTAAGGCTCCGTAGCTTAATTGGATAGAGTACCTGACTACGGATCAGGCGGTTGAAGGTTCGAATCCTTCCGGAGTCACTAATAGAAAAACAGAAAATCTATTTAAAATGTCAAAGGTTTGTCAATTGTCGGGAAAATCAGCCATGAAAGGCAACAAGGTGTCCCACTCCAATGTAAAGACAATTAGGAAGTTTCAACCTAACTTGCAAAAGAAGAGGTTTTACATTCCTGAAGTGGATAGGTGGGTAACTTTAAAAGTTTCAACTCATGCGTTGAGGACCATCGACAAGTTGGGCTTATACGCTTATTTGAAAGAATTGAACTCTAAAGGTGTTGACACCGGGGTGAAACTATAATCATAGGAAAAAAGAAGATTTACGATGGCAAAGAAATCAAAAGGTAACAGAATCCAGGTAATCTTAGAGTGTACTGAGCATAAGACATCAGGTATGCCCGGAACATCAAGGTACGTTACGCAGAAAAACAGGAAAAACACTCCTGACAGGATGGAATTGAAAAAATACAATCCAATCCTTAAAAAAATGACTGTTCACAAAGAAATTAAATAACGAGAGATGGCAAAAGTTTCGAAAAACGCGAAAGTTGCGCAAAGGGCTGCCAACGCAGGTTCCGGAAGGGACTTCGTTAAAGTAGTCAGAAGTGTGAAAGATCCGGTTACCGGCAGGTATTCTTACAAAGAAGTGATCATTCACAAAGATAAAGTCAAAGACTATTTCGAGCAAAACAAGTAATACCTCTGGTATTATTGTGAAAATATTAATCAGGGCTTTTTCTTTGGGAGAAGCCCTTTTTCTGTTTTTATTAAAACCTACCCACAACACATGAGTTTTTTTAAAAAGTTTTTTACGCGGGAAAAGGAAGAAGATCTGAATAAGGGTCTTGAAAAAACAAAGACCTCATTTTTCAGCCAGGTCACCAAAGCCATTGCAGGTAAATCGAAGGTAGATGAATCTTTTTTGGATGATCTTGAACAAATACTGATCTCTGCCGATGTTGGTCTTTCTACCACGGTAAAAATCATTGAAAGATTAGAGGAACGGGTAGCAAGAGACAAATACCTGAATACCGAAGAATTAAATCAAATCCTTAAAGATGAAATTTCGGTCATCCTGGAAGAAAACCAGACCGAAGATGTGGAAGATTTCGAATTTCCGGATGCCAATAAACCTCATATTGTATTAGTGGTGGGTGTTAATGGAGTTGGTAAAACAACTACTATTGGAAAGCTAGCCCATCAGTTTATCAAAAAAGGAAAATCTGTTGTGCTGGGCGCAGGCGATACATTTAGGGCAGCTGCTTCTGATCAGTTAAAAATTTGGTCAGAAAGATCGGGTGCTCAGTTTTTTAGTAAAGGCATGAATGTTGATCCGGCCTCTGTCGCCTATGAAACCGTCAATTATGCCATCCAAAATAATGTTGATCTGGCAATCATTGATACGGCAGGGAGGTTGCACACCAAAAAACACCTCATGGATGAGCTTACCAAGATCAGAAAATCCATCGATAAAAGATTGCCGGGAGCTCCTCATGAAGTAATTCTGGTTTTGGATGCCACCACCGGTCAAAATGCCATCGAACAAGCCAGGCAGTTTACTGAAGCAACTGACGTAACCGGACTGGCACTCACCAAATTAGATGGTTCTGCCAAAGGAGGAGTGGTCCTGGGTATTTCAGATCAGTTTAAAATACCAATCCGCTTTATTGGTGTAGGTGAGGGTATGGACCAGCTCCAGGTTTTTAACAGAAAGGCTTTTATTGACTCTCTTTTTAACTGATTTAGAAAATAACAGAATTTTCTACTGAAATTCAAAAAATCAACCCTGCGGTAAAGTAGATAATACCGTGGGGTTTTTATTTTATTATTAAATATTTTGGAGGAATTCACTAAACACAGGCTGTTTTTGGTCCCAATGTAAATTTAATGTTAAGTCAGACATGGTAAATTAGGCTCAATGTTAAATTATTGTAATTTTTATCTTCACTTGGTATTACCTTTTAGGTGATGACAAAGCTTTGGCCTACCTTTGTACAAACAATTAACCAACATGCCACTACAGTCTTTTCTCCGCTCATTTTTATCAAAAGATAAGATCTTCTATAGTTTGTTTGAACAAGTTGTTCATGAATTGAATGTCATGGCAGATACTCTTAAGCAACTGTCCTACGAAACCAATTACGAAAACCAGGTTAAACTGGTAGGCATCCTCAGAGAAAAAGAAAAAGCCAACGATGTATTGGTAGCTACACTATTTACTGAATTGGGTAAAAATTTCATTACTCCTTTCGATCGTGAAGATGTGCACTCTCTTGCCACAGCTTTGGATGATATTTCAGACAATATATTTACAGCAGCTAAAAAAATTACGCTTTACAAAGTCAATCCCACAGAACCTGAATTTCAAAAGATGGCCGAGCTAATTTGTGATTGTTGTATGCATGTAAGCAAAGCCGTAATCGAGCTTAAGAACATGAAAAACATGCGGTTGATGACTGATTCTATCGCTATCATCAAAGAGATTGAAAGTCAAAGTGATGATGTATTTGATGGCGCAGTTCAATACCTCTACAGCAGTCCTGAAGTAGATGCCAAAGAACTCATCAAGAGAAAAGAAATATACTCCAAGTTGGAAAGTGTTACTGACAAGTGTGAAGATGCTGCCAATGTGGTAGAAAGTATTATTGTCAAATATGCTTAATCTGATCAAACCTCATTGTAAAGCTAAAACCAAGCACATAGTATCATGAGCTTATTGATCGTTATTATCCTTCTGGCATTGTTGTTTGATTACATCAATGGTTTTCACGATGCGGCCAACTCTATTGCTACCATCGTTTCCACCAAAGTGTTGACCCCTTTTCAGGCTGTTGTGTGGGCGGCTTTTTTCAATTTTGTGGCTTATTTTATCTTTCAGGATCATGCTGTTGCCAACACCATTGGTAAAACAGTGCATGCTGAGTACATCACCCTGGGTGTAATTCTAGCCGGCTTGCTGGCTGCTATTTTCTGGAATTTACTTACCTGGTGGTTTGGCATCCCTTCTTCATCGTCACATACCTTAATTGGAGGGTTTGCCGGTGCAGCTCTTGCACATGCTGGTATGGGTAAAGGATTTGATTCGGTTTTTAATGTAGTTGAATTGGGGAAAATTACGCAGATTGTGGCTTTTATCTTTCTGGCTCCTATCATAGGTATGATCATATCCATGTTTATTACCTTCGTTACCATGATGCGCAACTTATGGTTAAAAATCGCCATCATCCTGGTTATGGCTGCTGCAACCTTTGTTATGTTCGACCATTTTGAACAAAACAAGATGACAGAGGCTGTGGAAAAATTTTATAAGGTCGATAAACTGAAAAAGGCAGTCAAAAAGGATCCAACCCTCGCTGTTGAGTTGGAAGAAAAAAAGGAGTTAATAAGTAAGATCGAGCCACTTATCCATAATTATGATGAGTTAGGAGCTGCATCCATTGCCGCAACCGTAGTAAAAGAAATTGACGCTAAAGCGGATGTTAAAAAACTGGAAAAGGCCTTACACAAAGCAGATAACAGTACATTAGTGTGGGGTATCATGGCGGTTATTGCCATCTTTATTTTAACTTATATCTACTCAGAAAAATTCAAAACCCCCAATGCTTACCGCACCTCAGAAATGTTCAAAAAATTGCAGCTGATTTCATCTGCTGCTTTCAGTATTGGCCACGGGGGTAACGATGCTCAAAAAGTAATGGGTATTATTGGTGCCGCTTATGTAGCTACCAACCCTGATTTATATCCTGATGTTTCTGCAGCTTTAAAAGACCTGCCATGGGTGCCTTTGGCGTGTTATACGGCCATTGGGCTGGGTACAATGAGTGGTGGTTGGAAAATTGTGAAAACAATGGGTACCAAGATCACCAAAGTTTCAGCTCTCGAAGGAGTGTGTGCAGAATCTGCAGGTTCTTTTACTTTGTTCATGACAGAACA
>JAGNSQ010000161.1:4452-6221 GCA_017987975.1 Saprospiraceae bacterium
GGTTTTGATGAGCACAATGAATTTAGATTGAGACTGGGGCAAAGTAAGGTTCCATTTGGCTTTGACAATCTTCAATCGTCACAAAATAGAATGGCCCTTGACAGGTCTGATCCCATCAACAGTGCGGTGGCCAATGAGCGTGACCTGGGTGCGTTTTTCTATTATGCTCCTAAGAGTAAAAGAGAATTGTTCTCCAAACTAGTGAAGGATGGTTTGAAAGGCACAGGAGATTATGGCATTTTTGCCTTCGGTCTATACAATGGTCAGACAGCGAATAGACCTGAAATAAACAATGAGCCGCACATAGTTGCTCGCATTTCATACCCATTTTTTATTGGCTCTCAGATTATTGAACCCGGCATTCAGGCTTTTAAGGGCATTTACACTCTGGGTTCTGACCAAATCAGCAATGGGGTTAACTTCTATTCTGACAAACGATATGTTGATGAAAGAGCCGCCCTTTCATTTGTATTATATCCTCAACCTTTCGGCATTCAAATGGAGTACAATGTGGGTAGAGGGGCTAAGTATGACCCTGCAACAGATAGTATTGTAAATGCGGACTTGAAAGGTGGTTATGTATTAATCTCGTACAGATATATTGTGGGTAATAAAACCCTGTTTCCTTTCATTCGTTACCAAAACTATGCGGGTGGCAAGAAACATGAATTGGACGCCAGAAATTATGATGTTTCTGAATTTAATATTGGTACTGAAATTCAACTTTCGAAACAATTAGAAGTAGTAGCAGAATATGTGGTTTCTTCGAGAAGGTTTGAAGATCATGGAAACAGAGACAATCTACAGAAAGGAAATCTATTAAGACTGCAGGCACAGATTAACTTTTAGGTTTCATATCATCACCTGCAATTACTTTGTTTGCACTTATTTGGAATTTACAGGAATGAAATTTCTTTTTCCCGTTATCGATGCTGTAAACCTCAAAGTGTAAGTGCGGTTCTGAACTAAATCCGGTATTTCCAGTTAGGCCAATCAGCTGTCCTTTTTCAATGATGTGTCCAACATCAACCAATACTCCTTTATGTTTTAAATGATAGTAAGAGGCAACACTACCATCTGAGTGTAATATCTTGATGTAGTTGCCTTCTTTCTCACATCCCATTTCCAAACAATTGTGCCGGCCATCTTCTTTGGTTTCAAGCACTATACCTTCACGGGCAGCTAAAACATCACTCCCTTGTTTTATGCCAAAATCCAGCGCCTTTTTATCGACGTGACTAAATTTTCCACCATAGCCCTGAATAATTTTAATTGGTTGACTGACAGGGATACTATAAATATAATGATCATCGTGGTGATGTCCTGTATTTATACCTTTTGTCGACTCAAATTGGACATGATAGGCATATTTACCTTTGCCCGCTTTTAGGGTTGTGAGCTGGAGATCTGTGGTTTTGGGCGGTATTACAAAATTTTGACCCGGCTCACAAGTAGAGATCATATTTTTTAACTTCAAATTTAATTTGATGGTATATGGAACAGGAGCAGTGTTTTCGGCAAATAAATGGTATTGCCCTTTTGAAATTTCTTTCTCATATAACCTGATCTGGGCCAAACTATTATTTACAAAACAGGCAAAGAAAAAAAAGAACTTCCAAAAGGAATGAGAATTAAATGCTTTATTTTTAATCCTCATCATCAAAATTCAAAAGACGGGAAAGAGGATCTGAAAAATCTATTTGATTAGCACCCTGGCTTTTACCAATGACCTGCATTTCAGCTAGACCATGCAACATCAATTCCATATA
>JAGNSQ010000050.1 GCA_017987975.1 Saprospiraceae bacterium
AATTCAATCCGTTTTTTTTACTTATTTATCTAAGTTTTAAACCTTTTCGACTGATTTTTAAAGAAAACTGCCTTAATTACTACTATTTTTACCAAAAATGATGCCTTATGGACATGCTTAAAAAGCTCAAATCTCTGTTTATTGTAGAAGAAGAAGGTAGCATTTCATCTTCACAAACTACTGAGGCTATTCAAAATCAGGAGAATATTCAGGAATCAACGGCTCCTGTTTCAACTCCAAGTGATCCAGTGGTACAGATGAGTACACAAGCAGTAAAAAACGTTGATCCAAAGTTCATAGATATACTCATGAAAGCCATAGAAGAAAATAATCTCGAAGGCTTTGATTATCTCGAGTTTAAAAGCAGTTTACAGTCCTTGGCAAAAATGAGCATGGATGATGCAACCCGTTATCAAAGTGCTATGGCAATGGCAAAAACCTTGGGGGCATCGCCTGACAAAATTTTACAAAGTGCCAATCATTACCTTGCAGTTTTAAAAAAAGAAAGTGACAAATTTCAGCAAGCTGTTGAAGGCCAAAAAGCCAAATTAGACCAGGACCAACAGGCAGGGGTAAAAGGTTTACAGCAATCTATCGTGACAAAAGAGCAGCAAATTGTGCAATTGACCAAAGAGATTGAATCAGAAAAAGCAAACCTGGCCAAAATGCAGGCTGATATTCAGCAGGGAGCAGCTAAAATTACCGATACGGCTACCAGATTTTCTCAAGCTTATAACCTGGTCAAAAAACAAATTACGAACGATATCAGTTTAATCACCACCCACGCATCAAAGGTTTAGCAAAATGCTATGCTGAAAATGATTAAATTTGTAAATCTTATTAGATTCGAAACAGGCCATGTCAGAAATTAAACCTAAATCATTTTGGAAAAAACCCGAAGGTATTACCGGGGCTATTTTCATCTTGGCCACCGTTATTGGTATAGGTTTCATTACTGTCACTGCCTTAAATTCTGTGCTTGCTTTGCTTTCTACCACAGCAGGACTAATAGTAACACTATTGGCCTTGGGCACTGTTATTTTTCTAGCATTGGATAATAAGTCACGGGCTTTGTTTTCCTACATGTTCAAATCAGCAATGAGATGGCTGACTGGTTTGTTTATAAAAATTGATCCCATCTCTATACTCAGAGGATATGTGGATGAATTGAAGACCAATCTGAAAGCCATGCGAAAACAAATCTACAAGCTCAGAGGACAAAAACACAAGCTTAAAGAAATGATCATCAATAATCAAAAAGAAATTGACGATCATTTATCACAAGCCAATCAGGCCAAAAGAAGCAATGAAGAGGCTCAAATGATTTTGCGCAGTCGCAAAGCCGGACGATTGCAGGAATCCAATGTCAGATTGGACCAGTTGTACAAAAAAATGGAAATCCTGGATAGGGTGCTGAATAAAATGTATCAAAACTCTGCTATATTGGCAGAAGACATTGAAGATCAGGTAACTGTCAAAGAAACAGAAAGGAAAGCTCTTCTTGCCGGGCATAGTGCTATGAAGTCAGCAATGAATGTTATCAAAGGCGATAGTGATAAAAAAGCGATGTTTGATGCCGCTTTGGAAGCAATTGCTGATGATGTGGGCAACAAAGTGGGCGAGATGGAGCAGTTTATGAGTATGTCTGAAAACTTTATGCAGAGCATTGATTTGCAAAATGGTGTTTTTGAAGAACAGGGACTCAAAATGCTTGAAAAATGGGAAAAGGAAGGAATTAGCATCCTACTAGGCTCAGATAAACAGAAAATAATTGATCAAACCAATAATGAAGATGAGGTTCTGGATCTAAATCCACCACCTATCCATGAACCAGAGAAATTGGGGCGATCAAATCAATATGACATATTTTTTGAATAAATAAAACGTAAGACAATGGCAACCAGACTTACCGGTTTTTCTAAATTAATGATAACCTTGGCCATTCTGGCAGTTATCTTTTTTGGGGTTCGATACCTTCTTAACAATACCAAGGTAGGACAAGACATTAAGAATCAGGCAGCAACTACTGAGCAGGAATCTAAGGATCCGGGTACGCCCGCTGCAGCCAACAATGACCCCAATACCCTTAAGATTCAGTTGGTGAGTTGGGGCGGATATGCTCCGGGACTCTATTTTAATGAAGGGGCAGCTGCCAATACCAATAGCCGATTTTATAAAGATTATGGCTTCAAAGTTGACTTTAAACTGGAAAATGACCTGATAAATGCCATGAATGCATGGATAGCGGGTGAGTACGATATTATTGTTCAAACAGCAGATGCTTTTCCTCTATATACCTCTGCCAAAGACATCAATCAATATGCACCTAAAGCGTTTATGCAGGTTGACTGGTCACGAGGTGGTGATGCTGTCATTGTGAAAAGGAACATCAACACAGCCAATGACCTCAAAGGAAAACGAATTGCAGTTGCGGTTCCTTCGCCTGCCCAGACCCTGCTTAATTCCACGCTGGAAGCTGCTGGTTTGAAATATTCTGACGTAGAGGTAATTAAAACCACCGACAACCTCAAAGCTGCCGAGATGTTCAGAACTAAAGATGTTGATGCTGCGGTGGTCTGGAGCCCGGATGATATTGTAGCTACCCGCGATGTGCCAGGATCCAAAATTTTGGTTACCACCAAAGAACAATCTCACATCATTGCAGATATCTTTTTTGCAAAAGAAGAATTATTGAATGCTAAAAAAGAAATGATCCAGGGCTTTTATGAAGGTTGGATGAAAGGGGTTGCTGAAATGAAGGTTGCCGAAAATCAAAACAAGGCAGCACGTTACCTGGCTGAACTCAATGGAGTACCCGTAGACGACGCCAAAGGAATGATGGCCAACGTTTACTGGACCAATCACGGTGATAACCTCAATTTTTTCGGCCTTAACACTTCTTACAAAGGTCAAAAAGGACAAGACCTCTATGAAAAGATGGCTAAAAAATTTGTTGAAACCAAAGATGCTGAAGCTCTGGCCCCATCTTGGAGATCAGTCATTAATACAACTGCGGTGCAAGCTGCCAATGACAATTTAGCAGGTGCCAATTATTCTGCTGAAACACCTAAAGTATTTAAAAAATCAAATGACGACAAAACAGTAACTCCCATCTCTGTTAAACCCATTTCTATCAATTTTGAATCCGGACAATATATACTTTCAGAAAACGCCAAAACCATCATTGACCTCCAATTTGCTGAGGTAGCAAGAATATTCGGCAACACCAAAGTAAGAATTGAAGGCAATACAGACAATGTAGGTTCAAAAGCTACTAACCAGACGCTTTCTCAAAAACGAGCTCAGGCAGTAGCCGATTATCTGCGAACTGAATATGGCATGGATCCCAACAAATTTGTAATAGTGGGAAATGGTCCTTCAAAACCGGTTGCAGGGTGTGAAACCAATGCTACAGCTGAATGCAAAGCCAAAAACAGAAGAACGGAATTCCAACTGATACCAGATTAATATGGCATCTCTGGCTTGGCTATTTGATTTGAGAGGAGACTTAAAGGGCAAAAGCAGCTATCTACTTTTATGCCTTGGTTTAGCTTTTTTACTCTTGATTTGGGTGATCCTAACAATGGGAGCTCAGCCCTTAGTGCCCTCAGGAATCCTGCCACAGCCAATTAAAGTTGTCAATGCTTTTAATGACCTTTGGTATGACAATGATTTACTCAGAAATGTCACCACTTCATATGCACTCAATCTGGGGGGCTATGTTAAAGCCTTATTGTGGTCTATTCCTCTGGGTTTTTTAATTGGCCTTTTCCCCTTGTTTAGAGGTAGTTTTCAACACATTGTCAACGCGCTCAGATACCTGCCTCTAACTGCAGTCACAAGTCTGTTTATCGTTTGGTTTGGTATTTATACCGAAATGAAAATGAACTTTCTTGCCTTCGGTATTTTTCTTTATCTGCTGCCCACCATCATTCAAAGGATTGATGAAGTAGAAGATGTCTACCTTACTACGGTTTACACCCTCGGCGCATCAAAATGGCAGACCTTTACTTCTGTCTATTTTCCCGCGGTAATGTCAAAATTGTCAGATGATATCAGAGTCCTTACCGCCATTAGCTGGACTTACATCATTGTGATTGAAAATATCGGATCAGAAGGAGGAATTGGGTTTTTATTGCATGGCCCGTCCGCCCGGCAGGGTAGGGTTGACAAAATGTTTGCCCTTCTCATTCTTATCATGCTTATTGGTGTAGCTCAAGACAGAGTATTTAAGTACCTGGATAGAAAACTTTTTCCGCATAAGTATCAACTCAAAGAAAATGAAACAAATAAATCGCAAGCGGTAAGTCTATTATCTGATACGCTTGGCTTTATTGGCAATGTACTGGCTTATGCCGTATTATTCATTTATTTGCTGCTTGCCCTCAATGAAGTGACGGGTATATTTGGGCACTTCAGACCTTTGCATTATTTTTTTGGTGATAGATTGTGGGTTATCAACCTAGTTTTCATGTTGGTAGCCTTTGTACTAATTTATCGTTGGTTTAAAAACAGGGTAAAGGCATGATAACATTCAATGATAAGCCGGATCAGGCCAATATCATCAGACTGGATGGCATTGGACAAAGTTATGACGCGGGCCATTCATGGATCATCAAAGGCCTCAATTTGATTGTTGAAGACAAGCCTGGCCAGGGTCAGTTTATTATTATCCTGGGTATGTCGGGCTGCGGTAAATCTACTCTCCTTAGATATATTGCCGGACTGCAAAAACCAACAGAGGGCCTCGTTTATGTCAATGAAAAACTGGTGGATAAAGAAACCCGCATCAGCATGGTTTTTCAGCAATACTCCAGCCTGCCCTGGTTGACTGTGCTGGAAAATGTGGCCCTTTCATTGCAATTTAAAGGCATTGCCAAAAAAGAAAGAGAAGAAAAGGCAATGGAAATGATTCAATTGGTGGGACTGGAAGGACATCAGCACAAATATGCAATGTACCCAACCCTTTCTGGCGGACAACTTCAGAGAGTAGCCATTGCCAGGAGTCTGGTAGCCAATCCCACCATGCTGCTGATGGACGAACCTTTTGGCGCTCTGGATGTAAAAACCAGAATGCAAATGCAGGATTTGTTAACCAGCTTGTGGGAAAAATTCCACTCTACCATCCTTTTTGTAACCCACGACATAGGAGAAGCGGTTTATCTTGGCGACGATATTTATATCATGAAAAGTGCCCCATCTAATTTTGCCACTCACATTCCTGTTGACCTCCCTTTAAAAAGAAATCGTGATACAAAACGTGATCCCCATTACACCGAACTGGTTCACCATGTTGAAGACCAAATGCTAAAGGTGGCAGATTTGTCAAAATAATTTAGATTTTGTGTAAATAGTGTAAAAAAACAGCCATTTTTAATTAAAAAACACTTAGTTTTTACCCAAAACGACAAAATTTTCTAAAATTATTTGATGATACCAAAATTGCATTCTATATTTGCATTGCTTTTGAAAAACATATGACGCGATTCTCTAACATACCTTTTGGTCTCTAAGATATACATCCTTATAAGATGTGATAATTATTTTTAAAACTTACAAGCACCTAGATATTAGGAAGGACTGGATGAAAATCCGGTCCTTTTCATTTTATACCCATCTCGTTTTCAGGTCTTTATAATTGACAAACTAGTTTTGGCTTGGTTTTTGTATTACAACTATTTGTAATATGTTGTAGTGCATAAACCAATACGATACAGTTGATTATAAAACATAATATATCAAGTTGTTTTTCTTTCCTCTTGACTTCGGTTAAAAGAAAGGTTACGCTTGTTTTATTTTTATTTGCAACTTATTCTGTATCAAGCCAATCTGTGATTGTTAATGCAGGCCCCGACCAAACCATTTGTAAAAGTGATTCACTCTTTTTATCAACTCTCAATGCCCAAATCACTGGCCTTGTAAATGATGGCTATTGGTTCACAACCGGAGATGGTTATTTTTTGCCATCTTTTGATGACAACGTTCAATTTTCTATAGGCTCTGTTTACGTGCCAGGCCCATCCGACAAGATAACCGGAGGATTTGAACTCATTCTGGTTTCATTTGATCCCGATGGCTTTGGTCCCCTTGTTCAGGTGTCTGATGATGTTCATATTACCCTAATGGGCAATATTGCCATGGTTTGCAACAGTAACCTTAACATCGCTCTAGGTCCGGATTGTACCCAGGAGCTTTCTCCCACCATGCTGGTTACTAATCTCGTTCAGCCCCAGCAATTTTATTTTTTGACGCTCAAAGATGAGTCAGGCAAAAAGATAGTCAATAATCTTTTAACCAGCGATCACATTGGGCAGTTGATCGAATATTCTGTTGGACACGAGTGTGGTACTAATACTTGTTGGGGGTACATCAAAGTTGAAGACAAATTACCACCCCCTCTATTTTGCACCAATAAAACGCTTTTATGTGGTGACTATACCCAGGCCGACAGCTTGGGTCTTCCCATTCCTGCCCTGGCCAAAGCCAAAAAAACAGGGCCAAAGTCGTACAGAGTTACCCAGTTGGATGCTTGCGGTCCGGCTACCCTTTCTTATAATGATGTTTACCAGCCGTTACTTTGTGAAACAGGATTTCAAGGCAGAATTACCCGCACATGGAATGCCATTGATTCTTTTGGCAACACCTCATCTTGTTTCGAAGTTATTTCCATCAAAAACAGAAGCCTTGAGCAGGTAGCTCTTCCTTATAATTACGATGATATTGCAAAACCCGCTTTCGAATGCGGCGATGAGTGGCCAAAAACAGCAGCAGGATATCCTTCACCAGACACTACTGGTTTGCCAGGCGTAGAAGGTTGTACCAATTTGGCCGCCACTTTTACAGATACCAAAATTGAAGCTTGTGGTGCTTCCTACAAAATAATCCGGAAATGGACCCTCATCAATTGGTGTGGAACAATAATTACAGAGCACAATCAGGTGATTAAAGTCAAAGACAGCCTGGCACCCATCGCTCTTTGTCCAAATGATACCTTGATTTATGCTTCTCCCTATAATTGCGGTTCTCTCCTTTTTAAGCTCAATGCTCCTGTCATTTTACATGAGTGTTCGGCGTGGACTTTCAGTGTTTCTTTGGTAGATACTTTTACAGGAATTAATGTTTCTCAATACCTTGTAGATGGTGGGGGAGCCGGACCCTCCGTAAATGGCTTGCCCATCGGCACTTACTATGTCAACTACTATCTGACAGATCAGTGCAACAATATAGACAGTTGCTATTACTTACTCACGGTTGCCGATAACTCAGTACCAACAGCCATTTGTGATCAGTTTACCAAGGTTGCTCTGGACGGATCTGGTACAGCTCGCTTAATGGCCACCAGCCTTGATGATGGCTCAATCGACAATTGCGCAATTGTGGAATACAAAATTGCCAAAATGACGGACAGCTGTGGTTTAACACCAGTGGTCTTTAAAGATTTTGCAGATTTTTGTTGTAAAGAAAGTAGCCAATCTATTATGGTCGCTTTAAGGGTCACAGACTTTTCAGGAAATTCAAACACTTGTATGGTAGAAGTTCAGGTTCAGGACAAATTGCCACCTTCAATTACTTGTCCACCTCATCTTACCATTTCATGCCATACTCCAATAGATACTTCTAATCTCAGTTTTTTAGGAAATATAGCCACTTCGCAAAGTCTGATCAAGCCCATTTATATTTACGATGCTTTCAACAATGGGTTGGTGGGATATGATGGATTTTATAGAGACAATTGTTCAGGTATTGTGACCTCCAAAGTAACGGATCTTACCCAATGTTACCAGGGCCTTTTGCATAGAACTTTTACGGTGAGTGATAAGAATGGAAATTCTGCATCCTGTACTCAATCCATTAAAATAGATAATCCTGATCCTTTTAACAGAGAAGACATTGTCTTTCCTGCCAATAAGGAATACAATGGGTGTGGCTATGGCGATACTGATCCACAAATCACAGGCAAGCCTATTTTCAACAATACCAAGTGTGCCAATGTTGGTGCCACTTTCGAAGATCAGATATTTACATTTACCGATGGAGCTTGTGTTAAAATTATTCGCACCTGGACTGTTATTGACTGGTGTCAATTCAATGCTACAACAGGATTTGGAAAATGGACAGGACTTCAGGTGTTAAAATACAATAATCTGATAGACCCGGTGTTTGATACTCCTTGCAGAGATACTGTGGTCTGCAATTATTCAGAAAATTGTGGGCCAGTGTTCTACCAGTTTACACCTGATGTTTCAGATGACTGCACCAACGATTCTCTTCTTACATACTCTTGGAAGATTGACACTGACAACAATGGCATTTTCGATGTTTTTGGCACTGCTGCGACTATTAAAGCCAATTTGGGCAACGGAAAACACAAAGTAGAATTTACTGTTTCTGATCATTGTGGTAATCAAAAATCATGCAGTTATTTTGTTACGGTTAAAGACTGTAAAAAACCCACTCCTTACTGTGTATCTAATATAACCACGGTTATTATGCCATCTTCTGGCCAGCTCACTATCAAAGCAAACAGTTTTGACCTCAATAGTTATGACAATTGCACACCTGCCAACCAACTTAAGTTTAGTTTCAGCGAGTTGACAACGGATACTCTTAGGACCTTAACTTGTGCCGACATTCCGGATGGTAAAGAGGTTATGCTCGACATCAATATGTGGGTTACAGACTTACTGGGCAACAATGAATATTGTGTTGTTCATCTTACACTACTCGACAACGGAAATGCTTGTCAGGACGTAGGTGGATTTACCGACCTTTCTGGTTTGGTGTGGCAGGCGGGTACAGGTGCAGCTGTAAATAAAGTAAATATTGAGGTTCTCAATACAGAGCTGGATTTGGTTCACCAAACATTAACCAATGATCTCGGAAAATACAATATTGAAGATGTAGAATCCGGCAAGAGTTATAAAATTATACCAACAAAAAATGATAGCATTACAGAGGGTCTTTCTACTCTGGATGTAATATTAATCCAGCGCCATATTCTGGGTGTAACTAAATTCACAGATCCGATTAAAATCATTGCATCTGATATGGATGGTAATAAAAAAGTTAGTGTTTCGGATCTTGTTGTGCTGAGAAAGATAATTCTGGGTGCATCGCAGAGCATGCCCGGCAATCGTGATTGTTATACCTTTGTGGATGATAAACACTTGTTTACCAATCCAACCAATCCATTTGGATACCCCGATTACATTCAATTAAATGATATCAGTGGTGATAAAATCAGTGGACTTGATTTCATTTCTGTTAAAATGGGTGATGTTAACTTCTCATTAAACCTCAACAGCGATGATGCTGAAAATCGAACGCCCCTTCCTTTGATTAATTTGCAAAAAACAGACCAAGCTTATGTGGCATTAATCAATGATCCGGTCGAAATGACAGGTTTTCAGTTAGCATTACCTCTGGTTAAAAATCATGCAGAAATTAGGTGGAATGCCGCCATCTTGCCATATATAGATTTTATTGTTCAAAATAATGAACTTAGGATTTTGTTTGCCCCTGAAAAAGCTCATTCTTTTGGTAAAAACGAAATATTATTTGAGATCCTTGAAGGTGAAATTGATGAAAGCAGGTCACCTTCCTTTAGCAACCAATGGTATGGTCTTGATTTAGTTCCAAAAGCTTTGAAATGGCAAATGACATTTGAGCATAAGCCCACAAATTGCGGTATGCAATTTAAATTTAACGGTAATAACCTGTATTTGGATGCCAATGACGATATCCCGGGCAGAGTAGAAATAAAGGTTTACGACCTGACCGGAAGATTGTTGTCAATCAAATCTCTCAATGGTTTAGACAGGGGAGTCACTTCCATTGAAACTACTGACTTGCCCTCAGCAGCTTTGCTTTTTATTACCTTTAATGCAGCAGGGTGCTCATTTACTCAAAAATGGATTAAAACTTAATTACTGTCAGCAAGAATTGTTTATATATTAAAATAAAAAATAGGTATAAATAATTCAATGTTACGTGCTAAAATGGTGTTACATTAGTAAATAAAACTAAACATCATGGGTGTATTGAGTTCATTAAAGAAATTATTGTTTGCAACCGAGTCTGTTGCAAAATCAGCAGTAAATAAAGCGGAAGAGTTTGTGGATGAGAAAATCTCTGGTTCAGACACAACAAAGGCAGATGCCCCACCGGTCAACGACATTGGTAGTAAGACGTCCGGCTTAAAAGAGTCGATCCTGGAAAAAGCAGAACAAGGCCTTGACAAAGCCATGGATCTGGCAGATAGCCTGATGGATAAAACAGTTGAAGCTGCCAACGATTTGGGTGAAAAAATGGAAAAAGGCATGGACCAGCTTTCTCAAAACGAAAACGTGAAAAAAGCATTAGACTTTACCGAAAAGGTAGGAGAAAAAGTGATAGATACTGGCGAGGAGTTTGTTGATAAGGCAAAGTCATTTACTGAAAAAGTTGGGGCAAAAGTAATGGAAGAGGGTGGTGAGCTGGCAGAGAAAGCAAAGACACTTTCTGAGTCAATCGGAGAAAAAGTGATGGCAGCCAAGGATGAAATGGTAGAAAAGGCCAAAGAAGCTGCGCATACCCTTGAGGAAAAATTTGAAGAATTGAAAGAAAAAGCAGTCCGCTCAGAGGCTGAAGATGCCGCAAAACCTAAAAAAGACTTCGCAGATACAGATCTGACCACAGGAGGTTCGATGTTGGGAGGAGAAAAAGATGATTTTTTCTCTAAGGCTGAAAAATTTGCTGAAGGAAAGTATGATGCTTTTACAGACGAAAAACCTGCTGCAGAATCAACTGCTCCAAAAGATGTACCCCCGGTAGACCTGCCTCAGGATGATGGAGACACGAATTAGATTTTATTAAACCATCTGGCTGATCTAATGCATTAAAATCAAGAATTACTCGATTTGATAAAAATTTAAATATTACCCTTTTATGTAGCGTCCTTCAGGCAGCGTATTGTTTGAATAGGGGGTCTTAGTTATAAAGAGGTGCAATTGTAATGTCGCCATTGATGCCGGATAGTCCAAATCTTATTCAACTTATCCAAGGTTCCATCCAGGGGGATGCGAGAGCCCAGGAAAGGTTGTTTAACAGCTATGCCGGTAAAATGATGGCTGTTTGTAAAAGGTATGCCAAATCTCAGGAGGAGGCTGAAGACATCTTACAAGAAGGATTTATCAGGGTATTTACTTACCTGGAAAGTTTTGAAAGTTCTGGCTCTTTTGATGCCTGGATCAGAAAAGTATTTGTCAATACCGCGCTCAAACAAATCACAAAAAAGCAACATTATTTTGAAGATATCACAGAAGATCATATCTCCAGATCAGGGGATGAGGCCGATGCGGTGTCTAAGTTGAGTGAGGCTGAGATATTATCGTTACTCAACCTTCTGCCAATGGGATATAAAACAGTGTTTAATCTATTTGTTATTGAAGGTTATAACCATAAAGAAATAGGAGAAATGCTTGGTATTGAAGAAAGTACTTCGAGATCTCAGCTGGTAAAAGCAAGAAAGTTATTACAGGAAAAAATTGTAGAATTGTACAAAGTGGCTATATGAAGGAATTTGATAAGATCATTAGGAGCAAAATGCATAAAGCGGAGGCACCATATCCCTCAGATATGTGGCAACGCATCCAGCAAAATTTGCCCGAAAAGAAAAGAAAAACCTATCCGGTTTGGTTGTACTTAATGGTATTATTATTTGCAATATCCGGACTAGGCTTGTGGGCAGGCAGTCAATGGTGGGGAAGTCAACCCAATAAACAACCTGATACATCCAAATCTCTGATATCAGGTGAGAGTCCATTGGCAGTAAATAATGACTCTCATGATGATTCTATCGGAAAAACATCTCTATCGGGCTCAAAGTTTACTACAGCCGATGTCAATCCGGCAAGTGATGAAACCAACAAACGTTTATCGGAAAAAATGTATGCCAAAAGCACATTTAAAACGATCCATAAATCCGTTGCAAGTTTTAAGGGTGATGCAGTAAGTGGAGTGAACAAAGTAGCTTCTTCCGATCCAAATTCAAACATACAAAACGAAATTTCTAAGCTGGATGTTTGGTCCATGGCAGCAGATGCTGATGAAATCAACGGAGCTCAGCGATTAACTAGAAGAGGAGAACGCATCAACACAACCACCATTCCTTCTTTTTTAAGGGTGTTTGGTACTGACCAAAGTGATGTCATTGAAGAGATCAATTCGTCGATGAAAAAACACTCTGCTCTGCAATGCCCAAGCTTTGTGAGGAAAGATAATGTAACCTTTCTTGAGCTTTACTTTTCCAATGATTATGCCATCAAATCTCTCCAGGAAAAAAATGCTGAAGGTTCTGGCTACAGAGCACTTAGAGAAAGAACCGAAAGTCCGTATTTGTCCTATTCTGCTGGCTTTAGAATTGGCATGGGTTGGAATAATGGAGTAGCGTTCAAAACTGGATTCAACTATTCCAATATCAACGAGAAATTTTCTTATACAGATCCCAATTCTGTTCAGATTAAAACCATCACTACCGTTAAATACATCTATGATGATCAATTCAACATCATAGATTCCATTAAAACAACTGAAAATGTTGAAATTCCAGGCACTAACACGGTCACCCAATACAATAAAATAACCCTCTATGATATTCCCCTTTTGGTGCAATATACCATTCCGGGCAAAAGAAGACTGTCTTATAGTTTGGTATTGGGCCCTTTGGTTAATCTCAGTTTAACTCAGTCAGGCAAAATTTTAGATCCTTATAGCAACAAATTAGTTAAACTTGAAGAGGCACAAATCTATAAAAACAACATTGGATTGAGTTTTTACGGAGGCTTGGGGATCAACTATCAGCTGACCAAAAATGTCCAAATGTCTATTGAGCCCAATTTCAGATGGATGCCTGGTTCTCTTACCAAGGTTACTCATCCGGTGGATCAAAGTTATTTTTTAGCAAATGTTGCTGCGGCAATTCGATATAAAATTTAAAGAAAATTATGCGTCTTCTATACCTAACTTTATTTACCGTTATTTTATCACTAACGGCATGCTTTAAAAACACCGAGGAGTTTGTACCCAATTCAGAGGAGGGTAATGTTGAGAGTTTGCTGAATCTTTTGAATACATATAAAAATTCGGCCTTAATCAATGCAGAAGAAAAAAACCTCATAGTAGGTCCCAATCAGATAGTCGTAGAAATACCAGCTTCGGTTTTATTGTACTCGGATGGGAAAAATGTTAAAGGTTCGGTTGTGATGGAATACCACATAGATACCCGTTTTGCAGCATCCATTTTGAATGGCAGAGAAACTACAACTGGAAATGAGGAAATAAAGTCCTTTTTTACCCTTTCTATTAAATTTAAACAGGGTGAAACCGAAGTCTTTCTCAATCCACAGAGTCAGGGCTTGACGGCTTATGTTCCCTATACTGAAAACAGTGATATCAACACCTCTAAATTATATTTTTGGAAAAACAATAATTGGGAAAGTCTTAATGATGGCGCTAACTTAGGGGGTATTTCTACCGGAAGTTGGAACCTGGAGACAGAGAATGGTACAATATTTGGAATAGGGTATAAAACCAACCTAAAATCTGGCGGTCAGTTTTTAGTCGGACAGGCAAAGGCAAAATCCGACAACATTGAGCTTTGTGTCAATTTACCAGAAAATTATAGCGCCAAAAACACGGTTGCAGTGGCGGTTCTGCCCAATGATAAGATGGTGAGAAAGCTTAGCTTCAAAGATGGCAAGTTTTGTTCAAACAGTATTATTAGAGGAGGATTTGTAAAGGTTATTACACTTTCTGAACAAAATGGAAACTATTTCTTGGGGGAAACATCCTATAAATCGTCAGGAAATGTAGTTTTGACCCTGGTGCCGAAACAGAAAAGTGTAGAGGAAATATGGAAATTGATAAATGAAATATGACTTTAGTTTGCTTATTACCTCAAAATGAAAAATATTTTTATGTTTGCAATCAATTCCGCAAACCGATAAGATAAACTGTATTTTTATTTGTAAATGGGAGCCGCCTGTCTGAAATTAACGAATTTTAGGCAGGCTTTTTTGTTCCTGGTGGTAAACAAGCAGTTTCCAGATCGAAAATAAAAAGTTACCACCCCGTCCTTTTTGTAAATTATTGAAGGCGACTTTTCTCAAATTCTTTAACATTTTACCCTTTTCTGCTAAAACAATGCACCATTTTATCCTGTCATAAACTTGGGTTAAGCGGGTTTTACTTATTTTTTGCTTGTAAACTAAGTAAGCCAGATTTTGTACGCTTTCACGTGTTTTAGCCAGAAATTCTTCATTCGACTCCAGTCCTTCATGAACAACCGGGTTGTTGATGTGTACAATATTTATCCCATTTTTGTGCAAATCCTCAGCAAACACTACGTCTTCATAGCCATACCCTTTGATCGATTCATCAAATGGTATTTCTAAAATCAGTTCTCTCCTTATAAAAAAATTATTGGTCTTGAAGTTTAACCATGGATTTTTTGATCGTTCTTCACTACTTAGAGCTTCTCTTTCGACTCCAAACTGATAATGGAGGTTATTCGTATCTTTATGTTGACTGTCTAAATAGGAAGTCCCTCCATAAACAACATCTTCTTTTCCAATGTATTGGGAATAAACTTCAAGGAAAATTGGGTTGTCAATCCTACTATCACAATCCAGATATAACAAATGGGCAAACTTTGCCTTTTTTGCAAGGTAATTTCTAATGGATGATCTTCCTCGGTTTGTGGTTTCTATTAGGTAGGTTATTTCTTTTTTATTTTTCAGACCCTCGTTTTGTTGTAAATATTCTTCACTACTACCATCCTCAACTACAATAATTTCTACCGAAATAGAGAGCCTGCCAGCCTGACTGATGAGCTGATCTATCAGTTCTACAGGACACCTGTTGTACGTGGGTATAAGGATAGAAAACATATCTGTGTTGTTACAAAATTAGTCAAATTGTACTGCTTTTGAATCCTTGTAAACAGAGCAGCCAATTATTTTGACACAATAATATATTAAATATTGATATACAGCTAGTTATATAGCCATTTCCCATAATATTTTTTTAAATATATCTGTCTTATTTTATGATTTTTTAGCTTTAATTATGTATTTTTGCACCTTAGCGATGAAAACCCAATTTATATATATAAATGTCAGATAATCAAAAAATTATAACAATTAACATCGAGGATGAGATGAAAACAGCCTACATAGATTATTCTATGTCGGTGATTGTTGCACGTGCACTTCCAGATGTAAGAGATGGATTGAAGCCTGTTCACAGAAGGGTGTTGTACGGAATGTCGGAATTGGGTGTTGGGTACAACAAGGCGCATAAGAAGTCGGCCAGGATTGTGGGTGAGGTCTTAGGTAAGTACCACCCCCATGGAGACAGCTCTGTTTACGATACAATGGTAAGGATGGCGCAGCCCTGGTCGCTAAGATACAAGTTGGTAGATGGACAGGGTAACTTTGGCTCTATGGATGGTGATAGTCCTGCAGCTATGCGTTATACAGAGGCGCGATTAGAGAGAATTGCGGATGAAATCCTGGGTGACCTTGATAAAGACACCGTAGATTTTGCCAATAACTTTGACGACTCATTAGAAGAACCAACCGTATTACCGGCAAAAATACCCAATCTAATCATCAATGGGGCATCTGGTATTGCGGTAGGTATGGCTACCAATATGTTGCCTCACAACCTTTCAGAGGTGATTGATGGTATTATTGCTACCATTAATAACCCGGAAATTTCTATAGATGAAATCATCACCTTTATCAAAGCACCAGATTTCCCTACCGGAGGCATCATTTATGGCATGTCTGGCGTCAAAGAAGCTTTTCATACAGGCAGGGGCAGGGTAGTTGTAAGAGGCAAAGCACACATTGAATCAGATAATTCTGGAAGAGAGACCATCATCATATCAGAAATTCCATATCAGGTCAATAAAGCCGGCCTGGTAGAAAAGATTGCTGAAATGATGGTTGATGAAAAAATCACAGGCATAAGCACCATCAGAGATGAATCTGACAGAAATGGACTTAGGGTAGTAGTTGAGGTGAAAAAAGATGCCATGGCTTCTGTGGTACTTTCCAAACTCTATAAATTTACTCCACTTCAGACATCTTATGGGGTCAATAATATTGCCCTTGTTAATGGCAGACCGCGATTATTGAACATCAAACAACTCATAGATGAATTTGTAAAATTCAGAATTGAAGTGGTTGTACGCAGAACCCAATATGAACTCAAAAAAGCGGAAGAGCGTGCTCATATTCTGGAAGGCTTGCTCAAAGCTTTAGCGCATATAGATGAGGTAATTTCTATCATTCGTTCTTCTGCAACCGTTGACATAGCTAAAGACCGATTAATAGAAGCATTTATTCTTTCCGAGATCCAGGCAAAAGCTATTCTGGAAATGCGACTCTCCAGATTGGTGAGTCTGGAGGTTGAAAAACTGCAGGCCGAATACGACGAATTGATGAAAATTATCGAGTACTATCGATCAGTTCTGGCAAGTGAAGAGATGCAAAAAGACATCGTCAGGAAAGAATTGGCGGATATCAAAGATAGATATGGTGATGCGAGACGTACCGAGATTAACTACTCAGATGATGAAATAAGCATTGAAGATCTGATACCAAACGAACATGTAGCCATTACCATTTCTCACTCGGGTTATATCAAACGAACCCGATTAATGGAATATAAGCAACAAAGCAGAGGGGGGAGAGGATCCAGAGGCAGCAAAACCAAGGATGAAGATTACGTTGAGCACCTGTTGATTGGATATAACCACAACCACATGCTGGTCTTTACTGAGCTGGGTCGTTGTTTCTGGCTTAGGGTTTTTGACATTCCTGAGGCAACCAAAACATCATTGGGTAAGGCAATTCAAAACATCATTCAAATACCGGCGGATGATAAAATAAGGGCTTATATTCTGGTCGAAAGTCTGGAAGACAAAGAATTCCTGAATAGCCATTATCTCATTTTCTGTACCAAAAAAGGGATCATTAAAAAAACGGTGATAGAGGCATTCTCAAGACCACGTTCTTCAGGTATCAATGCCATCTCTATCAATGAAGGTGATCAATTGATTGAAGTAAGACTTACCAACGGCAAAAACGAAATCATTCTTGCCAACAGAAATGGGCGTGCCATCCGATTCTCTGAAAATGATGTCAGAGACATGGGGCGGGGGGCTACCGGAGTTGGAGGCATGAGACTGGATGAAGATCCGGAAGATCAGGTGGTAGGTATGGTTACCGTTGACCCGGAAGACCCAACTACTACCATATTTGTAGCCTCTGAAAAAGGTAATGGTAAACGTTCTAGCCTGGAAGATTACAGAGTAACCAAAAGGAAAGGTAAAGGGGTGAAAACACTTCAGGTAACTGAAAAGACAGGTAAAATAGTAGCCATCAAAGTGGTGCATGAGGACGATGATATGTTAATTTCTACGTCATCAGGAATTATGATCAGAATGGCGGCAGGCAGCATTCGTGTTTCAGGCAGAGCTACTCAGGGAGTGAAAGTAATCAGATTGGATGATCAGGATAGCATTGCAGATATAGCCGTAGTTAAAAATACAGGTGAAGAAGCGGAAGAGGCGGTAATTGAACCAATCATGCCGGAAGAGATGAATTCAGACATCCTTCCTGATGATTTCAGTGCCGAAGAGGAATAGAAATACGCAAATTTGTTAATTTTGCATCCTTGCAATTGCATATCGAAGTTTTACACTTTGTTAACCAAAGAATTAACTTTTGTATAAGAGTTATCGTAACATTTCGTCGTCATTCAATTGTTCTTTATTATTAATTGACAAACTTATAAAATGAAAAAACTGCTTTTTATTGTTTTCGCACTAACAATGGTAGTGGGAACAAGCTGGTCACAAGATGCAAAAAAGGCACTTAAAAATGCTTCCAAGGACCTGGCAAAATATTATCAGGATCCCATTAACAATATGGGAAAACTTGATGAAGCACTGGTAGCCATGAGTGGCGCATTTCAAGATGATATGGTAAAATCTGACCCGGAATCATGGATTATCAGAGGAGAAATTTACAATTCTATCGGAAATGCAGAAACCAACCAGCTGATTTTAAATAAAGATTATAAAGTAAAAACGCCCAATGCGGGAATGGAGGCAGTAGCAGCTTTTCAAAAAGCAATGGAGTTGGCAGTAAAAAAAGGACAGACTAAGGATGCAATAAAAGGATTGGAAGAGGCAGAAGGCCTGCTCAGCAATGCTGGTATCAATGCTTTTCAGGCGTCTGATTACATGACCGCATTCACCAACTTTAACGCCTATCTGCAGGTTTCAAAAACTATTAAAGACAATGGTGGAAAATCAAGATTGGATGAGCCTCAGTTGAAAGCCGACATTCAATACTATAACGTTGTTTCTGGTTATTATGGCCATGCAGATGACGCCGTTTTGTTGCCTTTGCTAATGGAAATGCATGCTGCGGGTACTGATAAGTCTTTGGTTTATGAGGCCATATTCAATATCAAATCCAAGTCTGATGAAGAAGGAGCAATGAAAATCCTTGAAGAAGGACGCCAAAAGTTTCCTGATGAATCAGGGCTGTTATTTGCTGAAATCAACTTTTATCTTAGCAAAGGCAAATTGGATGTGTTGGTTGAAAAACTAAAAATGGCCATTCAAAAAGAACCAGACAATGTATCAGTGTATACCACTTTAGGCAACGTTTACGATCAATTGGTTACCAAAGAAAGAGAAGCCGGTAACCTGCCCAAATCTCAGGAATTTTTTGACCTGGCTTATGATTACTACAATCAGGCACTAGGCAAAGATCCTAAAAACTTTGATGCAACTTATAGTATTGGCGCGCTTTACTACAACAAAGCAGCCGCCATGACAGCTGAATTGAACAAACTTTCTAACGACTTTTCTGCTGCGGGTACTAAAAAGTACAACGCCATTAAAACTGAAATGGAAGGTATCTTCGAACAAGCGCTGCCATTCTTCCAAAAAGCGGAAATGTTGGATCCAAATGATCTTAATACCATGATAGCACTAAAAGAAATTTTCGCAAGAAAAGGCCAATTAGACAAATCACAAGAATACAAAGCAAAGATTGAAGCCATCCAACAAAAAGGCAAATAATATCTTACAATGATAAAAGAAAGGCGGGCTTTGGTTCGCCTTTTTTATTTTAGCCACTGCAGGCTGAGGCCTAGTATCCCACCTAAATCTCGATGGTAGGTATAGGATGTAAACAAGGTATTGTTGTTAAGTTTATAACCCACACCCCAACCGGCCATCGTCCGCATAAAATCGGTGCTAAGTCTAATTTCAACGGTCTTTAAAGGTAGATAAACAAAACCAATTTTTGGGCTAACTTCCCGATCTTCTATTTTTTCAATTTCAATCATCAACTTTGTTTTATTATTAGGCATATAACCATAAGCGACCGCCATCCTGATTGGAAGGGACAAGCCGTTGGAGGCTGTTGTAATTATAGGGTAGGAAATGTAGAAGCCAAGACTCGAGATTTTATTGATGGTACCTATAAACCCAACATCACATGACATTTGATAGGCACTTCCATATTCTTTTATTCGAAGAGCGCCTCCATTGAACCTTAGGCCCAAATTCAGGTTTTTTAACAAGGGTCTGGCGTAACTAATTCCTAACTGTGTGTACCTAAATTCAGAGACTCCGCTTTTGGTTATACTCAATCCCAATGTGCTACCTTTTAGCTTGTGTAGAATTCCCAATCCAGGTTGAATGTGGGTTGGTAGACCTGGCAATTGCCCTCCACTGGCATCAATGCTTGTACTGGCTTTTATGGCTGTGGTTGATGCCGGATTGAGGTAGACTGCTTCAGGACCATTTGGTAAAACAGAAATGCCACACAATGATTGAATGCATGCGCCACCAGGAAAGTGATAAGTAGATTGGCCAATGGTACAATAGTAAAATAGGCATAATCCTGCCAAATAGATAAATTTCATAGCTTATGTTTGGGTGTAAAAAATACAAAATTACACCACTTTTAAAGCTTTGTCAAGGTTTGTGAGTAAATAATCTTCGTCTTCCAGTCCTGCATACAGTCGGACCAACTGAAATGGTAGTGGAGGATCTGGTTGACCAGGGAAGTCGTAAAATGCCAGCGTCGGCATTTTAAGAGATTCATAGCCTCCCCATGAAACTGCCATCAAAAATTTATCCAGGGTGTCAACAAACCGGTTTACTACTTCCTTTTTATCAGTGTCTAATTCAAAACTAAAAAGTCCACCTGCTCCCCGCATTTGACTTTTGGCTAAGGTCAGTTGTGGATTGTCTTTGTGAAAAGGGTAATAAATTTTTCGAACCTTTTGATGTGTTGAGATATAGTCCACCAATTTTTCTGCATTTCTGCTGCTTTTTTCTAACCGCATTGGCAGTGTTCTTAACCCTCTGAGGGCAAGTGAAGCATCATGGGGAGAAACGTTGAGTCCTAAAGTCATAAATTCTGAATAGAATATTTTGCGTATCATGGCTTCTGATCCACAAATCATACCCATAACAACATCGCTGTGCCCATTGATGTATTTGGTGGCAGTGTGGATCACCAGGTCTATTCCAAACGAGGCAGGGGTTTGGTACAAAGGCGAACAATGGCTATTATCAATAACGGTAACAATGCCATGTTTTTGTGCTAATTGGGCACAGGCTCTGAGGTCCTGTACTTCAAAAGTTAGGGTATTAGGACTTTCCAACATGAGTACCCGGGTATTTGACTGAATACGTTGGGCGATCTCATCTATACTGCGTGCATCAACAAAGTCATAGCTTACACCAAATCTACTTAGGAATTTTGATATGAGTTTTTGAGTCCAGGAATAGGGTTTTTGGACACAAATGATATGATCTCCAGCCTGAACATTTGATATAATAGCGGCAGCCGTCGCTGTGGCTCCGCTTCCAACCACCAGGCATTCTTCTGTGCCCTCAAGAGCTGCCATCTTTTTTCTTAGAATTTCAACAGTTGGATTGTTTCCTCTTGAGTAGACGTGATGTTTAAATTCATCACCCATCTTTGTTTTTAAGTCGGCTATATCCTTAAATACAAAATTACTGGTCTGAATAACGGGTGGCGACATGGCGTTGAAATACAACTCCCTGTCTTCACCATAATGGTATAAAATTTCGCTTAACTCCATGCTGTAGTATCTGCAATAAAGTTAAGCGAAACTCTACAATTGAACAAGAGGAAGGAGAAGATTACCTACTTAGGTTTTAATGCTGCAATGTCAAGCGTTATACTAAGTTTGCCACATTGTTCTTTTGGTGCCTTTGGATCTGGCTGGTATTTATAACCTTTGGCTGCTGACAAAGCTTTCTTTAAGATCGTTCTGTCTTTGATGGTGGTTTCAGCATTCATGATCTCCGTGAAAGTCACGTTCCCCATACGGTTAATACAGGTTTTGATAACTACCTTACCACTCTGGGTCATAGGTACAGCGCTAATGTTTCTGTATATAACTTTTCTTTTAAAAATACCTACACCACTGCCATCGTATTCACCGGTACCGTCACTTGAGTTACCCACACCTGAAGTAACATCAGGGCCACTATCGCTGCCTTTGCCCGTGCCGGAGTTGGCTTTTCCCTGTCCACTTCCGTTGGAATTGGATTGGGGCTTGTTGCTTGTGCCTGTTGGGCTGCCTACTGTGCCAGCTCCTGTTTTAGTAGGAGTAGTGGGCTTACTGGTCTCAGTTTTAGGTTTCGAAACTGGAACATCCTCTTTAGCAGGTTTTTCAATTTCTATAGGACTTTCATCTATTTGAACAGGAGATTCCTCAACCGTTGTTTTTGTTACTACTGGTGGGGTAGGTGTGGCTGGGATTGGCACCGATTGGGGAGTTATTTCTTCTTCCACCTGGGTTTCAACGGGCTTTGGATCGCTAACCTCTGCCTTTTGCTCTTCTGTATTTCGTGGTCTTGATTCACCTACATCCGCGTGGGCATAGGTACTCAAAGAACTTTCCTGGAAATCAAAATCAACCATGACCCGATACGGTTTTTCAGGGTCTGGGTCTTTTACTTCTACCTGAAAATAATAAAAGAAACAGATCAATAATAATAAGAGGTGTACAACAACACTGATTTGCCGACCCTTATTTTTATTTTGCTTTTCTAAGATATGAGCATACATAACAACACATTTTAAGCCTTGACGTAATCAATAACGTAAAAACTCATAAAATAATATTAAATCTCTGAATAGTTCAGCGAAAGCAAAGATATAAATTATTTCTATTATATGTAGCGTATTTGTTTTCTGGTATTCATGCTTAAATGAACCCATTAAGTTACATCATATGTCTTAGGATTGGGATCTTCGTGTTTTTCAATATGTTGACTAAATAGCACCTTGTAGAAAAAAAACAAGGTAAACCCTATCACAGTAGCCTGTGCCAGGACAAATACAACCAATGCAGAACTGTTCATATTTTAAATGTTATTGGGTTTTAAATTAATACTAGCCACTTTTACATAGTATGATATTACTATAAAGAGTGCGATCAAGGTTCCCCGGGATATCCAGCCCCAAAGATCGGTTTCAGATGAAATATTGGTGATGATATCTGGAATACTGCCAATAAACACAGCCAGTAGAAATACCGGAGTGATATACTGAATAATGGGTTTGTAAATTCCTGGTACATGTATGTCCGCTCCTCTGGTTATCTCTGACCAACCCTTTTCCATTCCAAATACCCAGGCAAATAAGATAATTTCAGCCAATGCAAATACAACTAAAGATACTGTTCCTGCCCAGTAATCGTATTCATTGAAACCATTTTGTGACATTACACAGGGTATTCCGAGGATAAAAACCAAAGCCCCGAATGCAATAGCCGATTTATTGTGGGTCCAATTAAAATTGTCTTTTAAGAAACCCATCAAAGGAGTTCCCATGGCAAGACTGGATGTAATACCCGCAAAAAACAATAAGCCAAACCACATAAATCCGGCCATTTTTGATAAAAAGTCGCCCCATTGTGCAAAAAGGTAGGGCAGTGTAACAAAGCCCATAGCAAAACCGCCTAGTTCTTTTACCTTATCAATACCAAGGTAACCCACAGCAATAGGGATTACAATGGCACTTCCCAACACTACCTCAACAAATTCATTCATCCATCCCGCACTCATGGAATTGAGGGCTACATCTTCATTTTGTTTCATGTAAGAAGCATAACAATGGATGGTGCCCATACCCACAGAAAGGGTAAAAAAGATCTGACCGGCGGCTGCAAGCCATACTTTTGGACTCCA
>JAGNSQ010000051.1 GCA_017987975.1 Saprospiraceae bacterium
CTGTTAATCCACAATGTTACGAGGCACTGCACGAAAAATTCCAGTATCTACTTGAAGATGACCTGATCCGTGAGATTTGTCAGTTTGGGCAACTCAATAAGTACAGGCCAGATACTACCATCATTGACATTGGCGAAAAAATCAATGCCATGCCCCTCATTGTGTCAGGGGCCATTAAAGTTATGACAGAGGATGAAGAGGGCAATGAGCTTTTGTTGTATTATCTTGAGTTGGGTGATACCTGTGCCATGACCCTCAACTGCTGTGCCAAGGCATCCAAAAGCAATGTCAGGGCCATTACCGATGATTTTACCGAGATCCTGTTTATACCCATGGAAAAAATTGATGAGTGGATGGTTCGGTACCGATCATGGAGAAACTTTATCATCGACAATTACAGCATGCGTTTAAACGAAATGTTGCGGGCTATTGACAACCTTGCCTTCAACAATATGGAGGAACGATTATTCAATTACCTGACCGAAAAAGTAGCCATCACGCGCAGCAAGGAGATCAAGATTTCGCACTATCAGATTGCCAACGACCTCAATTCATCAAGAGTGGTAATCTCCAGGTTAATGAAAAAACTGGAAGACGACGGCAAGGTGAAACAGGGCCGGAATATGGTAGAAATGATTTAATCAGGAATCTCTTGATTGGATGATGTAGTCCAGATCAACGTTTTCTTCAATGAGTTTGATGGCTTTTTGGACCTTCCAGGGTGTGTTTTGGTTGATTTTTACCTCAATTTTTGAAATTTTAATCACAGCCTCATAGGTATCCAGGTCAGTACGGATAACCGGAATCTGGTTGTCGTTGATGTATTTTAGCACACTTTCATCGAGGGGCTTATTTCCGGAAACAACGATGCCTGACAACGGACAATGGTCGATGTGAAACAACTTGGAAAGCCAGGTAATTTTATCAATGGCGTCTTTAATACTATTGGTTGATACAACTAACAATAGGTCTTCAGAACTCTTCAACTCTTTGAGCTCAATGAGTGATCCGGCCAGTATACCCCCTACCCTGTTTGAATCCATGCCTTCAAAGTGGATGATTTCTGATCGGATGGTTTCAGCTATGGTGCGTATAATGGGAAAGGCCAGTGTAGGATCATAAGGTATAAGGCCCAGCAATGGAATGTTGTTTTCTTCCATCCATTTGCCCACATAGTGTTTTACTTTCTCCAGTTTGTCGGGTAAAACTTTGTTGATGATAACCCCGATTATTTCTACCTGCTCTTCTCTGAACAAGGAAGTACTCATATTGAGCATATCAATGGTGCTGCCGATACCGCCCTCAACAATCATGAGAACACCGGCATTGAGCATGCGGGCTACTCGAGCGTTTGACAAACCCACTACACTACCAACGCCAGGGTGACCTGTTCCTTCGTAGATCACTACTTCGTGGCGGTCTTCCAATACCTTTTTGGCATTCAATACCTGGTGAATCAAAGATTCCGGGTTTGGATCTTCCAGGTATTTTTCTACCGCTCCTTGTCCTAATATAACAGGACTATGAACCTCTGGGATGATCTGGAAATGGATAAGGTCAGCGAAAAGGATGGTATCCTTGTCTACTTTAAAATTTTCGAAGTTGAGGTGTTTTTGACCTACCGGCTTACTATAACCTACATTTAATCCTTTGCGTAAAAAGCTGGATACAAGTCCAAGGGTAGACGTAGTCTTACCCACATGTTGGCTGGTGGCAGCCACATATATGCTTTTGTACTTCAAAGCACACGGACTTATTGTATAACCGGTGCGCTGTTGTGAGGATGGTGGTAAACATAAATAATCAGGATCACCAATAAGATGATGCCCAACATAATTTTACCAAAGGTAATGCCCTTTTTACCGTAATCTGAAGACTGACCTGACATGGTTCTGATTTTAACCCTGCGAAGTTATGAAAAAGGGATCAATTGTCAAAACCAAGGCTTCATTTCAATGACAAAGAAATTATTTCTTCACTGATAGCCAGCAAGTTGTGCTCATTATTTGGCTTACCAATGATTTGCAGATGCACCCTCTCATTTTCAAAATCTACGGGAATTGAGATGGCTGGCAAACCCGCAAGGCTGGCCAGGACCGTGTACACATCCGAATAATATACTTCCAAAGGATCATTTGCCTTATAATCAATGGGCCATGGGCCTGAGGCAGTAACCGGAAGTAAAATGAAATCACATTCCAGGAAAATGGTCTCCAATTGATTTCTAACCCACCGGCGCAATTTTTGGGCCTTGGTATAATAGGCATCATAGTAACCTTCACTCAAAACGAAGGTGCCCAACATGATGCGTTTTTTGACTTCTGCGCCAAAGCCAATTGTTCGGGTTTGAGTGTACATATGCTCGAGGTTCTGCTCATCACCCACCCTTAACCCATATCTCACACCATCGTATCTGCTTAGATTGGAGCTGGCTTCTGCAGTAGTTAGAATATAGTAAGTAGGCACCAGGTAATCCATGCCTTCAAAGGAGGTAAAAGCCAAATCAAAGTTTTGCCCCAACTCCTGAATCAGTCGATAACATTGTTGAGTATAGGAATTGGACACCGGAAAAAAATCTGAAAGGGTGGCCAACCGGGCTTTACTAACTGGGCTTTCTGGAGCCTCTGCTGTTGTTGAAACTGTGGAATCAAAATCGTCGGCCCCTCTGCAGATGTCATAGGCAAGCCGTATTAGTGAAGTATCGTTTGCTATAAAACCGAGCTGATCAAAGGAAGAAGCATAGGCAATCAGTCCATGCCTTGAAATCTTACCATAGCCGGGCTTAAAACCTGTTAAATCACAGAATGCTGCCGGTTGTCTGATACTGCCACCTGTATCCGTACCAATGGCCAGTTGACAAGCCCCAATCTGTACAGAAACAGCGGCGCCTCCGCTCGATCCCCCTGCCACTTTATCTGCATCATCACCGTTTCTCACTGCGCCATAAATACTGTGGGTGCTGGCAGAGCCCATGCCAAATTCATCACAATTGGTGGTACCCAATATTATGGCATCTTCTGCTAACAGTCGTTCAACAGCCGTGGCGCTGAAAGGACTTACATAACCCTTCAAAATGGCAGATGCTGCACTCACCGGTCGGTCAGCTATACATATATTATCTTTAACTGATATGATAACACCGTATAGCTTGCCTGGTGTTTTGCCTTGGGCTATGGACTTTTCTATGTTTTGGGCTGCTGCAATGGCTTCGTCTTTAAAAAGGTGGACAAAGGCATTGAGATGGGCCGATTGCTCTGCTATTTCCAGGTGTTGTTGGACCCATTCCGATAGACTCAGGCCTTCTGGTTTATTATTTTTCATAAATGGTGGCAAGTTGTTCATGATCCCTTTATCAGCTTGATCATTTCATCCAGGGTTACCGCCTGCTGTTCTCCGCTGATCATGTTTTTGAGCATGATGGTTTGGGTGTTGATCTCATTTTCACCAATGATACCTGCATAAGGAATGCCCCTGTTATTGGTGTAATTCATTTGTTTTTTCATTTGCCTGGCTTCCGGATAAACATCACAAGCTATACCCGCTGCTCTGACTTGAGTAGCATGGTTGAAGGCATGGCGAATGCCGGATTCATCAAAACAAAGAAAAATAAGTTTTACAGCTTCATCCACTTCTTTTGGAAAGCCATTGAGTTCATTGAGCACATCATAGATGCGTTCTGCTCCCAATGAAACACCTACGCCCGAAACTCCTTGGAGACCAAAGGCTCCTGTAAGATTGTCGTATCTTCCTCCTCCTCCAATCGAACCCATTTTGATATCGGCATGAATATCCACATCCACTTTTACCTCAAAAATACACCCTGTGTAATAGCTAAGGCCTCTTGCCAGACTGATGTCAAAGACCAAATCATGTACTTCACCATCCTTGAGAAAATCAAAAACCGTATTCACCTCCAAAAGTCCTTTCTGACCAGATTCACTTTTTGCAAAATCAGCATGAGCCATCAATTCAGAAAGTTGACGAATAGATAAGATATCCAGAATAGTTCGCACCTGGCTATCTGACATACCTTTGGACAGTAGTTCTTTACTAACACCTTCTTCACCAATTTTATCCAATTTGTCAATGGCTACCGTCATATCTACGAATCGATCAGCCACACCTGCCGCCTCTGCAATACCAAATAAAATTTTACGGTTGTTGATCAGTATTTTAACACCAATGTCAAGGCGCTTAAAAATTTCATGATAGATGGAAACTAACTCAGCTTCATAAAGAAGAGATTCGCTGCCCACAACATCCACATCGCATTGAAAAAACTCCTGGTATCTGCCCTTTTGAGGCTTGTCAGCCCTCCAAACCGGTTGGATCTGGTATCTCTTGAATGGTAGTTGGATTTCATTTTGATTCATCACAACAAACCGTGCAAATGGTACTGTGAGGTCGTAGCGTAAGCCTCTTTTAGAAATAGACCTTACCAGTGAATTAGAGTCTCGTTGATCCAGCGCAGCTGCATTGGCATCTTTCAGGTAATCACCATTGTTTAATACTTTGAACAAAAGCTTGTCTCCCTCATCACCATATTTACCCAACAAAGTATCGAGGGCTTCCATGGCGGGAGTTTCGATGGGTAAAAAACCATATTTACGAAATACTTCCTCTATGATGCCAAAGATGTATTTCCTGCGGTTTACCTCACCCGGTAAAAAATCTCTTGTGCCCTTGGGCAGTGCCGGTTTTGCCATATAACTCTGCTGATTTTGACGCAAATATAAGGATTTTTCATGGTTGAAAGTGGTGATCAGACTACCTGGTTGCGATACTCCAACGGTGTCTTACCGTAGTATTTTTTAAAAACACTGCCAAAATAAGAGGGGTCTGAAAAACCATGGCGGTAAGCTATTTCAGCTATGGTCTCATGGCTTTTGACAATTTCCTGCCCTGCTTTTTCCAACTTTAAAATGGTAATATATTGCAGTGGACTCAAGCCCGTTTCTGCCTTACACATACGCTGAAGCTGCCGCACACTTCTATTCATAAAGACTGCCAAATCTGCAACGGCTATGTCTTGCGACAAATGGTTTTCCACGTACTGATTAATTTTAAAAGCTACTTCACCATTAGCGGCCTGGACCATTGGCACAGAGTTTTCATCTTTGCTATTCAATGATGGCTGATCGCCATGAATGGGATTTAATAGCGTAAATTCCGACCTGCTGGGCAAGGCTTTGAGGTATTTGATTTTTTGATATTGCATGATAATTGCATATACCATTGCAGCCAAAAGCATAGCCATCAACACCAGGAAAAGAAAAGGCAGACGGGCCAGTGCACCCTGGATCTGATACCACCAGCCAGGCTTGCCTACAAGTGTTAATGTAGGCCAGTATTGCGGAAATCCAAAGTCGGTTTTTCCTGTTATACTAGTGTACTGAAGCACAGCAGGGTGAAAATCCAAGGGCCATTGCCTGATATTGGAAAGGGTGTCAACATCATCAAAACAGAGGTCCATTTTTAGTTTTGTCCCTTCTTTAGGTACTATGCCCACTGCACTCCAGGGAATGGCAATTTCCATAAAATAACCATCATCCATATCTGTGCTGTCATTATACGTGCCACGCAAAGCAGCCATGGCATTAAATACAATGTTGGTGCCCTCATAATCTTTGGGAACCCTTGCTCCATCTAGCATCATCCATTTATTGCCCTTAAATACCGTCTTTTGCCCCTTTATATCCACCAAAAACTGATAATCATTTAAATCCATTGATGTTTTGCTGTCCGCTTTGGCATCCAGGTACACTTCTAAGGCGTCATTAAAGTAAAGTTTGGGATTGTCATTGCCCAGCTCATTGATGGCTAAAAAATGGTCTTCGACATCTGCCGCCAGGTATAGGTAGTCCTGGTCCCATTGCCAGCCATATTTCACCGTCGATTCTGCGGCTGTACCGGGATTTAGTTTGATCGATTGGGTCAACGACCAGTCGTCTGCAATACCGTCAATTTTAATCGTAGCAGGAGAGTGCGGAATGTCAAATCTCATTTGAGCACGACCAAGACCGCTAAAAACAAAAAATACTGCCCAAAAAGCCAGTGCTTTTTTGATATTCAGACCTCGACAACCCGTTTTTTGCATGGTACAAAGGTACAACACGAATATGGCTGAAAAAAAGAAAAATAAATATATTTATTACTGATTATCAATATTTTAAATATTATAAAGCTTGACTTAATACACTTCATGGTGCAATTTAGTTCCCAAGAATCGGAATAAAATGGCAAAAAAGGCACCTCAATCGGCTATGACACAAATGTGACAATAGCTTATTGGGCATAATTGTAATTTTGCACTTCGTTTTATTTATGATCGACAACTATAAGGTTATAACATTTACCCACCACGTGGTAGAAATTGCTGAAATTGGTAATTACCAGATCGTGGAATCATCAGATGGACTGGGCACCCACAGGGTTAAGAGTGCTCTTGGCCTTGAGGAGTTTATGTACCTGAGTACCTGTAACAGAGTAACCTATATTTTTTATACCCACCAGGAAGTCAATATAGATTTTATCATCCGCCTGCTAAAAGAGGCCAATCCTTCACTCACAGAAGAAGGGCTGGATCGGATTGAGCGCTACGTAAGTTTGTATGAAGGGGTTGAAGCCATTCAGCACATTTTTGAAGTAGCTGGATCAATTGATTCGTTGGTGGTAGGTGAAAGTGAGATTTTCAGACAATTTAGGGCGGCCTATCAGCAAGCATTGGAAGCAGGGCAAACAGGTGATAATTTGAGGTTGCTCGAAATAATGGCGGTTCAGGTTGCCAAACACATCTATTCACATACCCGCATCAACGAAAAACCCCTCTCGATAGCAGCACTTGCCGGAGAAAGCATCCTTGAAGTTTGTAACTCGCAGGACGCATGTATTGCACTGGTCGGAGCAGGAGAAACCAATACCCTTGTGGCTCGATTTTTACACAAACACGGTTATCACAAGCTGCTGATTTTCAACAGGAGCATTGATAAAGCCATCCATCTGGCAGAAGAAGTAGGAGGCAAAGCCTTTGGACTGGAAGCATTGCCCCGACTAGAAAATTTTGATGCCCTTGTAGTCTGTACCTCTTCACAACAGCCTATTGTCACCCCAGAACTGTGGAACCAATGGTCTACCCAAAATAAAAATCGCTATCTGTTGGTCGATTTGGCAGTACCAGCCAATGTCGATGCCAGGGTGGGGAGCTTGCCGAATGTAAATTATATCAATATCGATCAGTTGCGTGAATTGGCAGATCGCAACCTTAACTTCAGGCGTCAGGAAATATCAATAGCCAAAACCATTGTTGATGAGGCAGTGGAGCAGTTTAAAACGTTGTATATGGAACGTCAGGTAGAATTGGCCCTTTCTGCCCTTCCCGAAGAAGTTAAAAAAGTGAAAGAAAAAATCACCACTGAAGTATTTCGTCACAAACTGGACCTATTCAGTGCAGAGCAAAAAGAGGTCATTGATGAAATTTTGTCCTATATGGAGTCAAAATGTATTGGAATACCCATGAAACTCGCCAAAAAAACCATCAAATTTTAAGTTTCGGGAACATTGTGCATTTTACAACGTTTGTAAATTATTGCCCCGATTCCAACAAAACCTATTATGCAACAGGCAAAAAAGAAAGTTGACTTCAATGTATTGTGGAAGGTCATAGCTATGGCCAAGCCTTACAATAGGTTGTTTGTTACCTGTATGGCCCTTGCAGTTTTGCTGGCCCCCATCAGCAGTTTCCTGCCCTACATTGTCAAAACCATTGTTGATGAATACATTGTTGCCAATGATTTTAATGGCCTGCTACTCATGTGTGGTTTGTTTTTTGTGGTGCTTTTGGCCAACGTCATCATGCGTTATTACTTTCTTTTCTTATTAGCAGAACTGGGACAAAATGTGTTGCGCGACCTTCGGGTTAAGGTATTTAAACACATTACCCAACTCAGACTGCGTTATTTTGACCAAACGCCCATTGGCACCTCAACCACCAGGACCATCAACGATATTTCTGCCATCAACGAAGTATTTACCCAGGGAGTCATTACCATTCTGGCGGATTTACTAGCTGTGCTCACGGTACTTGGCATTATGTTTTACACCAGCTGGCGACTCACCCTCATCAGTTTGGCAACACTGCCATTATTGATATGGGCTACTTATATTTTTAGTAAAAAAGTAAAAGATTCCTATGAGCGAGTGAGGACCAACCTGGCCAAAATGAATGCTTTTTTACAAGAGCGGATCACAGGCATGCGAATTGTGCAGATATTTAATGCTCAAAAACAAGAGAGCGGCAAATTTAAGACCATCAACAGAGATTATACCTCTGCCAACCTGGATTCCGTCCTTTATTATTCTATTTTTTTTCCGGTAGTTGAGTTGATTTCAGCCTTTTCACTGGCTTTAATGGTTTGGATAGGAGCAGGATCATATCTTGAAGGCAGTGTGAGTTTTGGCGCACTGGTAGCCTTTCCGCTTTACCTTGATCTTTTGTTTCGTCCGGTAAGAATGGCAGCAGATAAATTCAATACCCTGCAGATGGGCCTTGTTGCAGCAGAAAGGGTGTTTAAGCTCATAGAAAGTGATGAAGTCATACCCAATGAAGGCACCCTCAATAAAGAACACTTACACGGTAAGGTGGCATTCAAAAATGTACACTTTGCCTATGATGAGGAAAACTTTATTCTCCACGATCTCAACTTTACCATTGAGCCTGGCCAGACCATGGCCCTGGTAGGAAGTACTGGTTCAGGCAAAAGCACCATCATCAACATCATGAACCGTTTTTATGATATCCAGAAAGGTCAAATCTTGCTGGATGATGTTGATATTCGTGATTACGAATTAAGTGCCCTTCGCAAACGCATCGCCATCGTACTGCAGGATGTATTTCTTTTTGACGGCACCGTCTTTGAAAACATCACCCTCAAAGACAATACCATAGCCATGGAGAAGGTGATTGAAGCAGCAAAAAAAATTGGGGCTGATGATTACATAACCCGACTGCCCGGCGGCTACCAGTTTATGGTCACCGAACGTGGATCTAACTTATCTGTAGGACAGCGACAGCTTATTTCTTTTGTTAGAGCACTTGTAGTAGATCCTGACATTCTCATTCTTGATGAGGCTACGAGCAGCATTGACACGGAAACCGAAATGGTGATCCGGCACGCCATTGAAAAATTGATCGAAAAAAGGAGCAGCATCATCATCGCCCACCGTTTGTCAACCATCCGGCACGCTGATTTTATATTGGTGATGGACCAGGGCAAGGCAGTGGAATCAGGGAGTCATGAGGCTTTGCTGGAAAAAGAAAACGGCAGATACAGAGAATTGTATGAAATGCAGGACGCTGCCGTCGTTTCCTCATCGGAAATATGACGTCACTCATCGAAAAATGCCTCAATAATTGACATTTTTCAGGATATATTTGTTTTTCAATTAAAAAGAATGACTGTTTATAAAGAATTTAGTTTTGGTGGTAACCAACGTCCTATGGGCAATTTTGGCCCAATTATCGGACTCATTATCTTCCTGGTACTTGCTTATTTTGTAATCAAGGGCTTATTTACCGTTTTAGCCATAGCAGCACCTTTCTTATTATTGGCAGCTGCCATCCTCGACTACACCGTAATAATAGACTACGCAAAGTTTATTTTTAAAATGTTGAAAGAGAACCCCATTTTTGGTCTGGTTGCCATTGTGTTGACCATCGTAGGCTATCCGGTGGTGTTTGGCTATCTTTTTGCCAAGGCATGGATGCGAAGAAGGGTGAAAAAATACGCCGAAAAAGTAGAAAATGAGCAGAACCGTTACGATGATTACACCGTTGTCAAAGAGGAAGACAAAGATGAAGAGGCAGATTTTCTCATACTACCCAATGTGGAAAAACCAGTTGAGGTAAAAAAAGATCAGGCTACTTCAGAATACGACAATCTGTTTAAATAAAAAAACAAAAGATAAGACATTCGGATTCTATTGTGTTCTGATTTCGAGCTCTTCACTAAAATCACTTTGCCAACCCTTTTCATCTGTGCCCTTAATCCGGTATTTGATGATGTCTCCCTTGCGATATGGACTGTCAATAAAGATGGTCTCTTTATCCACCACTCTGTGGGTGACATAAGGTTTGCCATTGAGTGAGCGGTAAACAATGGTTTTTGCAGAAGATGAAGAAGATTTCCAATGCAAGGTGATTTGCCTTTTTAAAGTATCTATTTGCCAGCTTAACTCTTGCGGAGCAGGCAATTTTTTATCCTCAAATGCTTTCAGAGTCAGGGTTGAAATGATGGGTGATTTCAAGCCCGCATCATCGATGGCATAAAGTTTATATTCATACTCTTTGCCCGGATTTACTTTTTTATCGGTAAAATTGGCGATGGCTGGCCGTGATGGGCATCTATACACTTCTGAATAGTTTTGTTCCCCCACTCCCCGTCTCAGCAAAACATTGGCTTTTACATCGTGAGAACCGCTGTTGGCCCATTGCAGGCTGATCCCGCCCTGATCTGAAAAACTCCGCTGAAAAACAGGTGAAGTGGGAGCCACCTTGTCTGGCTTATTGAGGGTAAGAATTTCAGAATAACCTGAATAATTGAAACGATGGTCGATGGCCACCAACTTATAGTGAATTTGTTCTGTTAGCACATTAAGTGGAAGGGTATCTCTCCAAAAAGTATCCTGCAGAGGTCTGTCGGTCCGATTGATAAAAGTATGTCTCAGGTTATTGGAATAATGCACAAAATATCCTCTGAGATCCGCTTCACTTCCCATTCTCCATCGGACTGTTACCACGCCATTGGTATCGATATTTCCTTCCAGCCCAGCCGGTGGCATAGGTGCAATGCTGTCAATGATAGTGCCATACTGAGGCAAGCTCACATTGACATTCTTTTCATTATCAAAAACAGCTATCCAGTAATAATTATTGATGTTTTCATTACAGGTAGAATCGATAAACGAACGCACATTTCCTGCTAACATTGTAGGTGTAATTTCTACAAATTCCTTCTGCTGCTCATTGCTCTTTGAAATTCGAAAACCCAGGATGTCGTGATCAGCATCCACCACCTTCCAGCTTATTTTCATCCTGGCCTTACCCAGATAATCCAATTGGACATCATAAGGTGCATCAGGTGCGGTGCGGTCTCTGCCCATTGCTTTCACCGCATCCGATAAAGGGCCTTTGGTAGCAAAGGAGGAGAGCCCCTGAACTTTGTACAGAAAAGGAATGTAATTGACTTGTACAGAATCTTTGAATGTAAAAGCATCTGCATCTTTATAAGCCACATAGGCCACCGGTCGTGGTGTAATTAGCTGCCAACTCAACCCTTCATCTGCAGAACGATATACATGAAAAGCCGAATAGTAATTTTTATAGTAGCTGCGGTTCCATTTAAATGCAACTGCCTTTTCACCTTCGGTTATATCTGTAATTTCAATTTTAGGATAAGATTCTTCACTTGCTATTGCCGATGCCAAAGCCACCACTGTAGTATCTGCTAATGATGTCAATTTATAAATATACGAATTGTCTTTTATCACAGAATTATCTTCGAACCTTAAGGCTGAAGCCAAAGCAGCTTCTCTACTGAATTCACATGCGAGCAAACAAGCCGAGTGGAGGTTGGTGAGTTGGTCACTCATACTCATAAAGTTGTCAGGTGACATGGTTTGTTGAGGGGCAGTACCATGAATGGCCTGTCCAGCCACCATGAGCATAGTATCTGAGGGGTGTTCCGCCACTCTATTTTTCCACATTTCCAAAGATATTGGTTTTAAACCAGTTGCTATGACCTCCCATTTAAAAGGAGTCTCTGAAATAGATTTGTTGGCCCTTTCAATTTTATAGCCATGGTAGTTGTTGAGTCGCCAATCACCAGAAGATTGGGGTGCCCATCTTAATATCACCCCGGTACCCTCAAAGTAAGCTGTTGTCAAAACCAAAGAAGAGCGCAAGGAGTCTTGACGAATATTGCCTTGAGCCCTGGATATTGTTATTGCCAGACAAAACAAACCTATCGTAATCGTATATATTTTAACAGTATTCATGCTTCCAAATTATTTTCTAAAGGCCAGTGGACCAAGAGATCCCAATACATCATTGCCATTCTCATCAGGGTAAATATACTGTAACCCAAATACCTGAACCCCTTTGGTCCAATTCATATACCGAATCTGATCCAGAATCCTAAACCTGTTTTCATGCTCATCAAAAAATCTTTTCTGCGCAGGAGTCATAAGCTCGTAAGTAGTGATCAACGAAGAACCCACTGAGCTCCTGATGGTGGTGAGAGAATTGGCAAATAGCACGGCTTCTCTTCGCAGCTGTTTATAGTGATCTGTGCCTGCGACGGTGGGCTCATACCTTAAAATGGTCTTGGTTCTCCCGGCTACTAAAGATGCCATACCCATCATGGGTGCCCCTGAAAATGAAGGAGTAAGCCCAATACCTCCAGGTATTCCTACACCGACATAGGTAGAAAATGCAGAGTTGATCTGATCTTGTGTCAGGGGAGCTCGCGTAAAGGAATTGCTGGCAAAACCTGTACTGGCATCATAGATGTTAAAACCACTAATGGGCATAATATTTGGACACAAAACGGTTGATCCCGGATTGGCAGCACTAGTCCGCCTGATGATGTCTGCTCTATCCAACATCATGCGGCTGTAATTTAAGGTAATGCGTTTATTTACTATTTCTCTTAGATAACTATTGATGGGTATTGTGGTTGTGGCTGTTGAACCATCTAAACTCTCAGGAATGGGTTGAAGGAAAAATTTTACCCTGGGCGTAAACGTTTTATTCGATTGAGGCACTACCTTAAATGATTCTGCATCTACCCATTCAAAACTCTCATCCATGTTTTTTTCTAACTTGCCCAGCTCGTAGCCAAAATTGACAACGCTAAATGTCCAATCTGGTTGTTCTGCCTGAATTTTTTCAGTCAAACGATTGTATTTGGAGGTTTTAAAATAATAGGAATAAATTTCTCTTTCGTATTGATTGACCCTACCACCCGGGAGGCTGATTCTCTTATACTGGTTTGAATTGATGGTACTCGCCCCTACTACCGCTGCAAAGTTTGTGACTTGTAATTCTGAGATCATTCTGGAAGGCATCATTAGTGTACCCAGCATTCCTGGTGAAACAGTAACACTTGCGGTGGTGGTGACTGCACCCGGAATAGGCGTGTCTTTCCTTATTATCTGAACACAATAAAGTTTATCATTTGCCAACTGATTGGTTTGAAAAATAGCTCCAATTTGCCCCCTCATAATACGCACCGGTGTTTGGAAGGTTTGATTGTCTTCATCGGTGAATCGCGCATAAAAAGTAGTGACCACGCTGCTTACATCTCCCTCCATAAAAAATCCGTTATTGGCTCTTTTGCACCTTACATATCCTTCATTGGCCCTGTGTTCTCCCTTCAAAAAGTGCTGCTGGCGGATGTAGGGATAGGTAAAGGACAAGTTTTCGTCCACAATCCTATCTGGTTCATCGCCCGTGGTAAATTCGTGGATTCGCTCTTCTCGGAAAAGCCTGCCTGCAGTAGTAAGATCCCGACCATTTTCTCTTATCCTGGCCTCCACCCTTATGGTGTGCAAGGTATTGGCCTTTAAAACATTGATAGGCGTATAATCATATACCCGATTATCTTCAATCCAATTTCCATTTCCTGTCAGGTTCACAGTTCGTCCAGATTCTCTGAGTTCAAATGCGTACATATAGGGTTGTAACCTCCTGATAACAGGTGGATCTGTTGAAGACACATATTCTTCAATTTCAAATACCCTGTTCATTTCCATAGAAAATCCTGCAGAAGCATTGGTATACACAGATACATCTGTAGCCCCATTGGCTGGCTGTACATCCTGAATCAGATTGATCCCTGCAAATGGGTTTCCCGTCACTGGCAAACATACCGTACCTGCTTCAAATACAAAACTGCATCTGCCTTCTGCCAACCCATCACAAACATTGTAGTAAAAGCTACCCCTACCCGAAACCCACTCCGGATTGGGCAGACCTCCTTTTAATATCATGGCCGCACTGGCCTCAAAAATGGTGGCTTTGATTTCTGTGACAAAAAGGTTGACTTTGATACCAAAAGCACCTTCTATGCCTGCGTAAAATTGACCGGTTGCATACCAACCATCCATGCCCGGCACCCTATCTGATCCTGCACATCTGCGGTCAGTTTCAGGGGTGGCATGCGTCACATTGATGTCACAGCCCATCACTGCTCCGAGGTTAAAAAAGAAAGGGAAAAATTCAACATCACCTGTACTCATGGCCATTGACATACCAAAAGCAAAGCCTGTACCCGTAGGTAGCTCTGGTCTTGGCTGTCCTTCCATCACTGAATTCACATCACCGTCGAGGCTGGTAAAATCAGATGTTGAGCCTAAGCCCCTTTCAAAAATTCTCACAAATTCTGCATCTGGTTCCGGCATCGTAACCGGTATGTCGTGTCCAATCATCATATAATTGGTGACCCGCATCAATTCTATATCCCCCAATCCCAATCTTACTCCACATCTGTTGGTTGGATTGCCCATGTGGAAATACCACTTATCCGGGCCTGCATAAAAATTGGCCCAAACCATAGCGTTTTCAGCTGTCCAACCTGGTGGGGGATTGGGAATGGTACCTAAGCCAGTCAACACCGGAAAATCGTATGGGACCTTAACCTTGACAAAAAATTGCCCATTAAAAGTAACCGGGCCGCCAGGAGGTAAATTGAGAGTCATACCTACATAACCTGCAATCGGACTATTTCCTGCTCTGCCCACTGTTGATACCGAAATACCATCAGTCATTACCCGGAATGATCCTTTTAAGTCAAGTAACGTAAGACCATGTCTGAAGCTAAATTCTGCCAACAACTGGACATCGAGGTTGTAAGCTTTTCCATTGTCATTGGAGCCCAGGATAACTTTAAATTTTAAGCCCAGATCGGTATCAAAATAGGGTTCATACCGCACACCTGATGCTTGTCTCGGGCCAGCAGCTGCCATTACCGAAGAGCCATTCGGCAAGTCTGTGGTCATGCGCATGTGGTGATAAAATCCACCCCCAAGTCCATAAAGAGAAATCCCTGAAAACAAGGTTATGCCCGGAGAAAGTACAGCGGTACCATCAACATAAAAATAGGAATACCATTCTGCTGTATTGTATACCAGTGCACCCGGCTGTCTGCGACAACCAAAGTCGGCATTGATATCGATGCCGACCTCAATGCCCAATTTCATTTCCAGGGTTATTCCTCCTCTCACACCTTCATCAATGGCAGTTTTGTAAAATTCCAGGTAACCGGATAATTTTATATCTGAAGCTTCTATGTCCAAGTCGATGCGATCCAGGTTAACCCCTGTGAGATCAAAACGCTGCGGAGATGACATGAGGTCCATGTTGACCAACAATGAAATTTTGGCAGCTGCTGAAAAACCTCCATCACCGCCGGTTAGGGTTAGGCGAGGCTGAATGGTGATCCTATCATTGGAAAAACTAAAATGATCCAGTCCGATGGGAAAACCAGACATGCTAGATTCGCTCTCTTCTGTAAGTACCATCCAATCGGGATACATTTCTTCTTCATAATGGTGGCCTCCCCCACCGGAAGATGGTCCGCGTGACATACCTTCCATGCCTGTGAGCGAAAATGCAAAATCAGTTGTATCAAAGCCGGTCTCTGAATTGAGTCTAAGGTTTTCAATGACAATCTGTGGCAAACGTACGGAAGAAGGCATGGTCTGGCCCGAAGGTAAATTGCTGTTGCCTATTCCCAGGCTGGCACAAAGATTGGCTTCAATAAAGTTTTCGCTTCCTAAGGAAGCTCTAATGTAACTGTCATTTCTAATGACTGCCTGCGCCATTGAGATAGGGATTCGGATATTGTCAACAGGCCTAACGGACATGACAAAATTAAATGAATCTCTTCTATGCTGCAATTCAGCCTGATAAAGCATGTATTGGGTTTCTTCAGCAATGGGCAATCCTATTTTACCGTTGAAACCGGCCCTTCGGAAGTTGTTTTGCAGGATGTCAAAATAGATGGTATCCAGTGATACAGCCCAGCCATTAAAATTACCATCCCCATCCCATCGCAATACATTTTCAGCTCTCGCACTAAAGGTAATGCCGGTGTTGTCTATAAACATGTTTCTTAAGGCAAAGGTCAATCGGTTGCGATCCGGTCCCTGCAATCGTTCGGGAGTTCTGACAGAAAGTTCTTCCATAAAAAATCCCTTCCAGGTATTTCTCATGCTATCTTCTGAAATGGATGCATGCTCGTAATGAGGTGGTAAAGCTGTGTCAAACCCCGTTGGATTTTCTAAATCAGAAATATCAATCCAAACGTTGTGACCGGGTTGAAAGCCCCAACCTTCTGCTCCGGGAAGTTGAAACGCATCCATGTCAATTCTAACCATGACGTGTCCTCCATTGACGAACCTTCCACCAAAACGGGCTTCAACATTGCCTGTTGGTAAGATTTGTCCACTTGCACTTTCCGGAAGCATCCAATCTCTGGTAAACCTCACTGCGCCTACCAGGTTGAGAGCCCTGAAACCATTGCAGTCCCACTCCACCGAAGTGATATTTCGGGGATCTGAGGCTCCTTCTGCTCCTTTAATTCTAAACTCATTGCCATTTCCCATAGGTAGTACCTGGTCCTGGGGCAGATACAAACGCACATCATTGCCAAAACCATTGGTAGTTATACATGCCTGCGCTCCTAAAGAAACAAAGCCATTGACAACTTCAAGATTGGGAATTTTGATGTTGACCACCATATCCATGTAAGCAGAATCTTTTAGGAATTTTACATTAGTAATCCCTATTATTATTTTAGTGCCCGATATTTCTTTGTCAATGCCAATGGGCAATGACACGGTAGAACCGGATGACAATAAACTCAACAATTTACCCCCTGCTTCCAGTCCGGCTTCCATGGCATCAGCGGCTGCCTCGTCCATGCTTAACAAGCGACCCAGTGTAGAAATATGCTCACTCATCGGAATGGCTGTTTCGATAACAGGGGTAATGGTACCACCGATCATTTGACGGGAAGCATTGATTTGAATACCGGTAAAACTGATTCTGATTTTTACATTGTTCAGAAAAGGCAACGTTACCGTTCCTGTACCACTGCCTGCTCCCTCCAGATGGTCAACGGTAATGGTAAAGCCCGCTGCTGTAAAAGTACTGGTTTCTGTTATACTACCACTGGGTACCAGACTGGTCAAGGCGGGAAAGGTACAGGGTGATGCACACTCTCCTTCTTCACTTTCTTCTGCAACAGCGGGCTCAGTTTCTACGTCAATGGTAAACTCTCTGATACTGCTGCTGTGGTAAAACGCATCATTTGAAATGTATAGTTTTTCACTGCTCCCCCCTACCTGCATCGCTGTCAAATCAGCGTCCGGGTCTTTCAACCACACTACTCTGTAAAAATAGGTGCCTTCTTCAGAAAATGAGCGGGTCTTTTCATTCACAATGTAAATACCCGACATCAAATCTTCAACAGAACTAAAATGGGTAGCACTGATTGATTCAGTATTTGTGATTACAATGTCATCTCTGTTAAAATCCCTTGTACGGGATACCTGCATTACCCATCTTTCATTGACTTCTCCGTAATAAGCGGCATCTTCTATCGTTCTGCCATGCATCCTTAAAAGGTAAAAAATATCAGGAAAACTGTTTAAGGGCAGGGCTCCGTTGTCCCACCTGAATACTACATCGCCCGGTGGCAGGGTATCCTGGTTTTCGGGTACCATCAATCCAGGCTTCGGCATGCCACTTACAAAAGTGTTGCTGAGATTGTAACTAAAAGTGCTCCCAGATCGATTGCGCATGCTGGCAGTAATATTGGCTGTGTAAGACTTACTCCTTTCAAAAGAAGGGGTCAGCCAGGTATCATTGACCATAAACATGCTGGCTCTTTCTTCATTGGCCGTAGTTACTCCTCTATCAAGTAAGTATTGGAGCGGGCCGCCGGGTCCCCATCGCAGATCATCGCTCCTATTGTAAATTTCTGAAGAACTGACATTGTTGCGAAGTGATACTTCATAATTGAGTCGCTGATAATCGGCACAGTAAGGATTAAATTTGATGATGAGCGGCATGACTGAATAGGGAATCGTATCACCGTCAGATGGAAAGTAAAAATCGCAGAGAGGGGCAGCGCAGTCATAAGTTTCAGCTTCTTCCTCAATACAGGTATAAGCCAGATCCTCTTCTTCTTCTTCATTCTGGTGGTAGAAAAAATGCACAATATTGCTATTACCCCGGTCCAGAAACATGAGGCTGCCATCAGGATCAAAGGCAGTTACATAACAAACATACTCATGACCTTCTACCAATTGCACATCGGTAAAAGGGTTTATACTCAACATTGTGTTTGGAGTCTCCTGCTGATAGGTTCCGGCTAAATTAAGGTCGTATATTTCATCAACATAATAGCCCAGATCATTGAGGGTAGCATCGATTAGATTAAAACGATAGCGGATCCGGGAGCGCTCCATTGGATTCAATCCACTGATGTCGTGTTGCCAAACCACATTAAGAATGGAATTGACATTTTCATCATTTTCGGGCATTACAATTTGAGGGCGTTCTATATAAGTAACTGTAAAATTGGTACATCCTGAAGAAGGATCAGAAATCAGTTGTTCTGCATCATTGTAGGCAAAAAAGCACAGTGTATAGTTACCCTCGGGTAAAACATGATTGAGTGAAATGGCCTCGAGTTGTTCTGCACTAAGGTTGTTGGTATTTTCAATACCGCCGGTAGTACTGCCCAGCTCAGAGATTTGGTTGCCTGTAAATAATAAGGTTTGACCAGGATTTATGGCAATAGGAGCTCCGAGGTATTGAATATTGGCTTCGATGCCTGCTGGTCCTGTTATGGTAGCTGAAAATCTGAAAGAATAAGGAGTGGCGGTTGTATTGGTGATGTTGATGAATACATTTGACAAATCATCCAGATAGTAATCCAGGTCTGTTGGATAGGGTGGGTTGATCACCGTATTGATAGACAATTGTGCATTCAAAAAAGAGAACGCAGTGTTTAAACACAATAAGAGTATAGCAACTAGATACTTAAGACTTTTTACCATCCTTTGCCGATTGAAAAAATGAATAAATCAGATTGACTGACCAACGCAGTTCTCTGTATTTAACTGCATTGATGCTTGCCCTGTCCAACCAGGAAGTAGTGACTTGCAAGCTGGAAGCTCTGTTGAAAGCCATGCCCGATTGAAAAGAAATGTTGGCACTATGGCCATCGCCATCTTCGTTCCAGGTAAGGTAATAATATCCTGAATTGATTGAAAAAAATAATTTAGATTTCTCCCACCGCTTTCTAAGCGTAAAATTGCCTCCCAACCTTCCTGTATTTCGGAGATTAAATGATTCGGATGCTTTCATCAGGGTAAGACCATAACCCCATTTAGTAATTGTGTGGTCATAAGACCAACTGCCAGAAATGGTGGTAATGTTGCCATCTCTGTTTTCTATTTCTAACGGACTCACATCGGTAATAGCACTTTTGTTGTAGTTGATGGTAAATTGCTGTCTGTTCTTTTTTCCGCTTATGCGATAAAATGGAGTTATGCTCGTAACGGCCGTTTGTTGAATGAGTCGAAAAGAATCATTGACCATGGCAAAACCCGGAGATTGGTCGATGGAATAATTGGAATACATCAATTGTAAGCCCCCATTTTTGATGGGCAGGATGCTTGCGTTGAGGTGCATGATATTGCGCGTTGAGGTGTTTTTTCGAACATTTTTTACATTGTTGAGTTGGATGCCGTAACTGCCCTGAAATGTGAATTTCTGATCAAATAACCGAAGACCTCCATTGACTGTATAATTTCTCACATCATCAATGACATAGTGCATGCCAAAGCTGGAATAATTGGGATCGATGTGTTTAAATTTAAATCCCAGGTCAAACGTTTTTTGCATCACCCTGAAGGAAGCATCATAGGCCAAATTAACTCGTGTAGTGGCATTTGTAGTGAGGTAGGGATGAAGCACCCGCACCACATCCTGAGATCTTTTGTCTTGAAGGGTGTCGGTTCTTCCCAGTTGGTTGTTGGTTACTGCTGAAAGGTCACCATTTAGTTCCAGGAAAAAATATTTCATAAAGGGCATGCTCAACCGACTGCCCAAAACGAGATTTTCAGCAGGTGGCAGCAGGGTTTTAAAAATATCAGCTGAGGGATCATTTCCATAGCTGTCTTTTACTTTTAAATAATAAACATCCCAAAATCTGCGACTGGTACCCACTCCTATTTTGATGCCGTGGGCTTTGCGTTTGTAATCTCTGACAAGATGGGCATAATAGGCCAGAGAATCAAGATTGTAGTTGGGGGTCTGGATATTGCCATACATAGCAGACAGTCTGAAAATGCCCGGGTTGAGTTCGAGGCCGGCGCCTAAAAATGTTATACCATTTAACGAGTAGTTGCTAAACTGCATGCTTCGATGTCCGAGATGCAGCCTGGCCCATTTGTAAGAAGGGCTGACTCCAAATCTGACAAAAGGATTTTCAAAGCCGGAAGAAAATTGCCCAGTTCTGTAAGTAAGGTGAACAGGAAGTGCTATACCTGCCAATTCCAGATTACCCCTTAAAGAGGCAACAAGAGCGTTAGAATTTATTTTTTGAGTATCTCTCCATTGCGTATTCGCATTGTACCCGATTGAAAAAGATGCACTTTTTCGAAAAATATTTCCTTTGCGAAAAGACATGATATCCTGACTTTTCAAGAACAGTGGAAATAGTAAAAAAAGAAATGTCATTCTTTTTACCAAGATCATGACCGCGAATTGATATCGTTGACAATGATGTCCATGAGCCATTGAGGAAACCGGGTCGTAGCTCTTAATGCCACCGGTTCTCCTCTGTACATCCTTGGCCAGAAAGTTCCTTTAAAATAATACATAATTCCCTGAGCTATTACCTCATCATTACCCCTTGAATCACCGTGATAGGAAGCAAGGTAGGTTCTGAAATGATCACTTTGTTCTGACAGCAGGCTTTGAGAAATGCCGTATTCTCTGTCCACAAAATGCCCAATTTCATGTAGGATGGTAAGTATGGGGTCTTCCGATCTTAGGGTAAACACTTCAGGGTGTAGGATAATATACTCGTATTCATTATTTTTAACAAAACACCTCCGAGAGCCACCACCAACTGTACCTTCTGTAGTTACATTTTTACTGCCATTCCTTGGGTTACCGATCCTAAAATTTTCGGGCACCGCATCGAGATAAGCCGGAGGTAAAACACTTAATATTTCTTCAATTTTCGTTACGATGGCCCCGTTGGCGTTAAATATTTTAAAAGTTTTTCCACCCACCACTGTTGTTGACTGAGGTCCCCAAGTGGTTTCCACCTCTTCCATTTCACTGTGGTCTGATTTACAAACTGTACCTGATCTTCTGCTTAAAAAAATGCAGCAAGGACAACCTCCAGCCACACATTCTTCAGTGGTAACAACAGGCCTTGCAGCAGCTGCTCTTCCAGATCGGCGACGTGTAGAAGGGGTCTGGGAAAAAAGATCACCCCAGGTAACAAACGCGATGATTATCAATAGCCATCTCATTGCGCTTATTTATTTTTTTCCAGTACCTTGATTTTTAGTTCGAGGTCCTTGATTTGATTTTGCTGCTCTTGTATAGCCTTGACCAATACTGGAATGATTTCACTGTAATTCACTGCATACATATCTTCACCTTTAGCAGGTGTTCGACCATCTGTAGTGGTTCTGTTTACCTCAGGTTTCCGCACCACTTCGGGCAGAACTTGCTCTAATTCCTGTGCTAAAAATCCAAGATGGGTGTTTCCGTCGTCCTTGATCCAATGATAGGACACAGGGTTCATCTGCATTACTTTGTTGAGGGCCAATGTCAATGGCTGAATGTCTTTCTTCAATCTTTTGTCAGAAGATTGGTTGAGGCCATTGGTACTCCAGATTTCACTCCATCTGAATGAGCTGGAGCCTAGCCTTGTTACATTGTGATTTTCCGGACCAAATTCGGATGTTGCGTTGTAGTATCCCACATAACTAGTTCCGTTTACCCCCAGCATAACGCTTGTAGAAGTCCCTTCTACATTTCCACCGCTAGCTCCAAAACGCAGCTCGCTGGCAAGAACCCGAACCCCATTGTTTTCAATCCCTCCACTTACATTGATCCAAGGATTGGAATCATTGTCGGGTGCAGCTTCCCACTGTTGGGTATTAAATGGAAACCACTTCAAAACAAAGCCCTGTGTTGGAGCCCCTGCAGAGACATTTCTACCCTGTAATTGATTGGCATTCCAGATGGCGGTAGTATTGGTTGCACTAATGGTGTTTGAGGCGATGGTAATTCCGGTTCCTGCAGTGTAGGTTCCTGCCGGTCCTTGGGGGCCTGTGTTGCCCGTGATGCCTTGCGGACCTGCGGGGCCGGTGGAACCGGTGGGACCGGTGGGGCCGGCGGGGCCGGGATCGCCTTGGGGGCCTTGATTGCCCGCAATGCCCGCAATGCCTTGCGGGCCTACGGGGCCTACGGGGCCGGCGGGGCCGGTGGGACCTGGATCGCCTTGGGGACCTTGATTGCCCGCAATGCCCGCAATGCCTTGCGGGCCTACGGGGCCTACGGGGCCGGCGGGGCCTTGAATTTGACCGACGGCTACCCATGAGGTTCCGTTCCAAACGTAACCGGTACCTGTATCTTCTGTGATGACCATGTCACCCACATTGCCCGAATAATCAGGATCTAGTGCTGCCGCATTGGGAATAGAACCCACAATGGTAACACCTGTACCGTCTTTGCCTGCATCCCCTTTGGGTCCTGGAGGACCGGCCGGACCAACTGGGCCTGTTTCACCTTTTAGGCCTTGCGGACCTGTAAAAGTGTTGTTATTTATTTGTGAGTTGCCAATTTCATTGTAAGGCCCATTGTCAGTATCACCGCACAAAACACTTAAAATTTTAGCACCTCCCTGCCAGTTGATACTGGCTATGTTGCCTGTTTCCGCGTTGCCACTACCAACAGTAACCGACAAAAAACCGTAGTCATCTGTTGAGGGATTTTGTGTTTCAGCATATAACAAAGCTCCGCTGGTGCTGCCCTCATAAATTTCAAATCTGAGGTGTACAATCGTATTGGCAAGGGCATTGCCACTGGCGTCTCTTACGATGGTTTGATAGTTGAACCCCTGAGCCTGTAATAAGGATATAGCTATCAAACTCATGATAATGGTGATCCATGCTTTCATGTATTAAAGT
>JAGNSQ010000052.1:0-10328 GCA_017987975.1 Saprospiraceae bacterium
CTATCTAGATGCCTATTTTAATAAAACACCCGACCCTCGTTGTTTAAAAGCCCTGGAGTTTTTTGCCCAATCCCAGCGGTTTGACGATGGCAGCTATGAAGAACCCAAAAATAAGTACTGTGCCAACACCAGTTGTTATGGCAAACACAGCTGTTACTGGGGCATTGTCAAACTACTAAAAGGAATCTCTTTTGTGCCCGCACCATTCAGAAGTCAAAACGTAGAGGTATTAAAACATAAGTGTGTAGATTTTATACTCAGGCACGAAGTATGTTTTAGCTCGCATCATCCCGAAAGGATAATGGTTGAAAAATTGGACCTGCTTACCTTTCCCAATATGTATAAAAGCGATTTTTTAGAGATCTTATGGCTATTGAAAAGAGAAAAAGTACATTCAGAAGCTATGGACAAAGCACTGCGTTTATTGCAGTCCAAACAACAACCCAACGGCAGCTGGCAGCTGGAACGGGAAATTAACAACATGGTGGTGTCTATAGGTAAAAAAAACACTCCAAATATCTTTATTACCCAAAGGGCGCTTGAGGTAATCCATTGATAAAGGAACCTACGCACTACCTTCAATCATGATGCCAATCGACGGCCGTTTTTGGATCTTTATTGGAAGGCAACCTTATTGGCCGTATTGATATTTAAAATCTCTGTTGCATCGGGTTTATGTTTTCATTGATCAGATTTGTCCTACATTCTTACAAGATATAAATGATTAAACCTGTTTATAAACTTAGGATATAAAAACGTTAAATTATTCATCAATCGCTTTGGCTCAACATAGTTTTGTCATTCTTTCTGTTTTGAGTGACAGAATGCAGCTTATACTGCGCTGATCTTAGAAATTAAGTCTCACTTATAAAAAATCTTCACACAGTCCCAGGTCAGGGTGAACAAAATCAATCATTTTTGTTTATTCTGTTATGAAAATCATCTTCTCCCTCTTTTTATCCATACTTATTTACAACAAAAGTATGGGTCAATATACCCATCTTGGCAGTTGGAACATCCTGAACATCCGCTATGACGTAGGCGATAAATGGTCGCTATTTGCAGAAGGGCAGGTAAGGTCTCTTCACTTTTACGACTGGTTTCACTACCACGAATTCAAGGCAGGCATCATTTGGCACAATCGACCCGGCATGCACATTGCCCTGGGCGTGGGAGATTACGATACCTACAAAGAGGGAGGTGATTTTGTTACACCCAAAAACAACGACGAATTCAGGCTATGGCCTCAATTGACATTTGATCAAAAGCTGGGCAAGGTAAAAATGGAAACCCGATATAGGGCCGAACTTCGATTTCAGGAAAGTGGCTTCCGCGAAAGATTCAGGCAGCGGATCTTGTTCTCTCTTCCATTGGCTACTAAAACGAGTGTCAGTTTTTCAAATGAGATCTTTTTTACCACCAGAGAGCCTTATTTTGAGCGAAACCGCGTGGCCCTCAACTTCAATCAAAAACTCAGCTCTTCATTTTCTATCATGCTGGGCTACCTCCACCAGTTTGATTATCGCATCAACGATGAAACGGGAAGGGATTTTCTACAGGTAGGCGGATACTTTGTCATTCATTAAAAGCCGGCTCTTAAATCATAAAGTTTAGCAATGGCTTTTGCTCTTTTGGCCTTCAGCTCTACTTCTTTGCCTTTGAGCTCAAGTAACTTTTGTTCACGGGCATTGACCAAAAACACGCTGCTCTCACCCAGATTAAATCGGGAGCTTTCCAAGGCATACAATCGGCTTTGGGCCTGGATGAGGGCAGCAGTGTTTTCGATTTGACCCATCAATAAAGTCAATTCATTGGTAAGCGCGTTTTCTTTATTGACAAGGTCTCTCACTTTTAGCTGCATATCCAATTGGGCATCACGAATTTTTAGCTTTGTTTTTTGCACTGCCCCTCTACCCTCGCGCAGTAACAAGGGCATTTTAAACTGTACTCCCAGCAGATAGTTTTCCGTAAAATAAAAACGATCAATCCCCGAAAACTGGTAGCTGTTTTTGCTGAGGAGGCGGGTGCTGAGGTTGAGCTCGGGCAAAAGCATCTGCCTTTTGTATCGCTGCTCAATCTCCAGCGCCTTTAATTTGAATTCATACCATTTTATAGCTGGATTAGCCAAAAGGGGAACATGGGTCAATGCCAATTTTAGCCCCTCTTCTTCCCCTCTATGCCAGTCGGTTTTAAATGGAATTATTTTACCCGTCATCAAGCTGTCAAAGAGTGTTTCCCGCCAGACAAAGTTGGCCAGTTGCAGGCCGGCATTGAGGTATTCTGTATTTCTTTCATCGCGCTGCATACTCAATTGATTGACCTGGATAAACATTTCCATGGTGTCGGCCTCAGAGCGATCACCATTGACAAATAAAGTCTTCAACAAGTTTTTCCTTTGTTCAGCCAATTTCCAGGTTTCTTGGGTCAATTGCCAGACCTCAAATTTCTCGAGCCAGGTCCAGTAGGCCTGTGCTGCAGATGAAACCACCTGGTTGTAGGCAATTGTTCTGGCTTCTTCGCTTTGATTTCTGTACTGCTTTGCCATCTGCAAGGCAGACCTCCTCTCATCCATCCATAGACCTTTGAGCAATGGCAAATCCAGTCCGAAGTAGGATATTGTACCTACCGTCGTTTCCGGATTCAGGTACACTCCTTCAGCATTTTCTATGCCTGTATTCAACTGAATAGCCCATGGAGTGGCCCACTTAAGGGCAACTGCGGTTTTATCATAATAAGAAGTGCCTGAGAAATTTTTATCTGATAGTTTAAAGTCAAGAACCGGATCAAAACTACCTTTTGTTTCCAATAATTCTGCATTGGCGGCGTCAACCAATAAGTTGGCTTTGAGTGACAATGGATGGTATTCTCTGATTTGGCGAATAAACACATCATAATCAAGTATACTATCTTGTTGCGCAGACAAAACAGAAGCAATAAAAACGAAAACAATAAAAATATTTTTTTTCATTACTTACTTTTTATCGCTTGTCAACTTGTAATAATCAGGTGGGAAGCCATTGATGTTTCTCCATAGCTCGTAATACACAGGTACCTCTTTGAGCATGCTGATGCCTTGAGCTCCAGTACCTATGGTCAGGGTTTGCGGCCATTGCCGATAGGTACTGTCTTCCCGCACCATAACCCTAAACTTGCCATTGGCATCGGCAGCCTGTCCAATAAAGGTGACTACTCCTCTAAAGGTACCATAACTGGACGAAGGCCATCCACTAAAAACGATGGCCGGATAACCATCAAAGACCAACATCACTTTTTGGTCTTTCTGAACTAGAGGCAGATCTATAGGTTGGATGTAAATCTCAACAGCCTTGTCTTGTTGGGAAGGAACAATTTCTGCAATAAAATCACCTTCTTTGACCCACTCGCCTATACCCGCCTTCATGGCTTTACTAAGTTGTCCTGACTGCGGGGCTGTGATATAGTAAAACTTGCTACGGGCATCATAATTGGCAAACAGGTTTTGTAACTTCGCTACCTCTGCTCTCGTGCCAGCTACCTCAGATAGTACCGCCGATCGATCTCCTCTGGCTTTTGCTATTTTATCCGTATATTCCAGGATGGACAGATTTCTTTCAAAACTTAAGGTATTGAGTTCTTGTTTACTTTGTTCCCATTTGTTTTTAGCCATTACTACCTTGCCTTGCGAAAGCTGGAAGTTGACCCACCTCTTTTCATACTCTACTTTAGATATAGCGCCACTGTCCAACAAAATCTTTGCCGCTTCATTCTGTCTTAAATATGCTTTTAACTCATTGCTAAGTGCCACATACTCCATGCTGTCATTGGTGATTTTGAGCCTCTGTTGCTGCACCTTGTTATCAATGACCTGCAATTTTGAATTGAGGGCAGCCTGCAGAGCAATAATCTGGGAGCCGATGGCATCTGATTTGCTGTTGTACAATTCAACTGCATCTGATTTGGCAGCCAGCTGATCCTGCGTTCTTGCCAATAGCTGAGGATCAAAATACTCCACCTTTACTTCTTCTAGTCGCACCAGGGTATCACCCGCCAACACCTGATCACCTTCAGTGACATACCATTGTGCAATTCTTCCACTAATAACGGTGTTTACTTCCTGAGCCCGGTCTTCCAGTCTGAGGGTAGTTACCCTTCCTTTGGAGCGCACATTCTGAGTCCAGGGTAAAAATAGACAAATGGTAATGACCAAAAGGATGGCAAGGGTCCACCGTATGAGACTGGTCTCTTTTTTAATCCTGTATACTTTCGAAAAAGAAGCAAAAGCAGACTTGCGGGATTCGGTCTCAAAATGCGGATGTATGTATTTATAATTCATGATATGATCAATAATTGAGGGTTATTACCTGGTCAAACATTTGTTTTATACGATTGTCTGCTTCCGGCACACTCACCACCAGGGTAAGTTCTTTGCGTTTGAGGTAATTGAGCAAACGCAATACTTCTTCATCCGATAAATGGTGAAAAGGATCTTCTAAAAGAATGAGCACCTTGTTGCCCAGCATAGCCCTGGTCAGCAGGATGGCATGCTTTAAAGGTCCATCTGCCTTGTGGCCCCTCGGCCCCAACTGGGTATCGAAGCCGTTTTTAAATCGGGCTATGGCTTTCATTAGGCCTGTTAAGTGGGCCAGCTGCATCAGTTGCTCCGGGTCCGAAGGTTCATTTCCCATGGTAATATTCTCCAAAATACTGCCATGAAATAATCCGCTGTTTTTACCCATCCACCCTATGCCTTGCCTGAGCGGGGAGGGTTTGAAACTGGTGGTGGGCAGACCATCGATGAGGGCATGGCCTTCTTTCATCTCTATTAGGCCTGTTATCATGGGCATCTGTCGCGACAAGTAAGCCGTGGGTGTGATCCAGCAAGACCATTGGCCGGCTTCGAGGTTCCATTGTCCCTCTGCATTTTCAAACGGGGTCAGGGAATGAGCTGTTGGCAGCTCCGAAGAATGGCGCTCGAAATTACCGGCTACCTCCTCCGGCAGGCCCACCACTTTTTCCAATTTTTCAAGAGCTACCATGGCGTTATAAACTTTGTCAAAATTTCCTATGAATTTTTCAACAGAATTTATTATTGTGATGATTACAAGGTCTGCCGCAATAAATTGTCCAATGTTGATTTGCTGATCTACCAGCAGCACTACCCCCAAAATCAGCATGATGGCAATGATGCTGATTTTAAAAGCGATCAAGCTCCAATATTGAAATTTTAAAACCCTGAAATGCCGGGTTCTGTGTTTGAGATAATCACTCACCAGCTGATCTGTGCGATTCATGTGCCAGTCACCGTAGGTTTCTGCCTTAAAATCCAGAATGGCCGCACTTAGGTCTTGAAACCAGGAAGTGAGGGCATACTTGGCATCACTGGTGTTGACTGCGGAAGTTAGACCCTGAGATGCAGTAAACCTCAAAATGAGCAAAACAATGGTCAACATGATGAGGCCAAATCCCAGGAATAATGGGTGGTAAAAAGACAAAAGGATGGTACCAAATATAATTTGCACCAGGGCAGCCGGAATGTCAATCAGCAGCTTTTGCAAACTCTTTTGAAGTGATGAAACTTCCAAAAAACGATTCACCAATTCCGGCAAATGGTATTTACGCGCTTTGTCAAGATCGAGCGAAAGCAGTTTGTGGCTAAATTCAAAGGCATAACGCACATAAATTTTTTGCTCAATTTTTTCGATGTGTTCCATCTGGCGCACTTGCAGCAGTCCGTTGATGATAACACCCAGCAGTACCAATACGATGAGTACTATGATAGAAGTACTCACACTGCCCGCCATCACAAAACCAATAATGGATTGGATACCCAGGGGCAGTGATAAAAATACAATACCAGAAAAAATGGCAAAAAAGTAAACTGCCAAAACATCCTTATTATCCAACCGGATGGTGCGAAAGAGCTTACTTAGGGCTGAAGTATAGGATACTCCCATTTTTGGAGATTGATTGTCTTTTTCCATGCCACAAAGATAGTGTTACAAATACTTAATATAGTATTACTATTATTTTAATATAGTGTTAAAATTATTAAAGTTGTAATACTATATAAAATCAATTGTACTACCTTTGTATCAAAGAGTTAGCCATGGATTTTCAACTTTCCTTTAAAGTCAGCGAAAAAATATACCTCAAAGACCCAAGTCAATCTGCCATCGGCAAGAGCATTGTTCACCAGGGCATCAAAATGATACATGAACTTGGTTTTGAATCATTTACGTTTAAGAAGCTAGCCCAGGAGGTAGAAATTACCGAAGCCACTGTTTACCGGTATTTTGAAAACAAACACAGGCTGCTCCTCTACATCCTCAACTGGTACTGGAGTTATCTGGAGTTCATGGTAATGTTTAAGATACAAAACCTGGGGGATGCCAGAGAAAAACTGGATAGCATCATAGAATTACTGACCACAAAACTCCCCGCTCAATCTGGGGGAATAGATTTTGACCAAAACTTGCTCTATGATATTGTAGTTGCAGAGTCATCCAAGACTTTTTTGATTAAGGATGTAAATGAAATCAATAAACACCAGGTATTTAAGCCTTATAAAGACCTGTGTCAGGCCATTGCAGAGGTAATTATTGAAATAGACAGCTGTTATCCCTATCCCCACTCTCTGGCCAGTACACTCATTGAAACAGCTCACGCCCAGCAATACTTTATCAGTCATTTGCCAAGGCTTACCGATGCAGACAACCATGAAGTGTCATCCTACACCCTTAGTTATCTGCGCGACCTGATTTATAAGGTGTTAAAATAAAAGCGGGGCAAATCTAAAGGACTGCCCCGCAACGGTTTATAGATAATTACTGTTTACCCCGCCCGAGGAACCAGGCTGCAACTGCTGCACTTAGGGCCGTGCAAACACCATTGGCAACCATATCAATCCATGTGTTGCTCATAAGTGGAAATTTATACATAGCAACCATGCCTGCGCCCATTGACAGAGACATTAATGCGCCAATAATAAAACCTTGGGTTGCACCTTCCTGCCAGTTGGAAGCCCCTGATTTCACCAAAACATAACCTACCAGAAATCCCCAGGCAAGACAACTCACGATCATCAATGTCATGTCCATTTCTTCCGGTTTTTTCTGAACGATGTCGGCCATACCCTCCACAAGGGGCATTGCATCAGCCAACAACATACCATAGACCAGCCAGCCCAACAAATAGTACACAATTCCGGCAATTAGCGAAGCGATAATCCATTTACTCCAGTTTATCGTAATAAAGTTTTGATTTTAAATAAAAAAGTAAAATTAAATTTATATTTTACCCAATCTGCTTTTTGCCCCATTTTATTGCGATATTTAGATAATTCAATGTATTTGTCATTGATATTCAATCATTAACATTGAAATACTGGTCTTTCCTTATATTTTATTCTAAAAAATGTCTCATTGTATAGATATCACAATATTTTAGTGCTTGAATAAATATCATTATGGCTGCATTAAAAGATATGTTTGACAGTTCTCTGATCGGGAAACTGGCTTCCCTCATACATACACAGGAAAAAAAATTTAAATCCACCGCCTTTTGTAATGATGTTTTAAAGGCCTTCCCGCAAATGGAGCTCAACGAACGCATGCGCCATACCTCAGAAATGTTGCACTGTCACCTCCCCGGACCTTATGCCAACAACATAGCCATCTTTAAAGCGGTCATTCCTCACATGCCAAGGTCGTATACCAACCTGGTTTTTCCTGACTACGTCTCGCAATTTGGCTTAAATGAGACAGAGCTTTCACTCGACGCCCTGCATTATTTTACCCGTTTTGGTTCTTCCGAATTTGCCATCCGTCATTTTTTGCGCAATAATTTTAAAAATACCATAGCAGCCATGAAAAAATGGTCGAAAGACGAAAACGAACACGTACGTCGACTTGCCTCAGAAGGCAGCAGGTCACGGCTACCCTGGTCATTTAACCTAACTGAGGTCATCGACAATCCCAATTATACCCTTCCTATTTTGAACAATCTCATCTACGACGACTCTGCCTATGTACGCAAGTCGGTGGCCAACCATCTCAACGATATATCGAAAGATCACCGGGAGATTATGGTAGGCTTTGTTAAAAAACACCTGGGCAATAATACAGAAACCGATAAGCTGCTCAAACATGCTTGTCGCACCCTGCTAAAGTCTGGCGACAGTGAGGTAATGGCACTCTTCGGCACTGCCCATTCTGAAGATCTGATATTGGATCATTTTGTGCTGCACACCCAAAAAGTGCACATGGGAGGTGATTTACAATTTACCTTTCAAATCAGTAACAAAGGCAAGAAAGAGCTCAAAGGGCGCTTTGAATTTGCCATCTATTTCCTTTTGGGAAGAGGTCAATACTATCGGAAGGTTTTTAAAATTACGGAAAGACTGATTCCTGCCGGTTCGGCAACAGAGGTAAAAAAAATATTTTCATTTCGGCCAATATCAACCCGTCAATATCGGCCGGGGCTGCACCAGGTGGGCATCATTGTCAATGGCATGGAAATGCACACTGCTGATTTTACCCTGCTGCCCTAAAATGATGACTTGAGTACCAGTCCCAGGTATTCACCACTTTCTGCGTCGAAAATAAAATAACTACCCGCATCGAGTCCGCTGATCTCAAAAATCACTTGATCATTTTGCTCTGTGCCTGATATAAACCCGAAGGCCTTTCCTGTAACATCACATACACGGATGCTTTTTACAGTCTTGCCCTGTTTTCGAATAACTACCTGGTTGTGGCAAGGATTAGGATAGATCAAAATTGGGCTCTCCGCTGCTTCCATTTTGGTTTGTGTGGTCATCGTTTTAGCCTCCCATGCTCCCAGGGTGGGCATGCTGAAAAATGCTTTGCCCGAAATGTCTGATACTACCTCATTACCATAAGAGAGCCCTTTGGAAATGGCCGGACCGACAGCCTCCAATACATAGAGTGAATCCATTTGGATCAGAGGATCGGCCACCCAGTTATTGATTTTTATACCCGGCAACTGGGGTCCTGTCCACGAAAGCTGAGTGGTTTTGTACCACATATTGTGTTGAAACGAAAAAGTTTCCGGTGCTGTATTGGGCCCGATATTGACCTCTGTCGAAACCCGTTGGTCTACTATAATCAGGTTATTAAAAAACTGATTGTTGCCGCAAGGTACAAAACGAGTAGGATCAACCGTTTCCTGAAGAATCCGTGCCACCCATTTACCCGGAAAGAGCAGTGTATTATTAGAGACCACCACCTCCGTACATCCAACAAAGGCCACCGGAGCCTCAGAACCACTGATGACATTGGCTACAACCCTGATGCGAGCCGCTTCGTATTTGGCATCGATGGGCCTGAAGAAAGAGAGTCCGGTGCTGCCTCCCAGATTGAGTGCCCTGGCCCCACCATTGTTAAATACATTTCTGGTAATCATGAGATCGGCTGTTCCCCCCTTTGCCTGGATACTGTTGCTGCCCAGGTTGGAAAAATTACATTTCTCTATGACCCCAAAATGACAGCCTACCATGTCAATGCCACTGCCTCCTGCTGCCCCATTTCTAAAGGTACACCCGGTAATGACAAACGAATCAATTCCCGACATCTTCAACAGATCATTATTTCCGGTAGCATTGATATTTTCAAACGTACAGTTGACCAGTCGCAGGTGATGAGATGGTGTGTTGTAACTCCCCCCATCATCCACGTTCAATCCATTTCCTGTCTGCCCTGAAATCACAAAACCTTCTATTTGCAGGTAAGCCGCATCAGTAAACTGAATGGCATTACTTCCTCCCTGGATGCGCGTGGCACCTGCCTGTGCAGCCCGCAGGTAGATCCACTGGTTCTGATTTCCTTTTAGGTTTTCAATATACATACCGCCATTCAAGGAAGCATCGTAACACAAAATAGTATCACCCGGCACCGCCTGTTGCGCTGCTGCTGTCACGGTAGCAAAGGTCTTGCCCACTCCCACCGGTAAAATGCGACTGAACAGGGGCTGGCTTCCCATAAATAATATGGTGAAAAAAAATGTGTACATCCTATTTTTCATTACTTAGTATTTTTGACGAAGTTACTAAAATTAACATTGCGGCGGGGCGCTCCCTACACCGCTGTTGCGGCATAGGGACAAGGGAGCGAAGAGCGGCCCCTACACCGCTTGCGCGGCAAAGGGACAAGCCTGTCTAACTGTCGTTAGCCAGGTAGATAAGCAGTGAGCGGTTCGCAGCCTGTCTAACTGGCGTTAGCCAGGTAGATGAGCGGTTCGCCGTAAGCCGTGAGCGGTTCGCAGCCTGTCTAACTGGCGTTAGCCAGGTAGATGAGCGGTTCGCCGTAATCAGTAAGCGGTTCGCAGTAAGC
>JAGNSQ010000052.1:10428-20289 GCA_017987975.1 Saprospiraceae bacterium
TCTAACTGGCGTTAGCCAGGTAGATGAGCGGTTCGCCGTAAGCCGTGAGCGGTTCGCAGCCTGTCTAACTGGCGTTAGCCAGGTAGATGAGCGGTTCGCCGTAATCAGTAAGCGGTTCGCAGTAAGCCGTGAGCGGTTCGCCGTGAGCGGTTCGCCGTAAGCGGTTCGCCGAAAGCAGTGAGCGGTTCCCCTTGCGGGTCACCACCATTTATGACCCACATCATAGAAATTAACCTGGAATGAGAATAAATTTATAGTGAAAACAGTTGATTATGATTCATGAAACATCCATAAAAACCATGAAAGTGAGTGAGGCTATGACCCACAACCCAATTGTTGTGAATCAGGATACTTCACTTACCGAGGTGCAGATTATTTTTGAAACCGAGATGATTCACCACATACCGGTGATTGACGATTCCGGGTTTTTGATGGGCATCATTAGTAAGTCGGATCTCAATCTGCTGCTGGACTGGGGTACTAGGCTCAACCTTAGATCGAGTCAGGTTAAAAATGAAAAATTACTGAGCAGCAACAATGCCGATAGCATTTGTTCGCCCCATGTTATGGCAGTACGACCGGAGGATTCTCTGATGTATTGTTTTGAAATATTCAGAGAAAATTATTTTCGATCACTGCCGGTGGTAGATGATGAAGGAAAAATTGTTGGCATCATCACACCGTACGACCTGATGGTTGCCGCATTTACTAAATAAAAGCAACTTATTGTTCACCTATAATTTTAGAGTCATGAAAATTCTGGTTCCCTTTGATTTTTCCAAATCCGCTGAAATGGCATTGGACTATGCTATTTGGCATCAACGCCAGTTTGGTGGCAGTATAGAGGTATTGCACGCCATAAGTGGCATCATAGCCACTCCTGAAATGCCCATGATCTTGCCCGACGACATGGTTATCAATGGTGCCAGAGAAAGATTGGAAGAAATTATCAAAAATAAAAGAAACGAAAATAAGCTGGCGGATGAGACCATACAGTGTCAGGTATTGGTTGGTACCCCGGCCTCTAGTATTCTACTCAAAGAAAAATCAGAAAACTACGACCTTATCATTATGGGTACGCACGACAAAGAAAGTCTGTTTGACCGTATCCTAGGTTCTGTTTCCAATACGGTGGTTAAGCTATCCAATTGTCCGGTACTGGCGGTACACAGCACATCGAAGACAGACATTAAAATGGAAAAAATATTGTTTGTCATTGATGATGTTACACACATTAACACGGCTCTTGACCACTTTTTGGAATACAACAACAAAGTAAAAGCCAAAACCGACTTTGTTCACTTTTCAAAAGGCGATGACAACATTGATCAGCAGGCAGAAGAGATTTTGAAAAAATACTACACCATCAATGACCTCAACTTTGCTTTTGAGTTAAAGAACATCTTTAGTAATGATGCCATTGCAGACATCTCGCAATTGGCAGTTGAGGGAGGCTACGATATGATTGCCATGGTGAGGGACAATGAGGGTTTATTTTTCAATTATTTCAGGCCATCCTTCTCCATTAAAGCAATTCACCATACTTTGGTGCCCGCTTTGATATTCAAAGCCAGAGAAAGTTAAAACCATTGTATGAATCAGCAGACTGTAAACAAAACCGCTTCCAAAATAATATTCAACCAGGACATTCACTTCCTGGATGGTCCCAGCAGCAGGGGCAGAGAACTGTCATTTGTATGGAAAGCCATGATACAGTTTATCAAGGGATTTAGAACCCTTCACTTTGTGGGACCCTGTATTTCGGTATTTGGTTCAGCCCGCACTGGCGAAGGCCATCCGGTGTACCAAAAATCGTATGAGGTTGGAAAAAAGATTGCAGGTCTGGGTTTTACGGTAATGACCGGAGGAGGTCCGGGTGTAATGGAAGCCGCCAACAGAGGGGCTTTTGAAAATGGAGGCCAATCAGTGGGCTGTACCATCAAATTGCCGAAAGAGCAGACCAACAACCCTTACATGCACCGCTCGGTAGATTTTTCCTACTTTTTTGTGCGTAAGGTCTTGCTGGTCAAATATTCTCACGCTTTTGTGGTCATGCCGGGTGGATTTGGTACCATTGATGAGTTGTTTGAAACTCTGACCCTCATTCAAACCGGCATCCTCCACAATTTTCCGGTGGTGGTCATTGGCAAGGATTACTACAGCGATCTTTGGATCTTCATCGAAAAGATGATTCAGGAAAAAACCATCAATCCGGCCGATCTTAACCTCTTGCTGCTGACAGATGACATAGACGAAGGCATGAACCATATAGAAAGTTACATCAAAAACCATTATCAAATAAGGCCTAAACCAAAAGCCTGGTGGATCCTGGGTGAAAGATCGTCAAAGACACAATCCAGGGTCTATTAAAAAGACCTAACTATCATGAAAGTCACCAAAGAAACCCACTTATTGAGCTTACAGCTCGCTTTTAATGAAAAATTTCCCCATCTCAAAATATCCTTCTACAAGGGTAAGCACGACAAAAATGAATTGTCACCCATTGCTGAAGAGCTGTTTAGAGACTTTACGGTTGGAGAGTTAAATCCTGACTTCACTGAAGCTGAGTTTATCTTCTACGAACACGAAACAGTCTCTGATTTTGAGGAAAAAATGGAAAAAAATTTCGGTTTACACGTCCAGGTGCTTCGAAAATCAGGGCAAACCTGGATCCAAACCTCGGTTACTGATGAATGGACCTTAAAAAAACAAGAAGAACACGGTCACTGATCAAAAGAGATGAAGCCACATAAGGAGGCAGAGCGGCAAATTATTTTAAAAAAATACGTCTCTCTGCCAATTTTTATTTCTAAATATCTACTATTTCAAAATTTAAATCAATAATTAAAAAAACACTATTCTGCCAAATTCTATTTTGGGTGATGAAATAACGTTTTGAGAAACGACCAACAGACGTGGGTAAACCATATATTTGTGTCATTGTTTACCTAATAAAAATACATGAATAAGACTACACTTTTGGCGCTCATCATGATTGTGGCTGCTGGAGTCATTTTTATGAACGCTTCCAAAGATGTTAGCACCTATTCCAATTTTCACGAAGCAGACAGCTCCGGTGATCGCGTTAAGGTAGTAGGGGTTTTGAGCAAGAGCAAGCCAATGGAATACCTGCCTGAAAAAAATCCAAACATTTTTAAGTTTTATATGACCGACAACAAAGGGGAGGAAAAACAGGTGGTACTCGCCAAAGCGAAACCTCAGGACTTTGAGCGATCCGAGCAGATTGTGGTTACGGGTTCCATGAAAGACAATCAGTTTTATGCAGATGAGATCCTCATGAAATGCCCATCTAAATACAAAGAAGAAGAAATTAACCTTCGCAAGGGTTCATAAATATGGATAAGATTCAATACGTTGGAGAAGCCCTTTGGATTGGTTATCTCTGCAAAGCCTTTATCATAGGTGGATTTGTAGCTGCCCTTTTTTCTGCCGTTAGTTACACCATCTCTTCTTTAGGTAGGGACGATCAGGCACAGTCCTGGAAAAGATTGGGCAATATAGGTTTTGCTGTACATGCCTTGTTGATTATTTCGCTACTTGGCCTTATGTTTTATGCCATGGTGAATCAGCACTATGAGTACTCCTACGTTTTTGACCACGTCTCTGGTGATCTGCCCATGAAATACATTTTATCCGCTTTTTGGGAAGGCCAGGAAGGTAGTTTTCTGCTTTGGATGTTTTGGCACCTTGTGATAGGTGCTGTCATCATTTCCATCAACGACCCATTTAAACTGGAGGTCATGGCTGTGATCATGGTGGCAGAGATCTGGCTCAACTCCATGCTGCTGGGCATTTATCTACCCTTTGGAGAGGACCTAAAGATTGGTTCTAATCCGATGATGCTGATTCGTGAGATCACCTTAGCCCCCATCTTTAACAATGCCGATTACCTGAGTCTGATCCAGGGCCGGGGCCTGAATCCTCTTTTGCAAAACTATTGGATGACCATTCACCCTCCTTTTATTTTTGCCGCCTTTGCCCTCAGTGTGGTGCCATTTGGCTATGCGGTAGCTGCGTTAAGAAAAGGTGAATACCAAGACTGGCTGCGTCCTGTTTTGCCCTGGGCTTTGTTTGGCACCGCCATTTTGGGCATCAGCCTCATCATGGGCTCACTATGGGCTTATGAAGCCTTGTCATTTGGTGGATATTGGGCCTGGGATCCGGTTGAAAACACCTCGCTGGTACCATGGATCATTCTGGTAGGTGGCATCCACACCAACCTTATTGCCAAAGCCACCGGAAGGGCCGTGCGGTCTACCCTCTTATTTTATCTGGGAGGTTTTTTGATGATTGTGTACTCTACCCTGCTCACCCGAAGTGGCATCCTCGGAGACACTTCTGCCCATGCCTTTACAGAGATGGGCCTCGAATGGCAGCTTACCTTTTTCTTGCTCAGCTTTCTTTTTCTGGGCATGGCCTTAATGGTTTGGCGGCACAAAAACATTCACACACCTGCCAAAGAAGAATCCATTTATTCACGCGAATTTTGGATGTATGTCGGCAGCCTGATCTTGTTTTTTTCTGCCTTGCTCATCAATGCGTCAAGTTCGCTGCCGGTACTCAATACCATCCTGCGTTACTTTGATCCTTCTTATATAGGTAGGGTTATCAAAGATCCGATCGCCCACTACAATAAATACCAATTGTGGATTTCCATTTTTATTGGACTCTTTTCTGCGATCACAGTTTGGCTGAAATATAAAAATAGTGAACCGGTAAAGAAAAAATGGCTGGTGCGCATTTCGGTTTATACTGCCGCTGCCGTACTTCTTACCTGGCTAACCTCACTATGGATACAGCTGCCCGAATGGCATTATCTTTTAATGGGTGCCACTGCCTGGTTTACTATTGTTGCCAACGGTCATTTTCTCATAGAAGCTTTAACTCGAAATTTAAGGGCAATGGGTGCGGCTTTGGCGCATGTTGGTTTCGGCATCATGGCCATTGGCATTCTGGCCTCCGGTCTCAATTTCAGTTACCTGAGCAATCCTTTTGTATTTAAAGGACTTTTTGGTGGAGAAGGGGATGAAGAAAAGTACATTCAACTGATCAAAAACAAGCCGTTGCTGGTAAAAGATTATGTAGTCACCTACGAAGCTGATACACTTATCGGAAAGGCCCGTCACTACGATATATCATTTAAACAGTTGGGCAAAGACAGCAGCAATCGGGTGTTTATTGATTCTTTTGTGACCCGACCCAATGCGGTTTATTCCAATGATTTTTCAAAGGTTGCGGCTTTTAATCCCGACACCCGACATTATGCAGGCAAAGATATATTTACCTGCGTAGTCAGCCTGCCTGCCCAGGTAGCCGACGCCGAGCAAGCCAAACTTTTGGAAGACAGTCTCAAATATCAATCTCTTACCGCCTTCCAAGGAGACAGCATCCGGGTAGGCAAAGAGGTATTGGTAATTGATGGTTTGCAATACCCACCATTGCACGAAGAATTTAAAAATCATACGCTTGATGTAGGTTTTGAAGTGGCTTACCACATCATTGATGAAAATGGCCAAAAAGAAAAAGGTCAATGCGCCATTGGTCTTGAGGGTAGTTTATTGTACAAATTTGCCGGTAAACATGAAAATCTGGGTTGGAGGGTTAGACCTGCTGAACAACTTTTGGATCAGTGGTTGAGCCCTGAAGACCAATTGGATTATAGCGTACTGAGCTTAAAAAAAGGCCAGCAAATCAACTGGCAGGGTTATACCTTTAACATTTCTGGTTTTGATAAAAATGTTGACACCTCAAGGTACAAAGCAGATAAAAATGATATTTCGATCATGGGGCTAGTAGATGTGAAAAAGGGAGCAAAATCATGGCTCAGCAAGCCCATTTTCGTTTTACGTGGCAATGCCCCCATGAGCATAAAAGACTACCTCATTGAAGAGGGCTTGCACATAAGGTTATCCGCCATCGATCCGGCAACGGGTACCTTTGAACTCAAGATAGCCAAAGACAAAAGAAACAATCCCGGCTTTCCGCTTGAAATTGCAACCAATGTGCCTCGCAGTGATTACATAGTACTCGAAGCCAAAATTTTTCCCGGCATCAATTTATATTGGGTAGGTTCCATTTTAATGATGATAGGCTTATTGATGGCGTGGTGGTTTAAATACAAAGAAAACAAAGCATGGACATCTGCATCGTAGGTTCAGGCAATATGGCCAGACAATTGCTCCCTGCATTGCAAAGAGCGGGACTGGTAGTATCCGGTTTATATGGAAGAAACGAGGAAACAGCGTCCGCACTTTCAGCGCAATACCAGGTACCGCTCATTGCCAATTTAAAGGATATCAACAGTGCTGTGGCCATCCTTTGTGTAAGCGATGATGCCATTGCCAACATTGCTGATGAAATGATTAATTACCAAGGTTTGATCATTCACACAAGTGGCAGTGTCCCCTCAATAGTACTATCCGCATTTACAAATTATGGTGTATTGTACCCTGTACAAACCATGACCAAACAAGGGCGGATTAACTTTGAAAAAGTGCCTCTTTGTATAACTGGTTCTGATGCGTCGACCTTAGACACTCTAAGCACTATGGCCGGGCTGATGAGTCAGCAGGTTTATACAATGGACGATGAGCAGAGAAAAAAGGTACACCTTGCCGCTGTGATGACTAATAACTTCATCAATCACCTGGTAGTGGTAGCCAAAGATTACCTCATCGAAAGTCAGTTGGATTACGAGATCATTGTGCCTCTTCTGCGGACAACCATGGAAAAGCTGACTCAGGCACCTTATAATTTTCAGCAAACGGGTCCGGCAGTGAGAAATGATGAAGGGGTTATCAACAGCCACTTGGAACTGCTAAAAAGCAAGCCCGAATTACACAAACTTTACCAATCAATTACTGAAAGCATTCAAAGCCATGCGCATCATTGACGAAATCAACCGCGGTGAATTAAAAGTAACCGTGTTTAAAATGAATGACAGACTAAGTCTCAAATTTGAAAAAGACCTCAATGAAGTTATTTTTAAATTCAGAGATGGGAGTGGCATTGATATGGACAATTACAAGACCTATCTTAACGACTCACTTTTGTTAAAAATGGAAGCCTTGTTATACAGCGCCAACGTTCTCAAACACGATGCTCTCGAAAGGCTTAATCCCAAAGAAGACGGTCTGCCCAAGATACTATAAGCGAATAAGATCCATTAGTATACAATCAAAGGTACAAATACCGACAGGACATTGTGTCCGCTTAATTGAACGATGTAATAACCCGGTGCCATTTGGTCATTCATGTCTATTTGTATAACGCTTTGCTGGCCTGCCATTGTTTGCTTAAACACTACTTTGCCTGTACCATCTACTACCTGAAGTGCGTTAAATTTCTCAAATTGAGGTATCACAATTGTAAACTGTCCTCTGGTAGGATTGGGATACATTTTTACTTTTTCAACCAATTGATCTTCCTTTGTAGAAATAGGGCCACTGATCAGAACACAATAATCTTCTGCTTCCCCATATTCAGCAGGACTTTCACACGCCATTGACTGCTCTCTGTAGGCCATTACCACCCTCATCCGGGTGTGTCCCAGAGCAGCATCTGCCGGTACATAAATGGTGTCTACCAAGGGGTCTTTGCTGGCCTTTCTGGATTGGGTAAATCTCTCTTCTTCAGAAAATGTACCATCCTGGTTCCAATCTATATACGCTGTAAAAAATTCACTGTAGCCAGAACCTGAAAAGCCCGGCGTAAGAGTAATTTTAACCGAATCTCCCTGATTTAATTCCGGAATAAAAGCCCCCATGTGCTGCCCATAGCCCTTATTGTCCTGGCCTGACTCGAATACCAAATCTTCAAAACTTACACTTTGAATCCATTCAGAGTCGTTTTCCAATTTTGCGGGTTGACAATATGACTGTGTTGTACAATTGCCGCACGCTGTAGCAATATTGTTAATTATAGAAGGCTCAGAAATGACACCAAAATTTACACAATTGGAGGTATACCTTACTTTATATAGACTGCAACTTTCCAAGCCGTTGATCTGACCTGAGGTAATAAAAATTAAGCTGTCCCATTTACTACTTCCTGGTTGCTGATATTCAAGAATAATTTCCGCATCTGAGTTGGTATTAAAAATAAGGCTTCCATCCCCAATTGAAACCATTACATCTTCCGGTGCATAACAACATTTTCCCGACGTTAGGCAACGGGTTGAGGACCAGGTCAGAGGCTGATCTGCGCACTGGTATCCTACCTGGTATTCGTATAAAGTGCATGGAGCCAAATCAGTTAAAACAACAGCATTGTTTTGGATATCTTGTGCTGATATCCAATTATCGTCATTGATTTTTCTATATCTTACCGAGGCTTCTCCCCCTGTGGCATTCCAATATACAACAGCGTTGGTGAGCTCTGATAAACTATCCTGAATTACCACTGGTACCGCACAGCTGCCACATCTGTTGAGCATAGTTTGGGCTGCCTTTGTAAGATTGAGCTTACCATTGGTGGTAGTCAAATCCTGCAAAGAAGCATTGGCCGTGGTAGAATTGAGGATAATGTCTCTCACATATAAGGCCGCAGCCTCAGGATCCTGTTTAGTAAGGGTGGCAAGATCGGTACATGGCACTGCATACATCAATGCTACAGCACCAGTAATATGGGGAGTAGCTCCCGATGTGCCGCCAAAGCCCCCGTAACGATTGTTGGAAGATACAGTATAACTTTCGGCTCCATAGGCACCGATGTCGATTGATTTTTTACCGAATCCCGCCCCAATTACTTTGGTATCATTTTTATCCAGATTGGTCACTGCAATTAAAAAATTGCTGGCGCATCCTGTTGGAAGATCTCCTTCTATATCTACATTCAGATTGGCGTTGGCGGTGGCACCCATAGACAAGATTCCTACTTTGCCGAGTGAGTCATACATGGCACACCACAGCGGCGCTTCCTCCGGATTTCCTCTGTCTATGCCCCAGCTCGAATTGGTGGCTACCACAAAGGCTCCTTCTGCTCCATTGCTCTCGTTGTACCTTTTTCTCATCTTGTAAGCATAGGCGTAAGAGGCCAATGCATTGGCTTCTGTTGCTGATCCATACCTGATGGGCATTAATTTTACATTCCAGTTGACCCCGGTAACTCCTTTGCGGTTGTTACCCCTGGCACCAATGATGCCGGCTACCGGTGTACCGTGACTGCCATCCGCTGCTACATCATTGTTATCGGCTCCTATATTCCATCCGTGTATATCATCAACATAGCCATTGTTGTCATTATCAATACTATCTCCTGCAATTTCCAATCTGTTGTACCAGAGGTTATCAGCAATATCTTCGTGGTCTATATCAAGCCCATCGTCGACCACTGCTACTACAATGGTATCTCCGTTAGGAGTGAGTCCGCCTGTGGTGATGTCCCAGGCCCCTTCAGCGTTGATATCAGCTCCGGCTACCCCACCACTGTTGGTACCTGTGTTCTTATACTGCCATTGTCTGTTGTAAAGGCTGTCATCCGGCATTGCCCTTAGGGTAAGGGGTCGGTTTTGTGAAATTGTTATCACTGCATTGCCTGGAACCAAATCCCTGTACATTCTTTCTGCTTTGATGCCGTCAGTGGCTGTTTGAATCAACCAAAGATTCATAGGTTCATCACATAGCTGTTTGCAGGTATAGCTGCCTCCAGGCAAACCCGCAAATCTTTCAGAAGAGAAAAGAGTCTTGCCTTTTTCTAGTTGAACAATGTAAGATGAACCTTCTCTGTCTGTCTGCTGAGCTGATAAAGCCATGGCCAGAAAAACAAAAAAGTTTACTAATCCCAACTGGGGAAGGTGTTTTTTTAAGATCATAAACAGCATCAGTTTAATTCAATTTTATA
>JAGNSQ010000052.1:20389-23248 GCA_017987975.1 Saprospiraceae bacterium
GAACCTTCTCTGTCTGTCTGCTGAGCTGATAAAGCCATGGCCAGAAAAACAAAAAAGTTTACTAATCCCAACTGGGGAAGGTGTTTTTTTAAGATCATAAACAGCATCAGTTTAATTCAATTTTATAGGGAAATTCACCGGGATAGTTTTCGTAGAATCCATCCAATGAAAGTTGGTCACCGGATATTTTGATGGCTTCAAGAATATCATTTACCGTTCTCACAATTTTGCCATTGGCCATTGTAATGATGTAGCCTGGTTCAATCCTGGCATTGTCTACCCTCGAACTTCGATAAACGGTCACCACTTTGACCCCATGGCTTTTATTACGAGATTTTTCATAAGAATCCAGATCTCTCAGCTCAAAGCCCAGATCCAGCAGCGCCTTGTCTTTTCTAACGGCAACCAGGTCAGTAGAATTTAACTGATTTCGAAGAGTGGCAGTGGTAGTTGCTTTTTTCCCGTTTCTGATATAATCAACACTTACCTTGTCACCCGGACGATAGGTACCTATGGTTTCCATAAACTGAGGTAAACTGCCAATGGATTTTCCATTAAGACGGGTAATGACATCACCACTTTGCAATCCTGCATCATAAGCAGCCCCGTTTCTGGTTACCAGGGCAATATAGACACCGGCCACTTCCGGAATCTGTAACTTCTTTGCCCTCATATCATCGATGTTTTCGATTTCGACACCCAGCCAGCCCCGTTGTACAAAACCAAACTGTTTGATATCATTGACCACCTTTTTTGCCAGATTAGCGGGCACTGCGAAAGAAAAGCCCTCATAATTGCCACTCATGGTCATAATGGCGGTATTGATGCCTACCAGTTCACCCTTGGTGTTGACCAATGCCCCCCCACTATTGCCTGGATTTACTGCGGCATCGGTTTGAATAAAGGATTCGATACCTTGATTTTCCAATATATTGATATTTCTTCCTTTGGCACTTACTATGCCTGCTGTTACCGTTGATTGAAGTCTAAATGGATTGCCAACAGCCATGACCCACTCGCCTACCTGAAGACTATCTGAATTGCCAAAGACCAGAAATCGCAAACTTTCAGCCTCAATTTTAATTAGGGCCAGATCTGTATTGGGATCATTGCCAATTACCTGGGCTTTATACTCTCTGTTGTCATTGAGCATCACATCTACCTCGTCTGCATCTTTTACTACGTGGTGATTGGTTACTATATAACCATCCGGGCTAATGATAACGCCACTCCCCGTTTCACTGGATAGTGATTCGCCCATCATAGCTCCATCCTTGATATTGATCAATGACCTGATGAAGACAACCGCCTGCTGCGAATTTTTAGCTGCATGAATAAAGTCGGTTGGAGCAGAGGATCTGAAAAAACGGTCCATTTTGCCAGAAAACAACAATTGGTGTTCTGCTGCCTGAATGGCCTTTCTGGATTCTTCAAGATAAACCTTTTGAATAGGGTTGATCAGGCCGGCATAGATACCTACACCCAGCATTGCACTTGCGGTACATAAGGAGGCATAAAACAAGGTTTGTTTCCAAACAGGACTCAAATGGCAGGAGTTTAATGAATTGAAGAATAAATATAAAAGAATTGTTTAGTATAACTTCACATTTCTTGCAAGGGTTCCCCAAATTGTCGCCAACAAGAGGATCAGGCAGAAAGCTATTCGCAAATCATAAGCCCTGCTGAGAAAGCCGATGATTACCGGCCCTACCAGAAAACCTATCATGCCAAATGAATTGAGAATAGCCAGGCCTTTGCCGTTGCCATACCCGGGTATTCTGGCTGCGCTACCATACAAAATAGGCGAAGAGAAAGAAACCCCATATCCTACCAACGCAAAGCCAACTATACTTATTACCGTGGTTGGAAAAAGAATGGACAGCCCCAGGCCAAAAAAGACCATACCGGCACCCATTAAAAGCACATTTCTGGCACCCAGCAGTGGCACCATGCCATCTCCCATCAGTCGGCCAAGGGCCATACACATGGAATAAGCTGCCAGTCCCCAGCCGATAAAATAAGCATTGGTATGCACAATCTCTTTCATATAAACAGCTGTCCAGTCTGCCATGGTTCCTTCTGTAAAATTACTACAGACACTGAGCACCACCATCCAAAATATTTCTTTGCCGATGCCAGGCGGTTTTTGTTCCTTTTCATCAGGTGCCAGGTTTTCGCTTTTTTTCCGCTCTGCCTGGGGAATGGTAAATATTGCATTTCTCGCCCAAAAGGCAAGCCCAACCCCCAATACAGCCAGTACCAACATGTGCATGCCAGGGTCAAAGCCTTGTCCATAAGACAAACTGGCTATGAGGCTGCCTGACATCAAGCCTACACTAAACAAGCCATGAGAGGTAGACATCGTATTGATTCCTTCATTTTGCTCAATCACAGAAGTACAGGTATTCATAGCCACATTGAGCACTGCTATGGCCATGCCGGTAAGACATAAGCCTACAGAAACCAAGGTTACTGTAGGAGAATTAACAGGCAAGACATACACCACCGAAACAGCTATCATGCCCCAGAAGGTAGTGTTTTTCATGCCAATTTTTTTAATTACAAAGGCTGATACCGGGTTGAACAAGGTAGCCCCAATGGGAAAAAACAAAAGCATCAGTCCCAGATCGCCATCATCAAGTTGGAATTTATCTTTAATATAAGGTATAAATGTAGCCCATGAACCAAACATTATGCCCAGTAATAGGAAGGCAGAGCCCACAGCAACACTCTGTTTGTGCCGAATGAATACGCCAAGGTGTCTGAATAATTTCACGCAGTCTATTGATTCAAATTTAGTTAGCGCATTTTATCCAACAAAACACTTAACTGAAGGGATTCTTCATCGTTGAGATTGTG
>JAGNSQ010000162.1 GCA_017987975.1 Saprospiraceae bacterium
GTTTTAAAAGTTAATTATTGGCTATCTTTATAACCATGAAGACCCATTATTTTAAAGAAGAAAATATTACCACAACCGGCCAATTATCTGATTTGCTGGATAGTTGGGTAATGGAAGGAAAAAATACTTATCAGAACTTTACAGAAGAAGACAAGAGATTTAAGCCCTTCCCAGATGTGTGGTCGCCCCGGGAAATTATCGGCCACCTTATTGATTCTGCCAGGTACAATCTGGCGCGGTTTTCTGAGGTATTGCTCGAATCTTCTCCCTATATACTAAAAGGGTACGATCAAAACAATCTTGTACTTTTAATGGATTATCAAAATCAAAATGACAAAAACCTAATTGCTTTCTGGGAATTACTCAATACCTATATAAGTGCAGTAATCAGAAATATTAAAACAAAAGATTTGGAACGTATGGTCATTATAAGGGGCGAATCTTTTAGCCTGGCTTACATAGTATTTGATTATGTAGGCCATTTAAGGCACCATTTAGAAGACCTTTAGGGTTAATTTGCATTCATCTATCCTGAAATGTAAAATATTTTACATTTTATTGAGGGTTCTCCATTTTTAAATTGTTCTAAAGGATGGAAATTCCCCTGTTTTTTGTCAGTAAATGATCCCATGGCGGATATTTAATACCAAATGACGTGATTTTCATATGGCAAAACAGACATTCAACCGAATTTTGTTCCAAAATGATTAAAATCTATGCAGCATTCCAAATTTAATATTTTATTTCTCATCATCACTTTTGTTTTACCTTCATTGGCACAGATACCTGCTTTTCCAGGAGCAGAAGGTTTTGGAGCATCTACAACAGGGGGAAGAGGTGGTAGGGTCATTTATGTGTCCAATCTAAATCCCGATGGGCCCGGCTCATTGCAGGCAGCTCTCAATGAAACGGGTAAAAGATATATACTTTTTAAAGTTAGTGGAATAATACCCGCAACCATGGAGGTATTACCAGGACATGGAGATTTTACCCTGGCAGGTCAAACATCTCCTAGAGGGGTCATTGTAAGAGGATTCCAAAGTTATGCAGAAGAGAATCCCAGTTCAGGAAATTTTATCATTCGTCATATCCGATCACGTATAGGTGATCTCAACGTATATCCTTCCTCAAGCTGGATTGGTGCCGATGGACTGACACTGGGGGGAGTGCATAAAGCCATTATCGATCATTGTTCATTTGCCCATGCATCAGACGAAGCGGTTGATATTTCACGTTCTTCATCACTCACCATTCAAAACAGTTTATTGGCAGAAACACTTGGGGGGCACTCAGATCTCGGAGGCATGTTGATCAACTATTCCTCATCCAATAGTCGTATGGATAGTCTTTCCATCCACCACAATACCTGGCATAGAATAGGAGGTAGAATGCCTGAAATCAGCTGTGAAACCCAATACTGTGGGGGCCAAACAATTAAACTGGAAATTTCAAATAACCTCTTTTGGGACCCTCAAATTGAAATGTGGTACGAAGGAGTTACCGGACAGCCAGGAGCCTCGTTTAACCTGCATATGAACGCCATCAACAACTTCAGTTTCGCACGACCCGGATACGGCAATGGCATGTTTCATATCGACCTGCTTTATCCGCAAAACAACAGTCTCTTTTTTAAAGGCAACCAATTGAACTTATATCCAAATTACAGTGATTACGATGTATTTTATTGTTGCAATGATTTTCCTGAAAACAATCCCAACCACCAAACAGGGACCGCTCAAATCCGCAATGAAAGATGGCCTTACCCATCAATAAGCTACACCGCCGTCGAAGAACTCACCCAATACATGGCCGATCATGTGGGTGCCTTTCCCAGAGATGCCATGGATATCAGGTTGACCAGTAGTCTGAGAAATGAAACCATTGATCCGTCTTCCATTAATGAAGATCATTATAGTGATGCGTTTACAATTGTGGATGAACTCGCCGGTACAATTGATTCCGATAATGATGGCATGCCAGACTACTGGGAAATCAGAAAGGGACTTAATCCGAATGTAACAGATCACAACGGCAATGATCTTTCGGTTGAGGTAACCGGTGTTACCGGATATACGAATCTGGAATGTTACCTCAACTGTCTTTCAGACTACCTTGTATCGGGCGAAAGTAGCTCGTCGTGTGCGGTTGCCGTAAGCACAAAAACAGATGAAAAAAAATCAAATGAAATTCAGATTTTTCCCAATCCAGGTTACGAGACAATTTCGATTCAAATGCCAGATATCCATTCTCCATTTGCGTTGAGTATTTTTGACAACATGGGTAGACGAATACTACACAGGCAGTGTACAAGTGAGGTGGAACAATTGGAAATTTCCCATTTAGCGCCGGGCATTTATTCTATCCTACTAACCAACCATAATACTACTTACAGCCAATGCTGGGTGAAAGCACGCTAGGTTAAAAATTCCAGCGGACAAAGGCTTCCATGGCTTCGTATTCCGCCAGACCCAAAACATTGTACAAATGTGCTGTCTCGCGGTTGCGATCTTCAGCCCGTTGCCAGAATTCTCGCTTATCATTACCAGGAAAAACGGGGTGATCTTTTTGTGATTGATGCATAAAGATTGCCCTTCTCTTTTTTAACAACTCGTCAGGACTGATTGGCACTGCCATCTCAATCTCATCTATTGGCCACTCATGCCAGGCACCCCGGTACATCCACAAGTAACAGTCTTTCCACCATTCTTCCTGTTTCGTTTTTTCAAATGCCATAAAGATGGCATCCAGGCAAACCCTGTGGGTGCCATGCGGATCTGCCAAATCACCTGCTGCATAAACCTGATGAGGCTTCACATCATTGAGCAGGTCTACAATGATATTGACATCAGCTTCTGATAATTTATTTTTGCGCACACCCCCTGTTTCATAAAAAGGCATGTCTAAAAAATGGATATGCGCTTCATCCAGTCCACAAAAATGGGCCGCACTTCTGGCTTCTTCCCTTCTTACAATGCCTTTCAATTTGCGCAGTGAAGGCAGATCAACATCATTGTTATTTTTTGCTTTAAGAAAATTACTTATTTCTTCTACCGTCTTACTGAGCCCCTCACTTTCAAGTCCCATTACAGCGGCATAATCTCCCAAAAATTGCGCATATCGCCATGCATCTACATCGTGAACTGCTATATTTCCTGATACCTGATAGGCAACATGTACATCGTGACCTTGTTCAACCAGCCGCAGAAAAGTGCCTCCCATTGAGATCACATCGTCATCTGGATGAGGACTAAAGATAATGACCCTCTTGCGAGCAGGAAGAGCGCGTTCTGGCCTGTTGGCATCACTGGCATTAGGCTTACCTCCTGGCCAACCTGAAATGGTATGCTGAAGTTTATTGAATATTCGAATATTGAGCGTATACGCCGTATTGTATTCAGCAATGAGTTCTGAAAGCCCATTGTTGATGTAATCTTCGTCAAGTAATTTCAATATGGGCTTGCTCAATCGCAGTGACAACCAAATCACAGCCTTGGCAATTAAGGCATCATCCCAATTACAAATTCCGGCAAGCCACGGGGTTTTCACCTGAGTAAGTTCTGCGGCGGCGGCAGGATCAAGAAAAAATTTAACGTTGGCATGGCCTTGTAAAAAGGTAGCAGGCACCATTTCACTTACCTCCCCTTCGATGGCCTCACGCACAATTTCAGCTTTATGAGAACCCCAGGCCATTATGAATATTTGTTTGGCAGACATAATGGTCTGTATGCCCATAGTTATAGCCCTATAGGGTACATTTTCTTCCTTGCCAAAATCTTTGGCTGCATCCACCCTTGTTACATGGTCTAACTTTACCAATCTGGTTCGGGACGAAAGCCAGGAACCTGGCTCATTGAAGCCTATGTGTCCTGTCCGGCCAATACCCAGAATTTGAATATCTAGGCCGCCAAAAAGTTGGATTTTTTTATCATAGTCTGCACAAAATTGCTCCACTTTTTCTATGGGCAATTCGCCATCCGGTATATGTACATTCGCAGAATCAATATCTACATGATCAAAAAGATATTCGTGCATAAACCTAACATAGGATTGCTGCGCATCGGCCTTCAATGGATAATACTCATCCAGGTTAAATGTCACCACATTTTTAAACGAAAGCCCTTCCTCTCTGTGCATCCTCACCAATTCGTTGTACACTTTGATGGGTGATGACCCTGTAGCCAGTCCTAACACTAAATACTGATTGTCTTGTTGTTTCTGCCTGATGGCCAATGCAATATACCTCGCAATGTGCAAAGCCCCTTCTTCCGGGTCAACACAAAGTTTAATAGGCATCTTTTCAAATTTCTTCAACATGTATTTTAATGCTCCTGAAATTTCATGACCTCCTTCCTGAATGCGAATACTCATAAATATGGTTTATAAAACAAATATAATTAAGTTAACGGTTAATTCTTATCCATGGTATCATCATTGACAGACTCCTTCTACTACAATGTCTTGGCTTGCAGCTTTACCAAGGAGAAAAAAAATTCCAACATCGAGTTTTCTTCCTTTTAGGCAGATACTTATGCAATAACCCCTCTCTGATTTCGGATACCTAAAAAGCTGATTATTTATTTTTATATCTACTCAAAAATTTTTCACAATATGTGATGAAACCCTTCATTTGTTCACCGATCATTACGCGGGTTGCCAACACGTTTATTTGTTTACATTTTCCGCTTCTTACAAACGTATTTTTACCCGCATTGCTTGTTAGATAAGTCGATTTAGTGGTTTTGACTATAAATCGACAACCCTTCTTTGGCATTTTTATACTTAAACACTTAAATGGATATATACCTTGCAATTTCTGATGATATATAAACCCCACCTTTGATAACAAAAACTGAAAGTTGATTTGTAAAAATCGGCTATACCTGGCTTTGTAAACCGTATAAATACAACCTATAATTTTGTATATCTGTGATTTATATCACAATATAGCCATTTGTACGTCGGAGTAATTCGCGCTATTTTATATTAATTTTGTTTTATCTTTGGGTAATTTTACAACTTCAATTCTAAGGTGGATTGAACAGAGTATTACAAAACAAACCATAATGTTCCGCACCCACATCATTGGCTCTGGTAGCCACATTCCGACCCGAACCATGAAAAATGCTGATTTTGCCTCCCGGGTATTTTATGAAAATTATGGCAAAAAACTGGACAAAGATGGGTCAGAAATAACTGAAAAATTTAAGGAAATTACTACCATCGCAGAACGCAGATACGCCGACGATGATCAGCTGGCATCTGACCTTGGTAAAATGGCAGCTGAAAAAGCCATTGCAGATGCGGGCATTGATAGGGAAAAACTTGACTACATCATTGTTGGTCACAATTTTGGAGATATTTCTTTTGCCAACAGGCGGACTGAGTTAGTACCCAGTCTTTCTGCCAAAATAAAACACCACCTGGGCATTGAAAATCCATTTTGTGTAGCTTATGATCTACCTTTTGGTTGTCCGAGTTGGCTGCAGGGTGTCATTCAGGCCGATTATTACCTCAAATCAGGGGATGCCAAATATGCTCTTGTGATTGGCGCTGAAACCTTATCGAGAGTCTGCGATCCCCATGACCGAGACTCCATGCTTTATGCAGATGGGGCGGGTGCTGTAGTATTGGAGGCCCGGCAAAATAACGATTCAGGTCTGATCTGTCACGTTTCTCGTTCTGATACAAAACACCATGCTTTTATGTTGCATATGGGCCCAAGTTATGCTCATGAGGAAGGCGCAGACCCAGAACTTTATTTAAAAATGACCGGTCGCAAACTCTACCAATACGCACTTGAACATGTTCCCCATGCCATGAAAATGTGCCTCGACAAGGGTGGTGTTCATATCGACCAGGTTGCTAAAGTTTTAATTCACCAGGCCAATGCTAAAATGGACGAAGCTATTCTCCAACGCCTTTATGCGCTTTATGATCGGGTGCCCGATAGTGAAAACCTAATGCCTATGTCAATTTCATGGCTGGGCAATAGCAGTGTAGCTACCCTGCCCACCCTTTACGATCTTATCTCCCACAATGAATTGGGAAGTCATAACTTTCAGCCGGGCGACCTCCTACTTTTTGCCTCTGTAGGAGCAGG
>JAGNSQ010000163.1 GCA_017987975.1 Saprospiraceae bacterium
ACGATATACAGACAATCTTCCCTACTATAAGACCTGAAACAAAGCGCTGTAAAATACCCGCAAATGCCAACAAACTGCAAAAGATTCGCCCTCATTCATTCCCAAAGTAAAATCACTGTCGCATTTCTTACCAAAAGAAGTTAAATTAAAAATAAAAGAATAATATTTTGTTAAAATAACTTTAAAGCCTTGCAAAACATATTTAATTCGTTTAAATTTGCATTGTGAAAAATTAAAAGAAAACTACAGTTTTAATTATTATTTTTAATTGCCATATTTAATTCTGTTTTATCAGAAGTATGACAAAAACAATAAAATTATATTCTGTTTTATTCGTAAAATTGATTTAAAATTTTGAGTAATGAAAAGTATGTTATACCAATTGCTGGTAGAAAAAAATGTAAGGTCTAAAGTAGAAATGGTGCGCCAGAAAGATTTAATTGGTGAGATCATTGAAAAAGACTCTCTCCAGTCGGATTACAATCCCAAAACGGCGAGACACCGTTCTTTAAAAAACATCAACGCCAAGTTGATCAGGTTCTAAAAAAGCAACGCTCAGGCGTATAAGTTTTTATCATAGTTTTTTAGTTGTTAGATTAAAAGCTGTCTTTTGCAAAAGAGACGGCTTTTTTTCGTAAATCGGTTTCGGAGCAACGGATGCTCTGACCCCGGATGCTCCGACCCCGGATGCTCCGACCCCGGATCCCTACACCAGCTTCGCTGTCGTAGGGACACGTGCTGCAGTATATGATTAAGATTTGTCGATGCCACGCGATGAGCGCGTGGTGCTCCGTGAGATTGCAAATCTTGATTTGCAAAATCGAACGATACTGAGCTTCCCGAAGCACTTCTCTAAATTGATCCCTACATACCAGCGGCATGTAGGGACCAATTTTTTTGGCTGTGCCAAAACCGTTCAGTTATGATCCCGGATCCCTACAACCGCTTCGCAGTTATAAGGACACGTGCTCCGATCCCGGATGCTCCGAAGCCCGTTTACCACTAAAAAAAAAGGGACCAAGCTAAGCTTGATCCCTTTTTTTCTCTATCGGTTACTGGTTGACTATCCGATGGCATTCACAAACTTCATCAACTTACTCTTCAAGTTAGATGCTTTGTTTTTGTGCCATGTATTTTTCTTTGCCAACTTGTCGACCATGGCAACTACTTTAGGAAGGTACTTTACAGCCTCTGCTTTGTCTTCCATTGATCTCAATTTTGAAATCGCGGTCCTCGCAGATTTTTTGTAATACCTGTTCCTCAATCGGATAACAAGGTCTTGCCTGATTCTTTTCTTAGATGACTTATGGTTTGCCATTGATCTTAAATTTATAAATTGGAGCGCAAAGATAGGTGTAAATACGCACAAAACCAAAATTTTATGTAAAAAAACGCATTACAATCTTACTTTATCCGAATACTGTTCCGAATCAAATAAAAAACTCGCTACTCTTTTTTTGTTTTTAGTAATAAATACCATGTTTTTTTGGTCTGAATACAATTCAGTCAAAATATTATTTTTGATTCCCAATTCCTTTGCCAAACCGTTAATCGGGTACTCCAAATAACAATAAAAGGCAATTTGATCTTCAGATAGCTCCTTGCCAATGAAGGTGGGCTTGAGATTTTTACCACCCTCTATTAGGATACAATGCTGCTCAAGGTAGTGAGCAATAGCATCGTCGGCTTGAGTGGCCTCATTGTTTTGTCCCAGCTTAAGTGCCTTGTGTCCCGATCTTACCAGCGACTTCTCCAAATCATCAATAAACAGGTGCACAGTGACCTGAACAGACGAGGTTTGGGTATCGTAGTTGACCTCGGTGCGACTCACATGGATGTCGTGCAGGGTTGAACTAACGTCAACTTTGGGTGCCACTGACACCCAAAGTTGACTGACCAAAAGAAAAAGGGTGGTGAGGTCCATTAATACCTGTAGTACTCTGGTTTAAACGGTCCTTCTACTTTTACCCCGATGTAGTTGGCCTGCTCATCTGACAAAGTCTCCAGTTCCACACCAATTTTGGCTAAGTGAAGTCTGGCTACTTTTTCATCCAGGTGCTTAGGCAGGGTGTAAACCTCGTTTTTGTAGCTTGCGCTGTTAGACCACAGCTCTAATTGAGCCAGGGTTTGGTTGGTAAAACTGTTGGACATCACAAAGGATGGGTGTCCGGTGGCACAACCCAAGTTGACCAAACGGCCTTCTGCCAGGATGATGATGTCTTTGCCATTCAGGGTATACTTGTCAACCTGAGGCTTGATCTCAACCTTGGTGTCGGCATAATTTTCTTTCAACCACGCCATGTCGATCTCGTTGTCGAAGTGGCCGATGTTACAAACAATGGCTTTGTCTTTCATTTTCAAGAAGTGTTCTCCCCTTACGATAGACTTGTTACCAGTAGCGGTTACTACGATGTCAGCCTCAGTCAAAGCATTTTCCAATCTTTTTACAGCAAAGCCATCCATGGCAGCCTGAAGTGCACATATTGGGTCGATTTCGGTAACGATGACCCTGCAACCAGCACCTCTTAAAGAAGCTGCTGATCCTTTACCAACGTCACCATAACCACAAACGACAGCTACCTTACCGGCCATCATAATATCGGTGGCCCTTCTGATAGAGTCGACCAGCGATTCTTTACATCCGTACTTGTTGTCAAACTTAGATTTGGTGACGGAGTCATTTACATTGATCGCAGGCATAGGCAAGGTGCCGTTTTTCATGCGCTCGTACAAACGGTGGACTCCGGTAGTGGTTTCTTCTGATAAACCTTTGATGTCGGTTATCAACTCAGGGAAACGATCAAAAACCATGTTGGTCAAATCACCACCATCGTCGAGGATCATATTCAAAGGCTGCCCTTCTTCGAAGGCGTAAAGGGTCTGTTCAATACACCAGTCAAATTCTTCTTCGTTCATGCCTTTCCAAGCAAATACAGGAATGCCTGCAGCAGCTATGGCTGCCGCAGCGTGGTCTTGAGTTGAAAATATGTTACATGAGGACCATGATACCTGAGCTCCCAGCTCAACAAGGGTCTCAATCAATACTGCTGTTTGGATGGTCATGTGAAGGCAGCCGGCAATCCTTGCTCCTTTCAGAGGCTTGCTTTCTCCGTACTCTGCTCTAAGTGCCATCAGGCCCGGCATCTCTGCCTCTGCCAATTCAATTTCTTTCCTGCCCCATGCGGCCAGATTGATGTCTTTTACTTTATAACTCAGTTGTTTTTCAGCTGTTGTCATTTGATAATTTTTAACTTTTTTCAGGCCGCAAATGTAGAAAATAAAATACCTTTTATACGGTCATATTATCACAACAGTTTGTTAAAACTTTGGTTTTCAAGGCAACAACATTTTTATGCCAATTCTGGTCTGTTGGCACTCACCAATCTCTCGGCGGACACCAATCTAACGGTTGCGGTTGCGGGCCTTGTTGATGATGTTGCTCATCACTTCCTGTCTGAATTGTTTTTCAACCCACAGCAATTTGGCCACCTTGCGGTCGGGCAAAAGGGTCTTAAACTTATCGATGTATCTACGCTCGAGCAGGATTTCTTTTTCGCGGATTTCAAAGTGCCTTGTGATGTAAAGCTGCGCTTCTTTATCGGTAATATCATCACCAAAATCAGATTTTTTCTCTGCCATCAGGCTGGCCCTTTCGGCTTCCATCTGGTTGTACACAGGCCAGAATTTTTCTGACTCGTCAGGCGAAAGAGCAAGCTTCTCGGTAACAAAGGCAATCTTGAGTGACTTTACCCTTTCTTCCAGCGCTTCGCGTCGTTTGCCCATCTGGCCAAACATAACTGAACTAATCAGCAAAAAACTTAATACTATTGAGGTCTTTTTCATTTCTATAAAACTAAAATGATTCTTTACATAATTTCATTGAGGTACTCCAATTCTTCATCGGTCATGATGTCTTGTAATAATTGCTCATCTTCACCCAGGCCTTCTATTTCGGGCAGGTCTCCGGTATTGGCCGCCTCCAATTCCTGCAGCATCCACAAGTCTTCTTCAGAATTAAACGACTGGATCAGGTGATTGACATCATCATGGCTTAGCTCAGTGCCAAATTTTTGGCTCATCGATGCAAAATTGTTTTTTTCTTCTCTCATCACACCTGCCGGAAGGACAAATTTGAGCATCACTGCCAAGGCAAATACCATCACGGCGGCTACAGACAACCATCGCAAGTTGCGCATGATCATCATCTTTCCGGAGGCAGACTTTACCTCTATTTTTTCAATTACTGATGCCGAGAAGTTATCAAAGTAGCCGTCCGGCACGGTAGGTTGATTTTCCCTTTTCAGGGATTCGTTTATCCTGATCTGAGCCATTACCTCGTCTTCCAGTTGGCTAAAATAGCCGGCTGGTGGGGCATCAAAGCGACTTTTGTGCCGCAATAGGTCTAGCTTTTTGTTCAAATGTTCTCTTTCTTCCATCTTCTACCTTTTTAGGCCAACAACACGGCTTCTATTTTTTTTACGGCGTGGTGATACGAAGCCTTTAAAGCACCCACGGAGGTATCCAAAATTTGGGACATATCCTGATAACTCATCTCGTCGTAATATCTCATATTAAATACAATCCTTTGTTTTTCGGGCAAACCTTCCAGTGCTACCGCCAACTTTTGAAGAGCCTTGTCCTCGTCAAAGTCGTGGTCAAGGGCCGATGAGTTGCTGGTGTGAAATTCTTCCAGAACCAGTGTACTTTTGCTTTTCTTATTTTTAAGATGGGTCAACGCCTCGTTGGTAGCTATACGGTACAACCACGTAAACAGGCTCGACCTTCCCTCAAAGTTGTCAAAGCCACGGTAGGCTTTGATAAAGGTGTTTTGCAGCACATCGTCAGTATCCTCATGGCTTTCCACAATGCGACGAATATGCCAGTACACTTTTTCCTGATACTTATGCATCAACAACCGGAAACCCTGCTCTAGGGTAGCTCCGTTTCGTAGCAATTCTACGATTTTGTCGTCTTCAGCATGCACCATTTACTTCTGGATTGTGGTATTTTGACCTTTAATCTGGACAAAGGTTTAATCTACACTTTTCGCGTATCACTAAGTTTTTGAATAAAAAGCAGAGTCTTTTCCTCCCGGCTCTCGTACATGGGCAAAAATATTTCATTTTCGAACACATTTTCAATGCAGTACGAATGATTTTTGTAAATAAACTGATCGTACGTATCGTCGTATCCTCTCACCATGACCAGCAGCTCGGCCGTCTGCTCCCTCAGTTCATCAAGGGTCTTGTGGTAAAACGGACTCTTTTCATTGATGATGTGGATGAGGGTCCAGTTGAGAGGAAACAGATAAATAAAATCCAACTCCAACTGCAGCCGCTGAAATTTGCGCCTGCGCTGTCCTTCAACGTCCTCAAGCCAGGTCATATTGAGTGAGGCTTCCATGTTGATAAGTGTATTCACCCCTGCATTCACCAGCCTCAATTGTAGTGATTTTTGGTCGCCATAGGGTGCCAATACCACCTTATCAGCATAACGGATCTTCACCGGTGCCTTGGAAAACCGAAAAATGAGAAGGCCCGTTCCCAATGCATAACAAGTTAGCCCAATAAGAGAATTTAACGAAGAAACCACATTGGTAAAGTGGTCTTGCGGATTGAGGTAGCCATAGCCCACAGTGGTAAACGTCTGGATGCTGAAATAATAGCAGTGCATAAAATCTTCCCAGCCCCCTGCGGGCTTGCCACTCAGGTGTTCGATGCCATGGCTGAAATACAGTGAGGCAAACACCCCGTTGAGCAGCAGAAAAACCCCTATCAGCTCCAGGATAAACGTATGCCATGGCAGGTTTACCAGGTGTTCAAAGGGCTTTACCGCCTCACCGCCCACTCTCTCTATGTTAAAGCTGCCATCCTCTTTCACCAACCTCGCTCTGGCTGATACCTTATTGCCAAAGCCCATGTTTTCGGCCAGTGGTTCTTTGTGTTTATCTTTCATGATTTGTTAAATCTTTTGGCGAATTGCAATTCGTTTGTATTCCATTATTGAATAGGGCAAAGATCAATCAGCCTGTATAGAGCAAAAAGATAAATATAAGGAAAATTGAGATGC
>JAGNSQ010000164.1 GCA_017987975.1 Saprospiraceae bacterium
CTCCAATCCCTCCGAAACCTCTGATCCCTCCGAAACCTCCGATCACCTCCGAAACCTCCGATCACCTCCGACACCTCCAATCCCTCCGAAACCTCCAATCCCTCCGAAACCTCCGATCACCTCCGACACCTCCGAATAAAATTTGAAATAGCCACTCGCGGCGCTCGTGGTTTCTTCACTAAAATGCCTTGCCAGTCATTTTTTTGGCTTCGCCAAACCGTTCAGTCACACCTCCGATCCCTCCAATCACCTGTCCGTCTTAATACCAGAGTCAAATGGCAGCTTCAGCTGGTAGCCCAGTTGATCTGAGGTGCTGTCCTGCAAAACATCGAGTCCATACCTTATTTTGCGGGGATCGTCGTAAACAAAAGTGCCAAACAACCGGTCCCAGATCGAAAAAATATTGCCAAAATTGGTATCTGTCCAGGGGCGCTCAAAATGGTGGTGGAACTTGTGCATATGGGGTGAAATGAAAATATAACTGATCGCCTTGTCCAACCAACTGGGTACATTGAGATTGGCGTGGGTGAAATAGGTAAACAAAATGGTTGTCAACCTGTAGAAAATGTAGTAAGCAAAAGGCATTCCACTCAATATTATGGCAATCAATGAAAACAGCTCACGCATCGTATAATCACCTGGATGGTGTCGGGTACCTGTCGTCACATCCACCGCGGTGTCACTGTGGTGAACCATGTGAAACTTCCACATAAATTTAACTTTATGTAACAGATAGTGTATCAGATATTGAGCCAGAAAATCAAGTAGTAACAAGGCAATGACGAGTTCTAGCCACCAAGGCAAATCAAACAGGTACAACAAGCCAAATTGATGCTGATCCATCCAAAGAAACAATCCGGCTATCAGCACTCCAAATAGGGCATTGATCAAAATGGTGGTGGTTAAAAATACCAGGTTCGGAAATGCATGTCGCCATTTTTGGTAACGAAATCCGGCAAGGGGCCACATTCCTTCCAATATCCAGAAAATCGACATACAAACCACAATCCAGCCAACTTTACCAATATTAGGTAACTTTCCAAAAAAATCTAGAAACTGCTCCATTACTCCTTCTTTTTTCCAAATTTAAAATTAATACCCGGTAAGCTGATATTTTAATTCTATTTTAAGTCTTTGGGGAGTAATTTTGGAGCTTTATACGTTTACTTACGTACACAATGTAAAAATTGGCTCAAAATTTGCTGCTTATATATGATGAAAAATATTAATATGAAACCATGATAGAACACAAAAACCCCATATATAAAACTAATAAAATCAATTAAATATAATTAATCTGGGGCAATCTTGCCCACAGTGAATTGAATTGCTTATTTTTGTAAATTAATTTTGAAACATAAATTCTCGATAATGAGGAAATTTTTTTTCGTTGCGGTACTTTCCACGCTGATCTATTCCGGCTTGTCTGCACAAAACCTGAACATTAAATACGGCACAGCCAGTGTAAATGCCAGCGATACTGCCAACATTGATGTCACGGTCGCTAATTTTAACAACTTGTTCGGCATGCAATTTTCTATCAACTGGGACTCTACCAAGTTTAGATTTGCTGCCATTTCTAATATCATCAGTCCGCAGGTACTGGAGGGTAGTCTCGACATCGCTACCCCAGGGGCAGGGTCTCCAATCAAACAAGGCCAGACGTCTTGCCTTTGGTCTAATGCCAATACGGTTAGTCTTCCTACCAATACAAGACTTTTTACCCTTAGATTGAAAGCTGTAGGCGTAGAGTGCGATTCAACCCGCATTTTTGGAAGCAATACGCCTACCAAGAGTGAATATTATAATGAAAATTTTGAAGTTTTGCCGGTCGCTTTCACCGAAGGTAAGGCAAAAATCAATGGCACAGGATGTACACCTGGTGGCGGTGGGGGAGACGATCTCACTGTGACAGCACCTCAACTGGTTACTCCTCCAAACGTGCAACTCTGCATTCCTATTAAAGTAGACAACTTTATCAATATGGATGGAGCCCAGTCTAAAATCAAATGGGATCCCACCGTTTTACAAATGGTTTTACCTATTAAATATGATGCACTGCCAGGCAATCAATACAACACTTCCAACATAGGTAGTGGAGAATTTAACTTTGTTTGGCTCAATCCTGGGGCCAATCCGCCTCTTACCATTCCAAATGGCGAAAGGCTCATGGAAATATGTTTTAATGTGATTGGCCCTGTTGGTTCAATGACCATCATTGACCTGGTTAATACAGCACCCAATGGTGATCTTGAAACCGAATACACCAATTCGCAAGGCAATTCTGTACCTTATGTAAATATTGATGGAAAAGTAACGGTAGCCAACGTTGCCCAGCTGAAAGTAACGATAGCCGATGTAACTGTGAATAAAGACAATGAAATTGACGTAGCCTTCAATGTTGAAAATTTCATCGATATCACCGGTGTTCAAATGGGCATCAAGTGGGATAAAAATGTGCTAACCTTTGTCAACAGAAATTTGGATGCCTTACCTGGCAACCCTGCAGGATCTCTGGATCCAAGTGGAGATACCTACCGTTTCAATTGGTTCAATGGTACATCACCTACCACCATCACCAACAATGGTTTATTGTTCAACATGAGATATAAAGCGACCGGCGCCTGTGATGCAACCTCTGCTATCAATGTTTCCGATCTTCCCAACTTTACCGTTGAATTTATCAATGCCAGTGCTATTAAAATACCTTATACGGTGGATGCCGGCTCTGCAAAAATTGAATGTCCAACTACAGATTCAATTGAATGCAACATTACTGGATTCAAAAATGTCTCTTGTTTCGGTGGTTCAGATGGAAACATCACTGCCACCGTAACCAATGCTACAGCAGATTGTCAGTGTATTTGGAAAAAAGATGGAGTAGCTTTTGGAAGTCCTTTGCCGGTGAGCGCGTGTAACCTAACCAATATCCCGTCTGGAACTTACGTTTTGGAGGTTACCTGCAGCGGTACAGTAATGTGTAGTAAAACGGCTACCATCAGCCAACCGGCAGCTGCTATATCTGTGTCCGGTAATGTTGTCAATGTAGGCTGTGGCAGTTTGGGTAGCATCACACTTACTGTCAACGGCGGTACACCCAACTATACCTTTGCCTGGGCCCATGGACCTAACACCAAAGATGTAACTCAACTTGTCAAAGGCAGTTATACCGTAACTGTTACGGATGCCAACTTATGTTCAGTTTCTCGTTCTTTTGATGTGGGAGAAAACCCGGTTGAAGACCTCAAGATTAACGCAACGGTAATCAATGCCAAATGTTTCAATGAAGCTTCAGGTAGTATTTCACTAGCCATCACAGGTGGTTGCCCGGATTATACTATAGCATGGGCCAATTCAACTGAAACAGGCACTACAAGGGCCAACTTGGTGGCAGGTACCTACGGAGTCACTGTAACCGATAAATCAAATCCTGCAAAAACAGCATCGCAGCTGATTGTAGTAGGTCAACCTGCTACTGCATTAACTGTCACAGGCCTTCCTACCAATTCTACTGGATCCAATGGAGCCATTGATATTTCTGTTGCTGGTGGAACACCTGACTATACTTATCAGTGGTCTGGCAGCAGTACCGCAACTACTCAAGACCTTACCGGTTTGGCACCCGGTACATTTACCGTTGTTGTTACAGACGCCAATGGTTGTAAAGCAACAAGCACTGCTTTCAATATTATACTAATTAATTCAACAGATCCTAGTTTTTCTGCCAGTGTCAGCTCAGAAAATACCAATAGTGGTTATGGGGTTTCCTGCGTAAATGCATGCGATGCCGTGATTTCAGGAGTGGTGGATGCTACAGGCAAAGCACCTTACACAGTTACACTTTCAGGTGCAGCTACAGGAACCAGATCTCTGGCCACGGCTGGTAGTTTCAACTTCAGTGGCTTGTGCGTTGGTGCTTATACCGTAAAACTTACCGATGCTGATAACAAATCAGTAACAAAAAATTATACCGTAACCCAACCTACTATCATCCTGATTAGTAAAACCATTGATTGTAGCACTGAGGGTCAGAACGAGGGTACTATTGACATCTCTGTCAGTGGTGGTGCTGGTGGTTATAGTTATGCCTGGTCTACGGGCGATAATACCCAAGACCTCGCCAACCTTGAAATTGGCACCTACAGCGTGGTAGTTACCGATGCCAATGGCTGCCAGCAATCAGCACCCAATCTTAAGGTTGAAAATTGTGACAACAGAGGTACTTGTTACGATGAAGTTAGAAGTATCATCACACCCAATGGCGATGGGGCCAACGACTACTTTGTTATTTCTTGCGCTCCGGATGATGAAAATGAATTGTTTATTTACGACAGATGGGGCAATCTGGTTTATTCACAAAAGAACTACGATAATCTATGGGATGGAGTTGATCAGGATGGCGTTGCCTTACCTGAAAACAGCTACTTGTGGGTAATCAATGTAGTTGGATCTGCAAACCAGATTACAAGTTATAAAGGAACTTTAACCATTATCAGAGTAAACTAATTTTATTGTAAGAATCTTTGTTCGAAACAATAACAAACATAATTAATACGAAATAAAATGAAATTGATTCAGAAAATATGGATGCCTGTTTTGATGTGTATCGTTTTCATCAACAGTGCTGTTGCACAGCGTTATTTTGATGAAAGATATGTGTACTCGCACTCCTTTTTTAATCAGGTTTTAGTCAATCCGGGAGCTATCGCCCAACATGGTGGTCAGCAACTATTGATTAACTACAGGAATACATGGTCAACTTTTCCAGGCAGTCCTAAGACAGTTACTTTGTCTTATGACGGTATGCTAGGTAACAGATTGGGTATAGGTGTTTTGGCCCTGCAAGACAACTTTGGTGCTTTGCAAACTACAAAAGGCCAACTTGGCTTTTCTTACAATATCAAAAGTGCCTCCAATCAACTTGGCATTGGATTGTCTGCTGAGTATGTCAAACATGGTCTCAATAATTATAACGCGGGTAGCCCACTCAATGAACCGGATGCTGTTATCAATGCCAGAAGAGAAGGCATAGAATACATCGATGCTTCTTTTGGCGTACACGGTGTATACAATGGCCAATTTACCTACGGCATTGCCTTGCCCTCGCTGATTTCCTCACGAATTGACAATACAACTGTCAATGATGAAAGAGAGATTGGCTTTATGTTAAATTTTGGATATAAAGTGACTTCGACTACCACGGGTATATCTATGTCTCCCTCTATTTTGTTGAAAAAATTGAACAATGTACCCACCCATGTAGACCTCAATCTTAAACTTGGATTTTTGGAAGAAAAACTTTCAGGAGGTGTAACTTATAGGGTAGGAGCAGATAAAATGTTGGGCTTCTTGTTGGGCATGAATATTGATCGTATTGGATTCTATTATTCTTACAACGTTTCTAACCACCAATTTCAGGACTACAACAACGGCTCTCACGAAATTACGGCCAGGGTAGATATCGGAACCAAAAAGGAAAAGCCTGCGGTTGATATGAAATAAAGATTAGTAAAATATATTTTCATAGAAAAAGAGAGATGTCACCATCTCTCTTTTTTTATTTAGTAAGCAAAGATTTAGGTGGATTAACTTTTTTTTCTGCCTGGTAAAAATAGAAATTAGTCCATAAAATGACATTTATCCGACATGATTTTGTAAATGCGAGATAATCAATAATATACGAATTATTATTTGTTAATATTTTATAAATACCCCTCTTTAGGTAGTTTTTGAGATTGATTTATTTTTACCTTTGTTACCAATAGAATTAAGAAACTACAACCTGAGGGATAATTACTCATTTTAGGAACCAAACTCAACTCCTTTCTTAGTAAGATTTCCTCCACAAGTTTTATATTTTTTCATTGGCAGACAGTTGCATTGCATCTGACTGCTTGTGTGTATTATATGGCTCAAATTTTTTTAAATTTTTTAAAACCAAAACTCATTATCATGAAGGACAATTTTGTCAAAGTTTTCAGGATGGCAGGATTAGGCAAGCTAGTGATGGTATGTTTGGTGTTTGTTGGAGCAACAGTATTCAATACGCTTAGCGC
>JAGNSQ010000165.1 GCA_017987975.1 Saprospiraceae bacterium
CACTTAAATCTTCTTTTACTATTTGTTCTACAGGTCTATTGATCTCAAAGTGGCAGCTACAAACGGTTCGGGCAACATAACCATTTAAAACTCTTGTTTGTGGCAATATATACCAAAGAGCTGCACTGAGTGCAGTAAAAGTAATAATGACAATCAGTCGTCGTTTGGTCAACATTATTTTTTATTGGTTATTTGAAATGATGCCGAATTTTCAAATTTTTCCGACTTTATAGTAACAGCATATTTTCCAGGTTTTGGATAAAAATGACCATCGTCAGCCATTTCTTCAGGCTCTGTTTTAACAACCGATTCCTTTTTATTCTTTCCTGATTTAACTTTTGCTTCTATTGGCTTTTTTTCAAACCAGAAGGGAATTTCCAAACGATTTAAACCACTGCCAAGATCTATTTCTTTATTAAATCTAACCAAACCATTTTCTGACGATATTGATAAAAGGGCCTTTTCGGCATTTTGAGCAAAATACAAAATGTTGATAATAGGCTGTTTCACTTCAGAATAAGCATTGATTTTTTTACCCCAATTGGTTCTGAAATTAATAGTCTCAATGCTTGTAATGGTAAATAAGGTGTCTTTCAGGTCCTTCAATTTTCTTATCGGAGCAATATCAGTTTTGAAAAGTGAACGACCATGGGTGCCAATAATCATTTCATTGGCCTTTTTGTGTATTGCTAGATCATGTACCGCAACGTTGGGCAGTGACTTGCTAAATTGTTGAAAATTGTGCCCTCCGTTTATGCTGAAATATACGCCATGGTCAGTGCCAACAAATATTATTTTTTCATCTTCAGTGTCTTCTCTCAATACATTTATGGCTTCATGGGGTAAGTTATCACCCATCGATCTCCAATGCATGCCAAAGTCATCACTAACATAAAGATAGGGTGTAAAGTCATCATTGCGATAGCCATTAAGGCTGACATAAACCCTTGATTTTTTATATTGAGAAGCCACAATTCTGCTTACCCAAAGAGATGCAGGCAAACCTTTACTTATGTCTTGCCAATGGTTGCCTCCATCTTTTGAGACATACACTAAGCCATCATCACTCCCTGAATAAAGCAGACCAAATTCCAAAGGCGATTCATCAATGGCTGTTAGGGTGCCAAAGGGAACATTCCCTGGCTTACCACCTGCGGTCAAATCTTCACTAATGGCTTTAAAATGATCACCTTTGTCCAGCGACCTGAGAAATTTGTTGGCTCCCATGTATAAAATTTCGGGCTGATGTCTCGATAGGAGGATAGGTGTTTGCCAATTGAATCGGTAGGGTCGTTCGCCCAAATTATGCTTGGGACTTATATTTTTGCGCTTCCCGGATTTAACATCTATTCTAAAGTAATTGCCAAACTGAAATCCTGTATACACGGTGTTATTGTCGCGCGGATCAACTTGTACCTGCATGCCATCACCTCCTAAAAGTGATTTATAAGGATATACGCCGTCACTTTGCCATTCGGCACTGTACTTATAATTACTTTTACCCATCCAAACCCCATTGTCCTGTAAACCACCATATACATTGTAAGGCTCTTCACTATCTGTCTGTACAGCATAGAATTGACCCACTGCAGGCATTGTGCATTTAACCCAACTTTCTCCTCCATCATATGAAATATTTAGCCCGCCGTCATTGCCATTTATTATGTGCCGGCTATTGGCGGGATTCACCCACAATACATGGTGATCTCCGTGCTGATTGTCACCATTGATGTTTTTCCACGTTTTTCCGGCATCTGTTGATTTTAATAAAGGCACACCAAGAATATAAAGTACTTCAGCTTCTTCTGGTTGGGCAGAAATTTGACCAAAATAATAACCATACGTGTAATACAAACCATCCAAATTACCTTCGTGGGTTTTTTTCCAGCTCACCCCACCATCGTTACTCGTATATACTTCGGCTCCTTTAATTTCTGCCTCGAACATGACGTTATTTGCATCTTCCAGGTATTCAACCAACGATTTAACCTCGATTTCACCTTTTTTCAAAAGTTTTTTTACTTCCTTGGCATCATATTTTTCAGGGAAGTCATTGGCTCTTAAATAGGATTCTATCTTGGCGTCGTCGAGTTTTAAAAAAGTATCGACACTCATCGTTTTTAATACTTCTTTTGTAAGTCCTTGTTTTTTCTCTACCTTACTTTCTCTTGTTTCCTGATTATCAACGATGGCAAATAACACGGTTTGGTTATTCTTAGTGGATGCTGTCAATCCGATTCTACCTGTAAATGCTCCCGCAGGAAACCCTGATGTCACTTCTGTCATCTTTGTCCAAGTTCTTCCTCCATCGGTAGACTTATAAATAGCAGACCCCTGACCTGCACCGGAAAAATTCCAGGCAGTCCTTTGCCTTTGCCATGAACTACAGTAAAATGTATTTTTTTCTATTGGATCTGCAATCAGGTCAATTACTCCGGTTGAGTCATTAACAAATAATGGCTGACTCCATGTTTTACCTCCATCTTCACTTTTAAAAATGCCACGTTCCGGGTTTTTTGAATACAAATGACCCAATGCTGCCACCATTATTTTATTTTCATCTTTGACATCCACCCATAATCGACCTATATGGTGCGTGTCGGATAATCCAAGATTTTTCCATGTCTTACCGTTGTCTGTACTCCTATAAATACCATTGCCCGCATAAGATGATCTGCTAGAGTTATTTTCACCTGTACCTACATAAATGGTTCGGCTTGGCCAGTGTACCGCAATGTCACCAATGGTCATTACTGCTTCATGTTCAAAAATGGGCTGAAAAGTGGTCCCATTGTTTTGGGTATGCCACAGTCCTCCTGAAGCATAGGCTATGTAAAACTCATGTGCATCCAACGGATTGACATCAATATCAGTAATTCTACCATTCATAATGGTGGGTCCTATGTTGATACACGACCAATTTCCAGCTAACTGTGCATTGACAGAATCATTCCTCCATTGATATGCCTGGTTTCGTTCTGAGGGGGCAGAAGGTTGTTGTAATGACTGTGCACGGGTGTATGAAGTCAACATTAAAAGGAGACTTGTGCCTAAGAGCGAAAATAAAGGGCAATTAAATTTCATATTAAATTATGTTTTAATTTGTAAAACATTGGTATAGATTTTAATACATATAATATATATATTAAATATAATTTTTTTGTATTAGTCAAATATACGTTTATCTATGGCAAGGCCTTGACTTTACAGTTGATAATATGGATAATTACGCATATTTTTTTTGATTGTGTGGATTTATGTTTTTTTATCGCAATAGATAATTAGCAGGATTCTGTTTATTTTAAAAAAAATGGACGCTATTGCCTTTGAAAATCAAGGGTTCAACTATTTTCACTAATTTTGCGTTTCTTAAAAAAAAGGTATGTCACGAGAGGTAAAACTGGGGCTGTTAACTTTTATCACATTGTTTGCTGCCGTATGGGGTTACAGATTTATTAAAGGCCAAAACCTGTTTCAACCAAGCAGAACCTATTTATGTTCATTCAATGATGTTACGGGTTTGGCCGTGTCCTCTGATGTTACCGTCAATGGCTACAAGATTGGTACGGTAACCGATATCAATATTAATCCCAATGATGTCCATACTATGGATGTCACTTTTAGAGTAGATGGTAAAATCAATATACCCAAAAATGCCCAGGCAGTAATGCGCAATGAAGGTATTGTAGGGGGTAAGACTTTGTCACTTGTTTTTGAATCGGTTTGTAAGGGCGACGACTGTGCTCCTTCTGGCCACAAATTTACCAGCAAAAGTTTGGGCCTTTTAAGTTCTATGATTGATCCTTCGGAAGTCAATGAATACATAAGCGGTGCATCTGACCAGGTGAAAGAACTGGTGAAGGAACTTGGAAAAGATGGCAACAACGGTAAAGTAGATTTGATAGTTAGAAACCTTGAATTGACCATGGCCAATATGGCAGCCCTTACCGGTAATTTTAACAAACTGATGGTTCAAAGCCAACAGAATATGAACGGCATTTTGGCCAACATGAATAAGATTACCAAAAACCTGGCGGATAACAACGCGCAAATTACCGGCCTGCTCAAAAACCTGAATACCACCTCTAATCAATTGGCAACGGCTGACATTAGTAAAACAATGGCCAAAACCAATACCATGATAGACAATAGCAATGAGGCGGTTAAAAAATTGGAAACAACCCTGGATGCCACTTCTGCCACCATGAAAGACTTAAACGCGGTATTGGCAAAAGTCAATCAGGGGGGCGGATCCCTGGGTGCTTTACTCAATGATAAAAAGTTGTATGAAAATCTGGAAGCTACTTCCCGCAATATGTCGCTATTACTACAGGATCTTCGGTTAAATCCAAAACGGTATGTAAATGTTTCTTTGATTGCCCGCAAGGACAAACCTTATACAAAGCCCGAAAACGATCCGGCCAACCAGTAGGACATCAGTGTTTTTGGATGATAATTTGAAACCATTGATAATACTCTGACACCATTTTCTCCCAGGAATAATGCTTTAAGGTATATTGTTGAAAGGCAGTTTTATTCTCTTCGCTTATCGGGTGCTCAAGATGATGATTTAATCTGGCAACCCATTGTTGCTCATCTCCGGAAGGCAACAAAAACCCATTTAATTGGTCATGAATGGCATCTGTAATTCCTTCATGGCCGGCCGCAAAAACCACGGTTCCTGCCAAAATAGCCTCCAAGGCGACCAGTCCAAATCCTTCCATATCTCCTTCGACTTTGATGTTGGGCATCACAAAGGCTTCAGATGATTTTAATATTTGTAGAATATCAGACATTGGCATGTGACCTGTTCTGATAAACCGACCAGAATATTGTTTTGATAATACTTTTAAAGAAGGCTCATCGGTTGGGTGACCCATCATTAGGGCCAATCGATTAACCCAAGCTGTAGGCAGCAGTTGATGCCACCAGTGAGCGCCGTAGTCCGATATAGGGCCACACATTACAAAAACAACATCATTGGGTAGTGAGGGCAATACCTTTTGTACAAACCAACTATATCCTTTTCTTTTAACCGCTCTGCCAAGCCCTGAGATAATTCTGGATTTGGGGTCTATCCCATATTTTAGAAAGAGCTCTTCTTTGAAAAGTACATGAGTCTCCTGTTCTGATAGTTTTTGGTCGACCCCGTTATTAATTACGATTAGTTTATTTTTTTCAATCCCCCGTTCTTCGGCTGCTGCCAATGTGGCCCAACTCACGCAGGCAATTGCATCAAGGCTATTAAATCCGGGTATTATGCGTCGTTGGTAAAAAGGTAGTGGAAAGACCACGTCCAGGCCGTGTAAGGTAGCCACCACGGGAATCCTCGTTTCTTTTTTTAACCAACGGGCAAAACTGATCATCAATCCGTCATTGAGGTGGATAATGGCAATTTGAGGATGTTCAGCCAATAGAATTCGGGTTCTCTTCCTCAATTCAAAAAACCACTTCCATCTTGGCTCATTCCCTTCATAAACCAATTTGTAAACTTTGGCATGTTTTGTCATGCCATTGATCAATTCATAAGAAAATTTTTCCATTCCCCCAGTTGCTGGAGGATATTTATGAGAAATGAATAATACTTCCATTGGTATCAATTTTGGCTTAACATGTCTTCAACCATAGCAAAATAAGTCGCAGTCAGCTGATCCCAATCAAGACTTCTGGCATATTGTAGCGCATTATCGATCACTTTTAACCTGAGTTGCTCATCAGTCATATATAAATTTATTCCAGCATAGAATGCATCTGCATCCCTTGGATCACATTTAATACCTGTCACATATTGATCGACCAAATCATTGGGGCCACCTGCATTCGCCACTACAACAGGTAAACCAGAAGCCATAGCCTCAACCACAACATTGCCATAGGTCTCCGTTTCTGATGTGAAGAGGAAAACATCTGAACTCGCATACCAGATGCTCAATGCCTCATGATCCAGGTTGCCTAAAAAAATGGCATTCGGCATCTGCTGTTGCAGTTCTTCTCTGGCTACTCCATCACCTGCTACCACAAAG
>JAGNSQ010000166.1:0-1888 GCA_017987975.1 Saprospiraceae bacterium
GCCCCTGAATTTGTGGTTACCATGGACCAAATTACCAACCCTGAGCCCACATCAACCGGCGCCGCCAGACCAACGCCTGTATACGGAAACAGAATTCTAAAATTTAATACAAGTTGGAACATTGCAGCTGATCAGGTATTCATGATCGATCCCTATGTCTATGGAGAATGGAATGTAAATACAGGTCTGAGATCCCTGGGTTTTGGAGGCGACTTTTGGTCAATGGCTGTAAGTTATGCCCAAAGGAACGATGCCCGACTTTACGGTAGCTCTAGCACTACCCTTACTTTTACCGACAATGGAAATGGTGGCACAAAGTTATGTTTACTAGGCGAGAATACAATCAATGCCAATATCATTCCCAACCTCTTATATGGTGCTGGTTTGAATAAACGACTCATTCGCTCCGGTTTTGCCATTGGTCCAGAAAGTGAATTTCCCGGAGAAGACAGCAATAGTGACAGCGACGATATCTTTTGGTTTTTCAATGCCGGCAACCCCTACATCAATGACATGGGTGGCATTGTCTTTGACTTGCCGGGATTCAACCTATCTCAAAATCAAAAAAATGGAAACCACCTTGGCATCGATGCAGGATTTTCAGCTATGTTGTACCTCATGACGGGTCAAAATATTCCGGGAGAACTCCCTCCTCCACCGGGAGCAGTGGCAACCCTGTTTGGCATGCAATCTTCTGATGAAGGCAGTTTTGATGGCGGCAATAAAGAAGATGAAAGAAATCCACTCCAGGCATCAGGAGGACACGGCCTGGTTATGGGTGCCCATGTTACGGCTTCATGTGAAATCAGGGCTATCTTTTATGCCAGCCTTAAAATATTTACAGGCATGGACATCATGTTGGTCAACTTAGATGGTCAATCCTGTTACACCTCTAATGGAGTGGTACAAAATCCGGGGGTCAATGGCTGGTATGGATCTGGCAGGGCATACGCTGGACTTGAAGGAGCCATTGGTGTCAAAGGCAAGATTCTGGGCAAAGAAATTGACGTAAAAATCATCCAGCTGATAGCTGCTATGATGCTCGAAGCAGGAGGCCCTGATCCCATGTGGCTCGATGGTCGCGCCATCTTGCAGTACAATTTATTGGCCGGAACCATTAAAGGAAGTGCAAGGATGATGATCTCAATAGGCGATAAATGTGTACCTCCGCAGACAAGTCCTTTTGACTTTCCCATCATTGCAGAATACTATCCCAATGAAGAAGAAAACAGAGACATCGATCCCAATGTGAGACCTTCTGTCAGTTTTACCGTGCCTGTTGATGAATGGCTCTCCATTCCGGATGTAGATGGTAAAATCCATGAAATAAAACCCGTTCTGGATAAATTTGAATTGACTGCAGAATGCAACAATTGTTCTTCGGCTCAAAGAGATACCGACTATGATTTGTTGGCTGAAGATGGCAGAAGTGCTACTTACAAACCTCGGAATCTCTTAGGCCCTACCAATGGTGCGCAGGGACACAAAGAGTACAAAATGAAAATTGTAGTAAAGGCCATAGAAAAAAGAAACAATGGCAATGAGGTCCTGGTCTCTCTCAATGGACAAACGTGGAAGGAAGAAAAAGAAATAACCTTCCGTACTGGTGACCTACCCTATCCCATGCCACAGGAATACATAGGAAAAACCAAGCCCATTACCCACCAAAAGTTCTACCTGCAAAACGAAGATACCGGTGGACACTACGTGCAAACCCAAAGCAACATCAACGAGCTCTATTACTACCCTCAGGATACAAGAGGACGAGAGTTTGATTATTTTGCGGTATACCGCGACAACCAGGGTGAAGAATTAAACAGACAAACCGTAAACTACAATTCGGGCAATCTCCGTCTTAATTGGAACAAACCCAATCTTGACAACAATA
>JAGNSQ010000166.1:1988-6002 GCA_017987975.1 Saprospiraceae bacterium
CAGACCCAGGGAGCTGGTGGATCATCAGGTGGTGGTATCAGCACCAATGAGAACCAATCAGGAAATAATAATAACAATAATAATGGAGGATCGGGCAGTCAAGGCAGCACTTCAGTGGTACCCCTGCTTTTCCCCTACCTTCCATCCACCAACTTTGCCTGGTCTAATTCCGAAAATCTATACGCCACCCTCAATGATTTTGCCATCAACAGCACCGTACTCCAAAACAATGAAGAAGATGATAATTTCATGGTCAATTACCAGGCCTTCAATGGTTCAGGTAGCAATGTATCCTACGCCAATGAGTTCTCCCTAAAATATTACATCCTTGAAGATGTACTCCAGGACGCCCAGGAATACGCCGATTTTGGAGAACAATGGCTCGACATCGTAGAAAACACCTGCAATCCACCCACAGGCAGTGCCAATTATAATCAATCCTTAAGTAGTGGTCAGGTTTCTGCCCTCATCCAAAATCTTGAATCTATTACGAATACCATCCTGAATTCAAATCTGATTCAGGGCCCCGGCCAAAATGGCTTTTCGAATAAGGTAAAATTCCGTGCCAATAAATCGTATAATTACGATGAAGAAGATTGGGGAAGCAGTAAAATAATGCAATTTGATGTACATTAGTTAGCAACTAAAATAGGTCAATAACACAACTCTTTGTGGCAAAACAAGTATTTTTGACATATTCTTATGTTCATATGGTGCCCCTACATCAGTTCACTGATGTAGGGGCTATGTTCATATATTTACTCAATATTCCATTACCCAAAGTATTTACCACTTTATTTAGCTATCATACCTTAACCACAATGCATTTTTATGCTCTTAATGTTTCAAAAATATTTTCTCCCCCTCATTTGGTTTAATTTTTTTTAGATGTCACTCTTTACTCCATTTCATACACACATATACTTTATTTATATATACTGCTTTCCTACCCCCTACCTGTCCCATCCGAAGTGATGGGAGCCCCTAGTCCCTAACCCCTACTATCCCCTACATGATTTCATGGATTTTTACCCCCTACCTGTTTTAATTAGTCACTTATACAGGCCATTTTACATATTTGTACAATTAAAACTCTGGAATGAAAATCCGCCTTCTTCACCCAACAATGATTGTGGTTTGTACTTGGCTTTTGTTCACTACTTTTTGCCATGCCCAGAAAGAAGTTACATCTATTAAAAATAGCATACAGCTACAGGGCAAGCACTACGGAGATTCCATTGTCTTGCGTTGGGGTTACACCGATGCCAAACTCTGGTACAAAATGCTGAAACAACCGGTCAAAGTCTTCCGCAGAAATGTATCCCAAAATGGAAAATATGAAGAAATAGCATCAATTATTCCCTGGGATTCCACAAAAATAGAAAACACTGCAGCATTGAATCAAAAAAATGAAATCCTGGTGGTAGTTCTTGAAAATATTTATCGCAATTGGGGTAATTCTACTTTTTCAGACTATGGTACTATACTTGAAAAAACCGATAACTTCAACAATCGATGGTCGCTGGTGCATCTGGTAGCCGATCAAAATGCAGTTGCCGCAGAAGCAGCCGGACTTAGGTTTACAGATAAAACCATCAATCCAAAATTTAATTATGCCTATAAAGTCGTTGCTGGAGAAAACCAGGCCTACAAAGTGATCCCATCCAAACAAGCAAAATTTAAGCCGGTCATTTACCAAAAAGAAGAAAAAGAATCGTCTGTGGTTTTGTTCTGGGATCAAAAGCTGCATGACTACCACTACACTTCTTATTGGGTGGAATCATCAACAGATGGCATCAACTACACAAGATTGACAGAGGTGCCCTTTGTGCAGATGACCGATCAAAAGATAACTACCCACAAAAAATACTATTCCTTCACCGCACCCAATGCCAATTACCAAAAAAAATATTACAGGCTGATCGGCAACGATGCCTTTGGTGATGAAAGTTTGCCCTCCGAGGCCATTATAGCCATGGGTCGCGATAAAACGCCTCCCCCTGTTCCATCGTTATATGCCGATACATTGATGAACCACCTGACAAAAAATCTGTATTGGACCCTCGACAATCCTTCTGACATAGCTGCCCTCCATTTGGAACGCTCATTTGGCGATAAAACAGAAACCCTGCTCAATTGGGCAAAGCCGAACGAAAATAAAAAAACGGATGAGGTCGATCTGGCAGGCATCTATAAGTACAGATTGATTGCAGCGGATACCGCCGGAAATTTTGCCTACTCTACCCCTCTTTACACCCGCATTCATGACATGGTTCCACCATCGAAGCCCTCCAAACCAGTTGCTTATGTTGACACCACCGGCATAGTTACCCTGGGCTGGAATGAGCATGCAGAAAAAGACATCATTGGCTATAATATTTATGCCGCAGATGGTAATAAAAGGAGTTTTATCAAACTCAATGCGCAAGCCCATCGTTCCAGGATCTACCAGGATACCATCGGTACATCATTGCTGAATGAAAAAAGATATTACTTTATTGTTGCCATAGATGACGACTTCATGCGCAGCCCTCCATCTGATACTTTGGTCATCAGCCGACCCGATCGAATCCCACCATCACCGGCCCTCATTGGTGATTACAGGGTTTTGCCTGAGGGCATTCGTCTAACCCTTTTACCCTCCAGTTCAAGAGATGTAGTCAGACATGATTTGTGGCGGAAGACAGGTACACAAGACTGGCAGTTGATCCATCAATTAACTAAGATACCTCCTTCATTTACCGATACCAACGTTAAGTCAGGTGTAACCTATTATTATAAAATCCATGCGGTAGACGATGGCGGTCTGATCAGTAAGGCTGTGGATATAGCTGAGATAGCTGCTATGAAATCTCAATTGTCAAAGCCAGAAATATCTTTTACTAAAAATGAAAACACCATCCTTATTTCGATCGAAGATGGTGAAAACAATGAACAACACAAATACATGCTTTACAAAGCTGCTGATAATGCCAGCCAGCAGTTATACGAAATTTTGCCCACCAATTCTTTCTCTGAAATGGGCAAGCCGGGTGTCAAATGGAGATATAGGGTACGCACATTATCAAGTGATGGAAGACAAGGTCCTTTTAGCGATGAAATCATTGTTCAACTTTAAGCAAGAAGTATGAAACTATACATGTATATCTTTTTGAGCTTCATTACCTTTATCATCTCATCTTGCCAGGATGAAGATCTGAATCCCAATGATATCAAATCAGATGCTGAAATAAAAGACAACTACGTTGTACTTAAAGAGCAAACTACCCTTTTAAAACCTGAACAGGAAGCAGATGTTGTAAACGTGGACAGTACCTCCATTAAGGCATCTGCAGCTGCCACATGGGCAAAAGCAATTCAGGTAGGAGATGTCCTTGTAAGCACCGGCACCAACAATGGCATTGCCTTCTATCGAAAAGTAACCTCTATAGACATCGAAAACAACACCATCACTTTTAATACCACCGAGGCCACCCTGAAAGATGCTTATGAATCCTGGACAATTGACACCCGCTCAGATAGGTTTACTGCAGTTAGTAGAGATCTTTACACATCCAACTTCAAATGGGAAACAGGAGAGCACAGCGCTTTATCAGGTTACATTGAGCCGGATATGGATGTTGAACTCTCATACAATGAAACTAATTCGTATTTTACCTCATCCTACAATGCCAATTCGGGGATTACAGGCGCCCCCCGATTTCATTTTCACCTCGAAGATTTACAGCTTACGCTATCCGGCAAATATGTAGCCAGGGCGGCAGTTAGTTATGAAAGAGATGCAAAAGCACCCGCCATTGAAGTAGCTCCTATCGCTACCACAGGTCTTGCCATCTATATACAGCCCAAATTAGTTGGCAGCCTTGAGCTGTCAGGAGAACTTCAGTCACCGGAGATTTCGAAAACATTTGGTGCCTACACCATAGATTTTAAATACGATGAAACAACGGCTGATACCATTCAGTATAGCTTTATCCACCATGATGCCCTACAAAATGAAGACTCAAGTTGGCA
>JAGNSQ010000167.1:0-2253 GCA_017987975.1 Saprospiraceae bacterium
TATTTAATCTGTTAACAATTCATTATTAAATATTATCTAAAATAGAAAGGTAAAATGTGCAAAATAATGAATGAAATATAATTTTTTAAACTTATCACAAATTTGGTAAAATTTAAAAAGACAAAATATTTACCTTTATCCTAGCAAATCAATCAATTTGGTTTCATTTGGTTAGGGTTGAGGTAGTGCACTTGCATTACCTCTTTTTTTTGCCCTATCTCACTTCAATAAGGAACCGCTATAAAGTAAAAATTCAGTTTCTGATAAAATTGTTGTTCAAATGCTTCTTTTGATAGCGGTGGAAGGTTTTTTAACCAATTCTCCATGGTGTTTAAGCTGTAGTTCAGCTCCTGGAAAAATTGAAACACATCGGCTGGCTGCGTACCATAACAATCTGAGGCACCGAGGCCGTGTTCAAAAATAACGGTAGGCTTGGTTCTGGCCAGGGTCTTTGCAGCGCCCTTGAGTACCTGCAATTCCGCCCCTTCTACATCGATTTTGATAAGGTCTATTTTATTTACCGCTGCCAGCAACTCATCCAGGGTCCTCATTTCCACTTCGATGGTTTGGTCTTTCTCGTTGGCATGATCATAATTTCTTTTGACCATGCCACTGTAAGCGGGGTTGGTCACTACCAGATTAAAAGTAGTGGTGCCATTGGTTTCGCTCAATGCGTATGGGTAGATGGTAATGTTTTTGTTATTTTGATACTTTAAAACCAACTTATCATACATATCCGGAATGGGTTCAAAGCCCCAATGTTTCCCCTTGGGAGAACGCTGGATAAACCAATCCATGATCTCACCTTTGTGACAGCCCACATCCACACAGCAAGCATTTTGATCGCATACTTTTTTAATGACCTGCCATGATTGACGGTCGTAAGCCTGATTGATGGAAACATCAAAGGGAAGGTATCGGAAAAGCGCTTTCAGCATCGATTTTAAGGCCATGGTTTAATTTTTTTGTGGGCTGACGGGGGCAAAGTTAGGCAAGTTTGATCAGTAATTGGGGATAAGGACCTCCCAGCGGCAAGTATTGTATTAATAAATGGCATTGATCCATTCACCTCTGAAATAAGCCTCAATGTTTTGTGCAATGCCATTGACCAGATTTTGGCGCGCCTTAGCCGATGCCCAGGCAATATGGGGCGTGATGTAACAGTTGGGCAGAGCTATAAGGGGATGATGGGCCTGAGGAGGTTCTGAAGTAAGCACGTCTAATATGGCTGTGAAGGCAGGATGAGATTTTAAATGATCAGCCAGCTCTTTTTCTCGGATAAGGGCCCCTCTCCCGGTATTAATTAGAATGGCATTGTTTTTCATCAACGCCAGACTATCGGCATTGATCATTTCGCGGGTATCATCGGATAGAGGTACATGGAGAGAAACCACATCAGCCGAAGCCAATACATGGGGCAATAAATGAGAGGTCTCTGCAAATGGAAGAGAAACTCCCGACCTGGAATAGAGTAAGACATTCATGCCAAAGGCGTGGCCCAGCTCAGCCATTTTTTTTCCAATCTGTCCAGGGCCAATAATGCCAAGGGTAAGGCCGCTTACCTCTCTGATGGAATGGTCATAAAAACAAAAATCGTTGCTGTTTTCCCATCTGGATTTGCGGACAGCCTCAAAGTAATGAGTCGGTCGGTTGAGTACTGATAAGAGAGACGCAAATGCCTGTTGTACCACAGAGGAGGTTGAATAGGACCTTACATTGCTGACTTTTATGCCCCTTTCCCTGACAGCTTTGATATCAATGTTGTTGTATCCGGTGGCAGCTACCACGATGTATTGTACCCTGGGCAATTTGGCAAGAGAATTGTGGTCAATGACAAACTTGTTGGTAATCAATACTTCAGCATCAGCCGCCCTTTCTTCCAGTTGATCAAGGGTAGTTTGGTCATACATTTGGTAATTTCCGAGAAGCTGCAAACATGAGTCATCTATATCACCGGGTGACGTGGTATAACCATCTAAAAAGACTATTTTCATAAAATAATGTTTTTTAAATTTTGCTCAATGTTCGCAATTATTGTTTTTAAAATCTTTCAAATGACAAAGAAAATATGAAATGTTAAAATTTATTAAACATTTTATTTTTCACAACAAAGGGGTGATATTTACAGTTATTAGTACAATCAGAATTTAAAAATATAAGCATTATGGACAGACTTACCATTTCTTCAGTAACCTTACCTGCTTATCCTGTGAAAGATCTTCTGATCGTTAAAACCATAACCAAAATTTCCAC
>JAGNSQ010000167.1:2353-5988 GCA_017987975.1 Saprospiraceae bacterium
CCTTCTGAAATGATAGAGTTTTGAAAGCTGGTGCCTGAAATTTTAGATGGAGGCAGCTGACGTGCCCTGGTGTATATTTTGTTGACGTTGTCAAATAAGTTGAACTTGGGTATCGCATCGGCCAGGGCAATGTTGGCCTCAAAAAATGACTTGATGTCTCCAATGTCTGTCCAATACCCATCGTACATATAGCTGGCTACATTGAGCCCTGTCCTCAAGGAGTCAGGAATGATTTCTTTGCCAAAGTCTACCGCATTGGGGTATTTTTCCAGCAAGTCTCGAAGTACAGTTTTGCTGAAAATATAGATACCCATTGAAGCCAGGTATTCTCTTCCTTCAGAAATGAGTTTGGAATCTACTGCCGACTTCCACTTGGGCAAATCTGCCAAAGGTGGTTTTTCAACAAAACTATTGATGTAGCCATATTGATTTACCTTCATAATGCCAAAAGAAGTGGCATCTTCAGCATTGACCGGTATAGTGGCAATGGTAATATCTGCGTTTTGAGCAACGTGATACTTAGCCATAATTTCAAAGTCCATCTGATAGAGCTGGTCGCCAGAGAGAATCAAAACGTAATCAAAGTCACTCACTGTGATGTTGCGCACTGACTGTCGCACGGCATCGGCCGTACCCTGAAACCAGTTGAGGTTTCCAGAGGTTTGTTCAGCTGCCAGAATGTCCACAAAACCATTGGTAAAGTGATCAAAGTGAAAACTGTTTTTGATGTGCCTGTTGAGAGACGCCGAGTTGAACTGGGTAAGCACAAAAATTTTATTAATGCCGGAATTAAGACAGTTGGAAATGGGAATATCGATCAAACGATATCTGCCCCCTATGGGTACTGCAGGTTTTGATCTGTCTTTGGTAAGCGGATACAAACGGGATCCCACTCCTCCTCCAAGAATTAAACAAATGAATCTGCTTGTAATCGATCTTTGTTGTTTCATGTCCTGATTTTTTATTTGGTGGACAAGGCTATTAATGGCTTAAAACAAAATAATATTTTTTATTAACTACTATTACCTAATTTAAAGTGACATTAACGCTTCTTGTTTTGCAATATTATTCAATTTATTTCACACTTTTTAATTTATTTATCTGCCTGTTACCGCATTGTAAATATCCATGTATTGGCCTGCACTTTTTACCCACGAAAAGTCAGCGGCGATGCCATTGTTTCTGGCCGTGGTGAGCAATTTTTTGGCGCCGTGCAGGTAGAGAGCTCGTTGAAATTCCTCAAAAATGTGGTAAAAATCGAGTCCGTTAAACTTGAGTCCAGTACCATTGTCGCCGTCGAAATAACTGACACTGTCTTTCAACCCGCCCAGGTTGTGTACGATGGGTATAGTACCATATCGCATGGCGTACATTTGGTTGAGTCCACACGGTTCTACCCTTGAAGGCATGATCAGAAAATCAGCTCCGGCATAAATTTTATGTGAAACCTCCTCGCTGTAGGTAATCATGGCTGCTACCCTATCGGGTCTGTGATAAGCCAGGATGCCAATCTGGTGCTCTACCCACTTATCCCCGGTGCCAAGCACTACAAAATTGAGGGGCAGGTCGCGACGCAGTGATTCTTCGATGATGCCGGGCAGGAGGTCAGCTCCTTTTTCACCCGCAAATCTGCCAATAAAGGCAACCAAGGGTAATGTTGGATCCAATTGGGTGCCCTGCAAAAGCACGGCTTTGTTTTTATCTTTAAAATCATCGATATCGGCTTCCAGGTGGTGGGCCAAATAAGGATCTGTAGCAGGATCCCACACTTCATTATCGATGCCGTTTAAAATGCCAACACACTTGTGGTTTTCCTGCATAAACAGGGCTTCCAAACCCACAGAATTGTATTTCAACTCTTCCATGTAACTCGGAGAAACAGTGGTTACCTTCCAGGAACACTTAATGGCTGACGCCAGGGGATTGATCATGTTGGACCAATCGAGCATGCCGGCCTTCCAGGAATCAAACTGGGGCAGTAAGTAATGCATGGTCCATGGAAATACTCCCTGGTAGCGTTCGTTGTGAATGGTAAAAACGACCGGTACAGAAGCCAGGTTTCTGTATCCATCGCAGTTTTGCATGATAAACGGAATGAGGCCCGTATGATGGTCATGGCAATGCACCACATCGGGAGTGTTTTCTTCATTCACAATAAAATTGAGATAAGCTCTCTGGAAACAAAGATGTCGCTGTATTTCGTCACCAAAAAAATGACCATTGGCGCCGGCATAAACACCATCCCTGTCCATTTTACCCGGAATGTCGATGACCATGAGCTTAAAGCCAAGCTGGCTATCCACAACTTCGGCAACACCGTAGTCGATGCGCTCGTGGTGGAGGTAAAAATGAGAAACGTGACGATAGTCGTAATTTTTGCCTTCAAACCATTTCATCCTGTATTTGGGAATAAAAACAGTGACTTCTCCACCCTGGGCATTTAGGTATTTGGGAAGGGAACCTACCACATCAGCCAAGCCCCCCACTTTAGCGCATGGGTAACATTCCATGGAAACAAAATGTATCTTAATCGGTGTTTCAGCCATTATCAACAAGTATTTGGTTGAAAGATACACCAAAAAGATCAGCCTTTAGAATATCAAACTTGCTTTTTTATCAAACATCCGTCATTGATAAAATGGATAAAAAAACTACTATATGTAAGCTGTTGAATTTGTAATTTATATCTGAAAACCTCAAAAATAAAGGGCTGTAAGTGCTAATTAATTGTAATAAATTTAAAAAATTCTTTACCTTCGCAGCCTAAAATTAAATAACCATGGGTAGAGGAGACAGAAGATCCAGAAGAGGAAAAATTTCATCCGGATCTTACGGAAAGGCAAGGCCACACAAAGCCAAAAAGGTAGTTGTGGTAAAAAAACAGGCTCAGTAATTTAAGCCTGTTTTTTTTATAACTTCATTTCAGGTACCACATCTGGTACAATTAATTGTCCGGCAGTAGCCTTTACAATCTCTTCCACACTTACACCCGGGGCTCTTTCTCTAAGGATAAAACTACCGTTTTCAATATCCATTACCGCCAGGTTTGTCACTACCTTTTTTACACAACTAACACCAGTAAGGGGCAGCTGACAATGGGGCATTAGTTTGGAATTTCCCTCTTTATCGGTGTGCATCATGGCAACAATGATGTTGTTGGCACTGGCCACCAGGTCCATGGCGCCTCCCATACCTTTGACCATTTTACCCGGTATTTTCCAATTGGCAATGTCGCCGTTGTGAGAAACTTCCATCGCTCCCAAAACAGTCAGTTGAATGTGCTGGCCCCTGATCATGGCAAAACTCATGGATGAATCAAAGATGGCTGCCCCCGCTTTGAGGGTAACGGTTTGTTTGCCGGCATTGATCAGATCGGGGTCTTCATCCCCTTCAAAGGGAAAAGGGCCCATACCTAAGATGCCATTTTCAGATTGAAATTCAACCTGCATTCCCGCGGGAACATAGTTGGCTACCAGGGTAGGAATGCCAATTCCCAGATTGACGTACCAGCCGTCTCTCAATTCCTGGGCGATTCTTTTTGCTATGCCTGTTTTATCTAACATTTTTTTAGGGGCTAGGGGTTAGGGACTAGGGGTTATAGTTAGGGGTTAGGGGTTAGGGACTAGGGGTTATAG
>JAGNSQ010000053.1:0-1466 GCA_017987975.1 Saprospiraceae bacterium
GGCACCTATTTATTGGAAGTACAGGAAGGAGTTAGTAAAATATCGATTCATAGAGTTGTAAAGCTTTGATAAAGAACAGCTTTGTTTTGAACGCCCTGGTACAAATGTGTATTGGGGCGTTATTTTTCTCAACAAAAAGAGCCCTTGATTACTCAAGGGCTCTTTGTTTTTTATAAATATTTTTGCTTATTTGCCAGCTACTACCCTTGCAATCGTTTCTCCAATTTCGGCTGGACTCTTGACTACAACGATGCCATTTTCTTCCAAAATTCTCATTTTGGCCTCAGCGGTGTCATCATGCCCTCCCACAATGGCACCAGCGTGTCCCATGGTTCTACCCTTGGGTGCTGTCTGTCCGGCAATAAAGCCAACAACCGGTTTTTTATTTCCAGTTTCACGGATGTATTTTGCGGCAAGGGCTTCGTAATTACCCCCAATTTCACCTATTAATACAATACCATCTGTTTCAGGATCTTCCATCAGTAATTTTACAGCTTCTCTTGTTGGCGTGCCAATAATGGGATCCCCTCCGATGCCGATGGCCGTAGAGATACCCAAGCCTGCTTTCACAATCTGGTCTGCTGCTTCATAGGTAAGTGTACCTGATTTTGATACCACGCCAATTCTTCCTTTTTTAAATACAAAGCCTGGCATGATTCCTACCTTTGCTTCGCCTGGCGTGATTACACCCGGACAGTTAGGGCCGATCAAAGTAACAGGATATTGTTCAAGATAAGCTTTTACTTTTACCATGTCTTGGACAGGAATACCCTCAGTAATACAGATTATTACTTTCACTCCTGCCTCAGCAGCTTCCATGATAGCATCTGATGCAAAGGCCGGAGGTACAAAAATGATAGAAACGTCGGCTCCTGTAGCTTTAACTGCTTCCTGAACTGTATTGAAAACCGGCTTACCTAGGTGAAGGCTGCCTCCCTTTCCAGGAGTAACACCACCTACAACCGGACTTCCATATTCAATCATTTGCTCAGCATGAAAACTGCCTTCTTTTCCTGTAAATCCTTGTACAATGATTTTTGAATCTTTGTTTACGAGTACGCTCATAAAATTATTTGCTTCTTTCTATTATAAAAACTTCTTCGTTGTCTTTGTGCATAAAGTATTTTTCACGCGCATATTTTTCTTTGTTACCTTCCAAATCCAACTTGTCGGCTTTGGCTATTTCAATGTTTTTGCGCAATTCCACCTTTTCGTTTTCAAGGCGAGAAATGGTCCTGCTTAACTGAAAAGAATCCCAAAAGCTGTGGGTATCAAATAAACCTACCCATATTACAAAAAGACAGGTAACCAGGGTAAACTTGTTCACAAATTTGGGATGAATATGCAAATGTCGATACAACACTTGTTGCAGTAGTTTCATTATAGAGCCCATTAGAAAAATTTTGGTAAAGATACGTCTTTTTTGGATTCTTTAAATGAACTTGACGATCTATCGTTGCCGGAAT
>JAGNSQ010000053.1:1566-22534 GCA_017987975.1 Saprospiraceae bacterium
AATATGCAAATGTCGATACAACACTTGTTGCAGTAGTTTCATTATAGAGCCCATTAGAAAAATTTTGGTAAAGATACGTCTTTTTTGGATTCTTTAAATGAACTTGACGATCTATCGTTGCCGGAATGGAAAAAAGTTGATTTTCCCTATCTCCATGGCTATTTACATCACTGCCGTTGATAAAAAAATGCCCCGTAACAAGGTAATTACGAGGCATATTAAATTTTTAAGGCACTTACTTATATATTGAGCAAGGCTTTGCCTGGATATACTGCAGAATCACCTAGCTCTTCTTCTATCCTTAGTAACTGGTTGTATTTTGCTATCCGGTCTGACCTACTGGCCGATCCCGTTTTGATTTGTCCTGTATTAAGTGCAACTGCCAGATCAGAAATGGTGGTGTCTTCTGTTTCTCCACTTCTATGACTCATAACCGAGGTATATCCATTGCGTGTGGCCAGCTGAACTGAATCAATGGTTTCTGTCAGAGATCCTATTTGATTGACTTTTATAAGAATGGAATTGGCTGCTTCCATGTCAATGCCTTTTTGCAGGCGTTTAGTATTGGTAACAAATAAATCGTCACCTACCAATTGAACCTTGCTTCCGATGGCTTTATTTAGTTTTACCCAGGTATTCCAATCGTCTTCATGAAGACCGTCTTCAATAGATGCAATTGGGTAGTTGTTGCACCATTCTTCCCAATAAGCTACCATATCATCACCTGTCAATTTATCTCCTGATGATTTGTGAAAGACATAAAGGCCGGACTCTTCATCATAAAATTCTGAGCTGGCTGCATCCATAGCGATGAAAACATCTTCTCCCGGACGATAGCCAGCCGACTCTATGGATTTGAGTACAATTTCTATGGCTTCTTTGTTGCTTTTGATGTTAGGAGCAAATCCGCCTTCATCACCTACGTTGGTGGAATATCCTTTGTCCTTTAGTACTTTTTTGAGGTGATGAAAAACTTCTACCCCCATTCTTAGTGCTTCACTGAACCTGTCAGCTCCTAAAGGCATGATCATAAATTCCTGAAAATCGATGCTATTATCAGCATGGCTCCCCCCATTGAGGATATTCATCATGGGTACTGGCATCACATGTGCATTGACGCCTCCGATATATCGGTACAAAGGTTGCTCCAGTTCTAAGGCTGCAGCCTTGGCAACTGCCAAAGAAACGCCCAGAATAGCATTGGCTCCCAGGTTAGATTTATTTTCAGTGCCATCGATCTCGATCATGATGTCATCGATGTATCGCTGATCAAAAACAGATTCACCTATAAGGGCTTCTCTAATTTTTTCGTCAACATTATAGCATGCCTTCTGCACGCCCCTGCCCAGATAGCGACTTTTATCGTTGTCGCGCAATTCAACGGCTTCGTACTTTCCGGTAGAAGCACCTGACGGTACAGCAGCCCTGCCCATCACGTCATTTTCAGTGTAAACTTCCACTTCGATGGTTGGGTTGCCCCTGGAATCCAGGATTTCACGGGCCAGAATGTCTGTAATTATGCTCATGATTTTAATTGTTTTTAGCTTGATTTATTAAGTCAACAAATTGATCAAAAAGGTACTGCGCATCGTGCGGACCAGGGGCTGCCTCCGGGTGGTATTGAACCGAAAAGGCAGGTTTGCTCTTTAGCCTGAGCCCTTCTATTGAGGCGTCGTTCAAATTGACATGGGTCACCTCAACATCAGCATGACTTTCAATCTGTTCGGCATCAACCGCAAAGCCGTGGTTCTGGCTGGTGATTTCACACTTTCCTGTAGCCAAATTTTTTACCGGATGGTTGATGCCTCTGTGGCCATGGTGCATCTTGTAGGTATCAATGCCATTGGCCAGAGCCAGGATTTGATGCCCGAGACAGATGCCAAATACCGGTTTGCCGGTGGCCAGCATTTCTTTCACTGTATTGACAGCGTAATCCATTGCAGACGGATCACCCGGGCCATTGGAGAGAAAATAAGCATCTGGGTTAAATTGATTGATTTCTATCAAAGATGTTTTAGCTGGGAAAACCCGGCAATAACAATTTCTATTGACAAAGTTTCGAAGGATGTTGCGTTTTGTGCCATAATCCATAACGGCAATTTTTATGGATGCGGTAGGATCACCCAAGTCATAAGACTCCTGAGTGGTAACCTTAGAAGACAATTCCAGGCCTGACATATCTGGTACCTCCGACAATTGCTTTTTTAAATGGTCTATATCGTCTGAATCTGATGAAATGATACAGTTCATGGCTCCAAGTGTTCTGATTTCCCGTACTATTTCGCGGGTATCAACACCGTGAATACAAACTATATTTTGTTCTTCAAAATATTGCTGAATGTCTTCATCGGCCATAGCTCTTGAAAATTCATTCGTAAAGTTTTTACACACCAGGCCCGCTATCTGAATTTTGCCTGATTCTTCATCATCCTTTTTAATGCCATAATTGCCAATGTGGGCATTGGTGGTGACCATCACTTGGCCATAATAGGATGGATCGGTAAAAATTTCCTGATAGCCGGTCATGCCGGTGTTGAAACAGATTTCTCCTGTGGTTGTGCCAGTAATACCGGCTGCCTTGCCCCGATAAATGCTGCCGTTGGCCAGGATTAAAACGGCGGGCTTAGGTTCTTTGGTCGTCATTCCGTATGATTGCGTAATTCCGTTGGCAAATATAGTTTTAATTCTGTGGGAATAAAAGATTATTGCAAAATTTAATATTTATGCGAATTAAAATGGGGTTCAACCAAATTATATTTTAGGGGATAGGGGTTAGTTTAGGGGTTTGGGGTTAGGGGCTAGGGGCGCTTTGCGCTATACGCTTGGCACGGCGACAATTCGCTCGACACTAAGCGCACAGCGCTAATTGCTTGGCGCTTTACGCTCGGCGCTGAACGTCTGGTGGTCTGTTTTGTGCAAGTAGCAAAAATTTAGTATGTTTACTTTGAGAATCCAAAAAACCAACATTGAAGATCATCCATACAGCCGATTGGCACCTTGGAAAAGAGTTGCACCAAACTAACCTTGATGAAGACCATCGGCTATTTATTGCGTGGCTGACTACCTATATTGAAGACAATCAAATAGATGTGGTTTTGATTTCAGGTGATGTTTTTGACCACGCCAATCCCTCCAACGAGGCGCGGAAAATGTATTTTGGCTTCCTTTCTCAAATGGCGACTCAAAAAGTACAGGTGGTGATTACGGGAGGAAATCATGATTCAATTACCATGTTGGAATCATCGAGAGATATTCTGGGACTTTTGAATGTACACGTTGTGGCGGGGATGCCGGAAGACAAAAGACAAGCCATCATACCCTTACACAACAAAAAAGGGGTGACGACCGCCCTTTGCCTTGCCCTACCCTTTCTTCGCGATAAAGATCTTAGGAGCTATGTAGAAGGTGAGAGTCAGGGAGAGAGGATAGAAAAATTGAGGAAGGGCATTGTTAGTACTTACCATGACATACGAGAGATGGCTACAGAAATAAATGTTTCAGGATGGCCGATTATTGCCATGGGGCATCTTTATCTCCAGGGTGCCACTACCTCAGAAAGTGAAAGAGAAGTTCAGTTGGGAAATGCAGCTGCGATATCCTCCAGTGAATTAAGCGGCATGTTTGATTATTTGGCCTTAGGTCACATTCATCGACCCCAAAAATTTGATGGAGGCAGGGCCAGGTACAGTGGATCCCCTATTTCGCTCAGCTTTTCGGAAAGGAAGGATGAAAAATGCATTGTAATTATTGAGGTCAAAGACCATCAATTAGAGATCTACAGTGTCGATGTACCAAAAAACAGGGCTTTGGTTAAAATAGAAGGCAGCTGGCAAGATATAAAAGATAAGATAGAGGATACGACCGACTCTCTCTCTCTTCCTAATCTTTACGACCTCGAAATTACAGCCGATATTTCACAAATCCCTGATATAGAAAGTCAGTTACAACTGTACAGAGATAGCGGTTTAAAAATTGCCAGAAGAAAAATTATTCCTCCAGGCTCAAATGTACCACTATCACAACAAATGGATGCTTACATAGATCTGAGCGAGATTGATCCATGGGATGTCTTTGAAAAAAAGATGGCAGGTCAGGCCTTTACTGAGGAAGAAAAAACGGTTCTGAGAGAAGTTTACAGAGAGATATTGGACGAAGTTAACCAAAGCACTGCGCCATGAAAATAATTTCTCTGCAATTTAAAAACATCCACAGCCTTAGAGGGGAACATACTGTTCGTTTCGATAAGCCCCCTTTACAAGGAGCGGGTCTTATTCTAATCACAGGACCTACAGGGGCTGGCAAGTCTACCCTACTTGATGTGATCAGCCTGGCTTTATTCAACCAAATTCCGCGTCTGCCAGATATTTCAAAAAAAATGGTGGGTGATTTGAACTCTATCATGACCCATCACAGCAAGGAAGCCTGGGCATCAGTAACCTATGAAAGTAAGGGGCAGCGATACGTTTCAAAATGGTCGATCGAGGTCAACAGAAATGGCAATCTCAATGACTATCACATGGAGATTTGGCACGAGAATGGTCAACAAATTCTCGACCTGAAAAAGTCTGAAGTGCCACAAAAAAATGCTGAGCTCATAGGTTTAAATTATCAGCAGTTTGTTAAATCGATCGTCTTGAGTCAGGGTGAATTTGCTCAGTTTCTGAAAGCCAAACACGAAGACCGGGCGGAACTGCTTGAAAAAATTACAGGAACCGATATCTACCGAAGCCTAGGCAAAAAGGCTTATGAAAAACACAAAGAAGTAAGACAACAATTCGCTGCCATCCACGATCTTATTCAACAGCTGCCCTCTACTTCAAATGAAGAGTTTGAAATTATGCAGGCAAAAATTTTGTCTATTGATCAGCAATTGATCAGCTTGCACCAATCTACAGAACAATTGATTTCATGGGTTTACCAGATTGAGCAATATCAGAAGAAAAAAGGGTCTGTGGCAGAGACTTCCCTGCAATTGGTAGAGTGGCAGACCAAGAGTCTGGAATTACAGATTGAAAAAAATAAACTTACACAGCATGAAAGCTTGTTGTCGATCAGTGGGGAATTGTCCTTGATTCGATCTGCTATCAATGAAAAAGAGCAATTGGTTGTGGAAGTCAATGATCTTGACAATAAAATAGCTTCGGTCACTCATGAGCGTAAACAGTTGGAGCAAAACCTATCATCAAAACTCCAGATTTCCTGGGATGCAACAGCCATCAAGGAAAAACTTTTTTCCATAAGACAGGACATGAATCGATTGGATGTTGAAATACAACGATTGCGTGCTTTTGGTGATCAATTGAGAAATCAAACTGAGGATCTTACCTCCAAGCTACCTGTATCCCTTAAAAAATGGCAGGAAAGTAAAATTGCACCTGCACAGGCACTCATGGCATTAAGCCAGCTCAGAAAAGAAGCCAATGAAAAAATTGGGCAATGTAGTTCTGATATCAATACCATCCGTCAGCAACTTACAGAAGACCAAAACACAAAATCAAATTTTCAGGAACTAAAATTTTTGTTACTTAAAATTAATGAAGCAGATCTAGAAATACTTCATTTGAAAAAAGAAATTGATAGCGAACTTGAACAATTCACCCGGATTCAAAAAGACATTGAAAGTCATCAACAAGTTGTGATTTCTACGTCAGCGCAAGTGAGTCAACTGAGGAGTGATCAGGAACAAAGGATGAGACAGATTGACCTCAATGAGTGGAGGAGTCGTTTGCAAGCAGACCAACCCTGCCCTCTTTGTGGATCTCTGAGCCATCCTTATTGCGATCAACATCTGGTTTTTGATATCGGCAATCTGGAGGTTGAAGCACGGCTTAAAGAACAGGAATTAAAACAAGTTGAACTACTACTTCAAAAGAGTCAGAATCAGGCAGCAGCCGCACAGACCAAAATTCAATTGCACCAGAAGCAACTGGCGAAATCGGAAGAAGAAAAAATAAAAACAGGTCAGACCATTGCTTCGCATTCAACGGAAGAGCTTACCATTTTAGTCATTGAACAAAAAATGCAACAATTGGAAGTAGATATAATGACCCGTCAGAAAGCGGTTCAAGGCTTGGAAACACTGTTGCAAATAGCACCTCTTGAAAAACTATTTACAGACCTTGATGACACCCTCAATGCCTTTTTAAAAGTAAAAAAAGAAAGAGAAACTACATTGCCAACTGCGGCTCAATGGGAAAGCTGGCAAAAGGACTTGGATCGGACCTTGATGTTGATGCAAGATGAAGTAAATATCCGGGAGAAAGTCTTGGCGATGAAAGATAGGATTACCAAGAGAGAAAAAGAATCAGAAAAATTGATCTCTCAAATCGGTCCCCGCCTTCAGGAGTTGGGGTTGTCAGACCATGCTACAGCTCTTGACACACTTTTGGAACCATCTGTTTATGAACAAATCAAAGCAGCTGTGATTAGCCATGAACAGAAGGGAGCCACCCTCAGCAACACCTTACAAGTACTCAACAAAGAGTTATCTGTTTTAGAAGCAACCATCCCGGAAAACGCCGATGGTAATTTATATAGGATGGAACTTGCAGTCAAAAAAAGTGAAGCGACAGAACTTGCCGAAAAAAGAGGTGGCATTCAGGAACAAATAAAGCAATGGCACCAATTTAAAGAGCAAGCGAACCATCTGGAGGTTGAGAAAAAAAACATTGAAAAATCATTGCGCAAGTTTGAAATGCTGAATCAACTCATTGGAGATTCTATGGGAAAACAGTATGCCAATTTTGCTCAAGAGCTTACCATGCAACAAATCATTTTATTGGCTAACAGAAGATTATCAACACTTTCAGATCGGTATGTTTTGGTAAGTTCCGGAGAAGAAAGCAGATCCGATCTTTTTGTTCGCGATCTTTACCTTGGAGGAATAGAAAGAAGCGTAAAAACACTTTCAGGAGGTGAAACCTTTATATTGTCATTAGCGCTGGCTCTTAGCCTGAGTGATTTGGCTTCGAGGAATGTCAAACTGGATTGTTTGTTTATAGACGAAGGATTTGGCACTCTGGATGTAGACACCCTTGACACTGTTATTTCCACCCTGGAAAGATTACAAGAAGAGAGTGATAAAACAATTGCCATAATTTCACATGTAGATTCATTAAAAGAAAGAATCAACAGTCAGATACGGCTTATCCGCGATGCAAGTGGGCTGAGTAGTTTGCAGATTGTTTAAACTATTTATTTTTACCAATGCCAGATCAGTCAAAGTGCATTTTACTAAACACACTTAAATTGTACATTCAAAAAAGAAGATAAAATTAAGCGTGGTGCTCAGATTTCACCATATCGGATTCAATCAAGCCATCCCGTAATTTTACGATCCTGTGTGCATATTCAGCAATATCGGGTTCGTGGGTAACGAGAATAACGGTATTTCCGTTTTTGTGAATCTTATCAAAAATGGCCATGATTTCCACCGAAGTCTTGGTATCCAGGTTACCGGTAGGCTCATCTGCCAAAATGATGGCAGGGTCATTGACCAGGGCTCTGGCAATAGCCACTCTTTGTCTCTGACCGCCGGATAGTTCATTGGGCTTGTGGTGCATACGATCAGACAGACCCACCACATCGAGCACTCTAGCTGCTTTTTCTAACCTTTCATCTTTGCCTACCCCTGAATAAACCAATGGTAGGGCTACATTTTCAAGTGCTGACATTCTGGGTAAAAGGTTAAATGTCTGAAAAACAAAGCCGATGAGTTTATTCCTAACCTCAGCAAGATCAGCATCTGACATTTCACTCACTACATTGTCATTGAGGATGTATTCGCCCGAGCTGGGAGAATCCAGGCAGCCCACCAGGTTCATGAGGGTAGATTTACCGGAACCGGAAGGCCCCATCAAAGCCACATATTCATTTTTTTCAATGTTGATGCTAACCCCTTTCAGAGCATTGACCACCTCATCACCCATTTTATAGGTTTTGGCCAGGTTTTTAATTACAATTAGTGACATATCATTAATTTAAGTCTCGATGACCTTCGGTACTGCAATATAATTTTGCTCCATCGAAGGGGCTAAACGGGCTAAAGTAGAAAGGGTCAATCCTTCATTAACTTCATCATCTCTGAGCATGTCACGGGAGTCAGACATATACACCAGGGCTTCCAGTCCATCCGTATCCACCTCAGAAATTTTGTCGAACATGCCGATCATTTTCTCCAATTCCTGCTTCATGCCTTCTCTTTCCGTTGAGTCCAGATCCAGCTTTGCCAGTTTTTGCAATTTCAAAATTAATTGATCGTCGACAATCATGATGTTTATTTCGATGTGATGCGTATAAACTTCGCCAAAGGTATAAAAAAAGGGGGAAATTCGATTCTTTTTGTACTTTTGTCAGGTCCGGTTTTGGCCGGTAGAATGACAATTAGATCTATGCAAAAACTAAAACACATTGCGGTAGCCGGCAATATCGGAGCGGGCAAAACCACACTTTCAGAGATGCTCTCCAGACATTACAAATGGGATGTACTGTATGAAGACACCAATACCAACCCCTACTTAAGTGATTTTTACAACGACATGCACCGTTGGTCATTCAATCTTCAAATCTACTTTCTCAATAGCAGGTACCGACAAATACTGGATATCCGCAAAGGTGATAAAACCGTAATTCAGGACAGAACCATCTATGAAGATGCCCACATCTTTGCTCCCAACCTTCACGACATGGGCTTGATGAGCTTAAGGGATTTCAGCAATTATTTTGATCTCTTCCAGGCCATGTCTAAACAGGTTGAGGCCCCGGACCTGCTCATTTACCTAAAGGCCAGTATTCCCACTTTGGTTGCCCATATCCACACAAGAGGACGGGATTATGAAGGCAATATGAGCCTTGAATACCTCAAGAGACTCAATCAAAGATACGAAGACTGGATAGAGGGCTATGACCACGGAAATCTCCTGATCATCAATGTAGATGAGCTTGATTTTAAACAAAATCAGGAAGACTTTGGCAAGATACTGCAGCAGGTAGACGGTGAGCTTTTTGGCTTATTCTAAAAGATTTCTGCAGTAATAAAAATAAAAGGGTGTGTCAAATTAAGTTAGTGACACACCCTTTTTTTTACCTGTCATTTGAGATATTTAGCTAGCCAATCCCTCACTTCTTTATAGTGGAATTTGGAATTTTCTGCTTTCAGTATCCAATGGTTTTCCTCTGGAAATACTACCAATTTTGAGGGTATTTTTAAACGCTGGTGGATATGCCAGTTTTCAATGGTGTTATTGATCGGCACTCTATAATCCAACTCACCTACTGTCAAAAGCATAGGTGTTTTAAAATTGGGAGCCATGAAGTAAGGGTTCTGTTCTTTCCATGTAGGAGTCTGAATCCAGGGAGCCCCACCATTCATTACCTCTCTTCCGAAAATCACATCACTGGTGCCCCATTGTGAAATGAAGTTGACAGCTCCGGCATGAGAGATCAAACATTTGTAATGTGAAGTTGTAGCTTGCATCCAGTTGGCCAGGTGACCACCATAACTCGCTCCACCTGCTGCCTGACGGGTGTCATCGATAAAAGAAAAGCGTTTGATGGCATCTGCTGCTGCTTCCTGTATTTCCGTTGCCGGACCTTTAAATGGATCGTATTGAATGTCTTTTGAAAACTGCTCACCATAACCTGTACTACCCGTATAATCTGTCAGTACCAATACATATTCACTTCCTGCTAACAGGTGGTAATTCCAACGATAACTAAATGCTTCCTTGTAGGAAATGGAAGGTCCTCCGTGCATGAGTACAAGCAGCGGGTACTTTTTATTTGCATCAAAAGAAGCAGGTCGTACCAACATGGATCGAATGGATTTCCCCCGACTTGTTTGGGTCCAAAAAGTTTCTATCGGTTGCAAGTCAAGTTTAGAAAGCCTTTCTTTATTAAAAGTACTTATGTAATCAAGCGTGCCATCTATCCGTAATGCTACAATTTCAGGGGGCTTAGCCGCGGTTTCATAAGAAGCGACCACAACACCGGATTTAACTGACAATTGTGATAAACAGCCCACTTCTGTTCGATCAATTCTTTTGGGTTTAGGGTCAGAAAGCTGCCACTGATAAATCAAGTCCCTTCCCTTGTCTTCAACCGATGCCCAAAGCAAGTTTCCATCTAAAGTATACATGTTTATTGGTCTATCGAGCGACTTACTAAAGTTGACGGGATTTTTGAGAGAGGGCCAATCAAAACGAACTAGTTGAGACAATTGATACGTTGTGTAGGTATTGTTAGAGACAAGGCAAAAAAGGAATTTACCATCCTGACTAAGCTGAGCATTGGACACATCTGTGTACCCTATATCCATCGATTTAATTTCTCCTGTGGATACATCAAGCAAATGTATTTTGCTAGAGGTGTATTGGTAAGCAGAGGTATTGTCATCAATGGTGGCGGTAAGCACAATTTTATCATTGCCTGCCCACTGAGCACCGTTGAGACTAAAACCCGGATCATCTGCAATTTTAGAAACCGAAAATAAGTTTTTGGCCTTTATACTGTCCAAATGTTGAACAAATAGGTGGCTCTGTTTTTCATCCAGCCACTTGTCCCAATTGCGGATAGGAAAACCTTCGTAAACCCTCGCTTTGTATTTTAGGTTCTTTTTTTCTTCCATGGCTTTCTTCTGAAGAGAGTCTGCATAACAGCCCGGATAGACAGAACTGTTAAACAAAATCACTTGTCCATCCGGACTCCATCGCGGATTGGATGCTCCTGCCAGAGTGGACGAAAATTTTTGGGCCTCCCCTCCCATTTTCATGTTGAGCAAATAGATCTGACTTTCATCCTCGCCGTCCCTTTTAGCTACAAAGGCAATTGAATGCCCGTCCGGGCTCCATGAATATGATGATTCTCCTGCCTTATTGGTTGTGAGTCGTCTGGGCGGGCTGCTTCGATCTACCGCTGCAATCCACAAGTCATTGACCTGTTCTTTTTCGTTGTAGGATGGATCCAATACCGAAAAAACAACCCACTTGCCATCAGGGCTCAAATTAGGACTGCCCACCCTCTTCATCATCCACATTTCCTCGTGGGTAATGGGTTTAATATCTTGTGTCTGACCAAGTAACGTAAGGGTTATGGACCAAAATGCAACTAAAAAAAGCTTTTGCATGGATGTTAATTTTTAGTAAATATAAGGTGTTGTTGCCTTTTATCACTGGCAGCGATTTATTTTAAGTTTCGTTTTAAAATTATGAAAAGTTTTTTTGCCACCCTTCTTTGTTTTTTTCTTTGGGCTCAATGCCCTATTTATGCCCAGGGCAAAAACCATCTTAGCACGAATTTATTTTCTTTGGTGTCGACCAAAGGGGTGTTGGGAGTAACCTACCACAGAGAATTAACCAAAAACTGGGGCTTACAGCTAAGCTTATTCAGGACACAGTATGCCTTACCCTTTGTTCTCAACAACAAAGATTTTACCCCGGATTTTACCTACCACATCATACAGGAACGGCCCAATCTAGGTGGTGAATTTACTCTGTATTTTTATGACAATCTGATAGGTGCTTATGCCGGGTACGAGAACTTTAACGTCCGTAAAAATGAATGCTTTTGCACAGGTGGGGCACCTATTGATGAGTGGTTTTACCGATGCGACAATTTTCAACACATTACCTACAATGACCGAATTCATATTTTTCAAACCGGATTAAGGTTTGTCCTTCCTTTGTTCACTTTCAAAGATATGGCCGAGATTAAATTACATTTAAGACCCATGTATGCCAGATATTGGAACAATGAAAATGCTGAAATACCAGCAGGGGCAGACCTTGAAGACCGGGATGCTGATATTACCACTGTGGGCAGGTGGAACAATAATTTGATATTCAGAGACGAAGGCAGCTATGTCTCTTTTAAAATGGAGCTACATGTTGGACTTAAATGGTAAAATATTAATTCTAGCTTTTTTCACTTTGTCGGGTTTTACCTGCTACAGAGAAACTACCTTTTTTGATGAATTTACTCTTGTGGCTACACCCAGTGCAGAATATCCTGAGGGTTACTACAGGGTCATAGTGCAAACGGATAATGAAAGATATACCACTCTTGAAATTCCTTGTGGGAAAACAGAAAATTTCCATCTAAAATACAATACCACTTATGGGTATGACAAATACTTGGATCGCAATCAGTGTTTGTATGAGAATGAATATCTAGACTCTGAGAACGAAGTAATTGAATTAAAAAGTAGACCTTTTTTAGATTTATTAAACATCCATTTCACACAACCGGGAGACTATATCATAGCTTTGAAAGCAGACAGTTGCATCTATAATTATTATGGTAAAGATATTATAAAAAATCAGCGACTCACTGTCAAATCAGATACTTCGGTGCTGATAGGTGTAATACCCGATAGCAGCCAATATTTGAGGATTGAACTTTTGGGAGCTCCCATCTATGAAAACCTCATAAAAACGGGTACAAACAATATTGATATAGATATTTAACTCTATTGAACCGGGCTACCGGTAGCAATGTAAAGGTGGAAATTATCCCTAAACAATTTTACTGCAATGGCCAACAGGATAATGCCAAACATCTTCCTCAATACATTGATAAAAGAAGGACTTAACTTATCTTTCAAGTAGTCGCTACTTTTTAGCACTAGATAGACCAGGAAAATATTGATAACAATGCCAGTCAGAATTTCGATGTTGTCAAATTTGGCTTTCAAAGATATTATAGTAGTCATGGTTCCAGCCCCTGCCACCAGTGGAAAAGCAACCGGGACAATGGTGGCTTTTTTTACCTTCTTTTCTTCCTTAAACAGGGTTATACCCAGGATCATTTCAAAACTGATGATAAAAAGGATAATGGAACCTGCAACCGCAAAAGAAGGAATATCTACCCCAAATAATTTTAACACTTGATCCCCTACGTATAAAAACGTAACCATCAGCACCAGGCTTACGGCAGCTGCTTTTGCCGATTCAATCCTGTTGCCTTTTTCTTTCAAATCAATAATTATAGGCAAAGAACCTATGATATCAATTACAGAAAAAAGAATCAAACTTACCGACAAAATGTTTTTTGCATCCATGATTATGACCTTAAATTACCTGAAATCCACCCGCATAGGGGTCATCCAGAGGATCTACTAAAATGGTGTTGTATCCATAAATTCGGGCCCACCCTTCGATGGAAGGAATGATGGCATCAAAGTTTCCCACTTTGGTGATCCCTTCTATCCTGCCCGTGAAGGTAGAAAGAATAAAACTTTCATGCACAAATTCTTCTCCTTGAGCCAATTTACCCTTTGCATATAACTGTGCCATTCTGGCCGAGGTACCCGTACCACAAGGACTCCTGTCAATGGCCTTGTCTCCATAAAACACAGCATTGCGACCCTGGGAACCGGGATTGATGGGTAAGCCTGTCCACAAAACATGGCTACAGGTGTTGATTTTAGCATCCATGGGGTGAACAAAGTTGTATTTTTCATTGACCAGCAACCTAAGTTCCCTGCTCATGGCTATCAGTGCATCAGCCGTATAATTGGCTACATCATTATAATTATCCTGGGCTTCTACAATGGCATAAAAGTTACCACCATAAGCCACATCCACCTTGAGCGAACCCAAAACTGAATGATGAACTTCGAGGTTGGAGGCGTATAAAAATGAGGGCACATTGGTGAGCTTCACCTTTTTTACTTTTTGTCCATCTTGTTGGTAAGTTACAAGTACCAGACCCGCAGGTGTTTCCAGTCTCAATTGACCCGGAATTTTAGGGATGATCAGACCTTCTTCAATGGCAATGGTTACCGTACCTATGGTTCCATGGCCACACATAGGCAGACAGCCACTTGTTTCGATAAATAAAACCGCTGCATCGTTTTGAGGGTCAGTTGGAGGATAAAGGATGGATCCGCTCATCATATCGTGGCCCCGGGGTTCAAACATGAGTGACCGTCTGATCCAATCGTAGTGATCCATAAAAAATCTGCGCTTTTCACCCATATCAGCACCCTCCAATGCAGGCCCGCCCCCGGCTACAACCCTCACAGGATTTCCACAGGTATGGGCGTCAATACAAAAAAATCTTTTTCTTTCCATCAGACATCTGCTTTTGTCAGCTGACCATTGATGGTTCTCCAGACGGCTGTTGGGTTTTTATCTTGTAAAATAGAGGGCAAAAGGTTTTGAGGGCAGTTCTGAAAAGCGACCGGCCTTAACCAACGACGGATGGACTTATTTCCCACCGCTGTAAATCTGGCATCAGTTGTAGCCGGAAAGGGGCCTCCATGTACCATGGCATCGCAAACTTCAACACCCGTAGGCACACCATTGTAAATGATGCGACCTGCTTTTTCATTAAGTATTGGAAGCAGAGAGTTGGCCTCTTCATCATCTTCCGGTGCTGCTATCAGGGTAGATGTAAGTTGCCCCTGTAAAACCTCAAGACAAGTAATCAGATCAGCCCTATCTTTGCAAGCCACTACCATCGAAAATGGTCCAAAAATTTCTTCGTGCAGGGTAGCATGATTCCTAAAATCATCAGCGTTAACCAAGGCCAACACGGGGGTCCCTGTATGCTCACCGCTTGCAGAAACTACAGCCATTGCCTTAACTCCCGCCGTACCCAAAACCATTTCTTTGCGCTTTACAAAGTTGTCATGAATGCCGGGGTGCAACATTTTATAATCGCGTATTTTTAACAAATGGGCGGACAGCAAGGATACAAAATGTTGCAAAGCTTCACTTTCTATAGCAAAAAGGAGGCCTGGATTGGTGCAAAACTGACCTACCCCCATGGTAATGGCTGATGCATAAGTTTCTGCCCAATGGGCTGCACTATCTATTAGGGCATTGGGCAATAAGATGACGGGATTGACACTACCCATTTCTGCAAAGACAGGAATCGGCTCCTTACGATCCTGTGCATACTTATGGATGGCCATGCCACCTGACAATGACCCCGTAAATCCTACCCCTTTTACCAATGGATGTTGGACAAGGGCTTTGACTTCATCAAAATCACCGGCAAACCAATGACTAAAGAAAGCAGGCGGAAAATCACATTTCTGAAGGGCCCTTTGAATGGCTGCTGCCACCATTTCTGAGGTCTTGGGATGCGCAGGATGGGCCTTACAAATGACAGCACAGCCTGCAGCCAGGGCAGAAGCCGTGTCCCCTCCGGCAGTTGAATAGGCTAGTGGAAAATTGCTTGCCCCAAACACCACAATGGGTCCCACCGGTATAAGCAAGGACCTCAAATCCGGTTTTGGTAGTGGTTTTCTGTCTGCTTGTGCCGTATCAATAGTAGGCTCCTGGTAACTACCTTCTTCAATGGTAGCCGCAAACATACGGAGCTGCCCACAAGTACGGGCTCTTTCTCCCTGAAACCTCACCAGCGGCAGGTTACTTTCTGCAGATGCAGTTTCCAGCAGCTCATCTCCGAGACTTTCTATTTCAGCAGCTATCGCTCTGAGCAAGTTGGCCCTTTCCTGATTTGATTTTCTTTTTACTACGGAGGTGGCAACAGCCGCAGCATCAACCATTGTATCTATGCTTATCATTTTTCCTTGCTTATTGTAATTGAGGTCTGGTGTCTATGCCTTGTAAAATAATAGTTGCTATTTGTTTGCGCTCCTCACCGGCAAGTGGTAATCGGGGTGGCCGCACATATTCTGATCCCAGGCCACAAAACTGTTCTGCCAGTTTGATGTATTGCACCAATTTGGGATGGATGTCCAGTTCCAGTAAGGGAAGAAACCAACGATAAATCGCCCTTGCTTCATCGTAACTTCCATTTTGGCAAAGGTGGAAAAGATGAACGGTTTCAGCCGGAAAGGCACAAACCAGACCCGCAACCCAGCCATCTGCCCCCAGCACAAAGGATTCCATGGCGAGGGTATCTACACCACAAAGCACAGAGAGCCTGTCACCAAATCGATTTTTAAGCCTTGTAACGTTGCTCACATCGCGGGTAGATTCTTTAACCGCCCGGATATTTTGATGTTGGTTGAGCAATCTTTCAAAAACATCGAGGGTGACCAGGTTTTTATAGTCTACCGGATTGTTGTAAATCATAATGGGCAGTGAGGTAGAAGCGGCAATAGCAGAAAAAAATTGAAAGAGTTCCTCATCATCCGCTTTATAACGCATCGGTGGAAGCACCATCAAACCATCAGCCCCCCACTCTGCGGCCATCTTTACTTTTGATATGGCTTCTGCAGTGGAACCCTCTGCAATGTTGAGAACGACAGGCACTTTACCGTTGCAAGCCTCCTTTGCAGTTGTTACCAAAGTCATTTTTTCTTCTTCCGTAAGTACACTAGCTTCACCCAGCGTACCTCCCAAAATGATGCCATCAACACCACATTGAAGTTGAAACAAAAGATTATTTCGAAACCCCGCTAAATCTAAGGTAAAATCAGAATTAAATTTGGTGGTAAGAGCAGGATAAACACCTTTCCAGCTTATATGCATACTTTTTTTTACAAAGATAAGGATTCGGTTTGGTGCATAAAAAGAAAGATAGACCGTCGTCAATATAGCAATTGATCCTAATCACCCTGATAAGGAATAAAAAATGAGAATTTTGCTAAAATTTCCACGATGCTTTCCCTTATTGATAAATACAACTATGAGGTGCCCAGGTATACATCCTATCCTGTAATTACCCAATGGAATGATGCCTTATCCGAAGGTAAATGGGCAGATCTGGTAAGTCGGGAATTTAAAAATCCGTCTGCCCTTTCACTTTACATCCACCTCCCCTTTTGCGAGTCGTTGTGCACATATTGTGGCTGCAACAAACACATTACCACCAACCATGATGTGGAAGATCCTTACATCAATGCTGTTTTGAAAGAATGGCAGATGTATAGCTCTCTCATGGAAGCAAAATCAATGGTGCAGGAATTGCACTTAGGAGGAGGCACGCCTACCTTTTTCTCTCCCGAGAGTCTCAAAAAATTGATAACCGGTCTCTTTGAAGAAGGAATCGTAAAAAGTGATTATCCTGCCTTCAGTTTTGAGGCCCACCCATCCTCCACCACAGAAGACCATCTAATCACCCTTCAACAGCTCGGATTTAACAGGATTAGTATCGGTGTTCAAACCTTTAATGACCACATTCTGACCCTCATTCACCGGTTTCAAACCAAGGATCAGGTTTACCAAACGGTAGCGCTTGCTCGTAAACACGGATACAGTTCTGTTAACTTTGATCTCATCTATGGTCTGCCCCAACAAGATTTGACAGACATTGAACAAACTTTGCATCATGTAGCCAAACTAATGCCTGAGCGCATTGCTTTTTATAGCTACGCCCATGTGCCATGGACCAAGCCCAGCCAAAGGGCTTACAACGAAGCAGATCTGCCAACAGGAGAAGAAAAAAGAGCCTTGTATGAAAAGGGAAAGGAAATGCTGTTAGCCCTGGGTTATGAAGAGATTGGCATGGATCATTTCGCTTTGCCGGGAGATGGGCTTGCTCAGGCTCGTCACAGCGGCCGTCTGAACCGCAATTTCATGGGCTATACCGACCTGGCTTCTGATCGTATGATTGGACTAGGGGTATCTTCTATATCTGAACTGGCAGAAGGATATCATCAAAATGTCAAAACCTTAAAAGAGTATTATGCCGCCATTGAGGCAGTTGAATTGCCCGGTTATAGAAGTCATTTGCTGGATGATGCTGAACAACAAACCCGCTATCATGTCAAAAATTTGATGTGCAGGCTTGAGACCACCGCTTCCATAGATGCCGTTGCTGATCCAGATGCATTAGCAGAAATGAGGAATGATGGCTTGCTGATTCAAACCGCTAACACATACCAAATCACACCGGCTGGTTTGCCTTTTATCCGCAATATTGCTGCTTGTTTTGACCCTGCTTATCAACGCAAAAAAGAAGGAAGGCAATTTAGCAGTGCCATCTGACAAAACCTCTTATTTAAACAGGGTTACATCCCCACGGTAAGTTTTTACCTGGCCATCCAAAAACTTTACAGCTGCGGTAAACACATATACTCCCGGCAGGGCTTGCTGACCATTGATCAGACCATCCCAGCCTGTGTTGGCATCAGGAATGTAATTGAGATTACTGTAAACTACATTACCCCATCTGTCGTAGATATAAAAACTCTCCACAATCTGAACTCCATATCCTGTTTTAATGTCAAACAACCTATTGGCTTCTTGTCCTGACGTGAGGAAGATATTGGGCAAGTAAACCCTTCTTTCGTCTTTTACTTTTATTTCAAGTATGTCTTGTGCAGTACAACCATTTTCATCAGAAACCACCAAAAGTATAGTGAGATCGGTTGATGGTATTCCGCTGACTTCGGTGCATGGATCGCCTACACAAATTAGATCTCCCAATCCTGACCATTGATAGTTGACAATGGGCAGCTCCGATTCAATGAAAGGTGTGATAATGCCAATTTCTTCTCCCAGATTGATTTCAATATCTTCACCCAGGGCAACTTGAATGGGATCGGGCTGGGTTATTGTAACCGGATAATCGGTTTTACACCCACTTGCATCGTAGATGCTCACCAGGTAGTCGCCCGCAAACAATTGCAAACATGAGTCTACCGGAATTCTGAGGCCATTGTTGATCTGCATGGTATAATTGCCAGGCACACCTCCTGTTACATTGGAAACCTGAATGCATGTGGTACCTCCGGAACACAAAGGAGGTATCGGATCGATAATATCTGCTTTTACCGGATTGGGCCTTTCCATTGTATAATTTAAAGAAGCGGTACAACCATTTTGATCAGTAACCGTTATGCGGTATTGTCCTTCCATCAGGTCAGTAGCCAGATTGCTTTGAGAAACATTGGGCGACCAGTTGTAGTTATAACCTACGCCTGGAATAGGCGTTCCTCCATCTACGATCAGCGCCAATTGACCGATGCTGGTGCGACAAGATAATGGTACCGTTAGTGCTTCATCTACCAATAATTTTAAGGTATCACTAGCTGCAATGATAACGGTATCTCTAAATGAACAACCATTGCCATCGGTTACCACAAAAGGATAACTGCCTGCGCAGAGGTTAAATACGGTTGAACCATTAAACGGAATGCTGGGCCAGCTCACACTTAGTGCTCCTCCTGTACCGCCTGAAGCGGTAACATCAATTTGTCCGGTGCAGCCACCTGCACAAATTCCGGTTGCATTATAAGAAGTTACGATGGCAGGAGGAGATGCTACATCAAAAAACACGGTATCCGATACACATTTTGAGTCTGTGACAAATACCCAGTTGGTGCCACCTGCCAGATTTTGAGCAGAGTGTGGATTAAAGATTCCACCACTCATTTCACCACTTGACCAGAAAAACTTATACTGTCCATTATTTACGGGTCCGCCGGCTGCCAGGGCAGTTGCTTTTCCGTTGCCATCGCCATTGCAGCTTTCAGCTATGATGTTGGATACATTGAGGGTGAAGTCGGGAGGCGAGTTTAATACCAGCGTTGTATCTTTGGCACAACCCTTTTGGTCTGTGATTCTAACGTTGTAAGTACCGGGGTCAATAGGTGCCAACACTGAATTTACACCTAACACATTGCCCGGATTGCCTGCCAGTGACCACCTGTAGTTGTAGGTAGGAAAGCCCCCTGTAAGTGATATGCCCAAACTACCCTGGGTACCCCCTCGAGGACACTCGGGCTGAATCACCTCTACATCTGTGATAACCAGACCTTCGGGATTGAGCAGATAAAATGTATCTATAGCAACACAACCGTCAACCGTCACGGTGATAAAGTAGGTTCCCCAAGACAAATTAGAAATCGTCTCCGTATTCCAGGTGCTGTTGTCTTCTTTTTTTAACCAGCTATAATTGACCATTGTGGGCGAAGAGGAAAGTACGGCTCTGAGCACTCCATCGTTACCATCTTTACAACTAATGACATTCACCGGAACAATGGAGACACCTGCTGTACCCAAGGCATTTTTGAGTTCAATGTCAATGATTGTATCACACAGGGCTACATCAGTTACAGTTACCCTGTAAATACCTTCAGGTAGGTTGGCTCTGTTGTCTACTGCCGGACCACTGTCGCTCCATTGATAGGTATATCCTGGAACCCCACCCATGGCTGTCAGTTGAATACTACCCAGACCGATACAGGATGGATCTATTTTATTAACACTCACTTCCATTTTGGAGGAAGGCTGAGTAATGGTAAAACAGAAAGTATCTCTGCAACCAATATTGGACCGTGAGTAGATGCAATAATCTCCTGAAGCAAGCGTGTTGTTGAGGTGTACGCCCATTGGGCCGCTGATGCCTCCCGGATGCGGGTTGCTGGTGCCGGCATAATAAGTGTTCATGATAAAAGAAGTACCTACACCAGTACCCCCAGCTTTGACCTCTACCTTACCAGTAGATTCTCCAAAACAAGCTACGTTTTCGAGGTTAACCAGATTAAAATCGGTGGCGTTGCGAAAGGGAACAAAGACCTTGGTTTCAATGGTACAAGGTGAAATATTGCCCAGGTAATTTTTTGCATAATCGCGTGCTTGGATACTTACCCATCCAGCCGGTGCATTGGTCCAGGTGTAGGGATTGCCGGTTGAGATAAATGTGGTACCCAGTTGATTCACATCCAACTGATAGGGTTGGGCACCCGGATTGGGAGTCCCACCTGAAACCGTGATTCTTAGAGTACCATCGGTCAAACCCTTACAACTGGCAGAGTCCAGGATTTCTACCTGCATGCGCATCGTATCTGCGAATACGGTATAGGTTTTTGAAATAGCACAGCCGTTGGCGTCGACCACACTTACCGTATAATTTCCATTTCTCAGGCTTTCAATGCTGTCCTGATTAAATACCCCATTAGACCACTTGACCTGATAGGGGGTGTTGAGCACATTGATATTTTTTAACTTGATTTTACCATTGGCCGTTGAAAAGCAGGAGGGGTCAAAGATGTCTTCTTCAAAAGTGGGCTGGCCTACGTCGGGAATACTAAAAGTGATCATCCGCA
>JAGNSQ010000054.1 GCA_017987975.1 Saprospiraceae bacterium
CAGGAGAATGAGCCTTTTTGAAAAAATCCAAAAAGATCATACGAAAATAGATCTTACTCGAATATATTTAGCCTTTTTCTTATTGGCACTAACAATTGTGCTTTCATCATATCTGTTATTAAATGATTGTAAACTCGAAGGATCCATTTTAGGAGGTTCAGCGATTGTGATTGCAGCAATCTCATTTTTAAAGGCGCCAGTCAATAAATCTACCCTTGAAGAAAGCCAAAAAAAAAATAATAAATGATAGATTTCATTCCACTTAAAAGAGTTGATGGCTCATTTGATGAAGGAACAAATCCTGAAGTTTTAATTTCACTTAAAGATATTGTTGCTGCACATGAACACTCAACAAATGACAATTTTGAATTTACCAGAATATACATGAGTAACAATATTATTTTTGATTGTAACATTTCATTTAGTGAATTTGAACGTCGCATTGAAATAATCATGAATAAACCAGTTGGTAAATTGAATTTCATTACTGTTACTCCTGACAATAATCGAAAAATGACTATAAATATAAACGATATCAAATATTTAACACCAGGAATAAATTGTACTAATTTAGGTTTGTTTTCCAAAGATAAAGACCTAATGGTTAAGGAAGATATTGACGAGTTATTAAAATTGCTGTATTAAATTTATATAGATAAAAATTAATTTCTTATGGAGAGTAATCTATTCGTTTGTCCTTTTACTGGCCAAAAAATATCACGTTTAAAAATACTTCCATATAGAACGGGCTTCAACAGTCCAAATTTTAAGGCATATTACTATACTGTACAATTGAATGAAGATTTACAAAAGAATTTTATTCTTTGTAGTTCTTTTATTGATTCCTACCAAGCATATAATGATGGTAAGGAATTATTAAATATTGTAAAACCTATCATATTATATGAATGGCTTCACGGAAATTTAAAGGAAAAATTTGGCGGTAACGTAATACATTGGGATTGTGATGTTTCTAAATTTGATGACAGTTTTGCTATTGTTCCAAAAATACAAGAATTGCTAAAAACTGATTCTTATCCAAAAACTTCAAAAGAGAAGATTAAGTTCATTCTTGACGAGCTTTACAAATTAGCATCTAAAGATATTTGGAAGGTGATAATTAATCAATACCCCGGATCATGGGGGCATTTTTTTCTAAAAGATAGCGAAGAAGCATTGAGGTATTTTTCAGAAATTGAAAAGATGGATGGCAAATTTATTACAATAAATGGAAAGAATAAAGATGGATTTGAAATTGAAATTGCTTTGTCATTAATAAATTATTACGAAGAGAAAGTTGAAATGATCAGATTGGGTTCTGATATCAATCAAAAATTTGATATTGGCCTTTCTTTTGCTGGAGAAGATAGGCAGTTAGTTTTTAAGGTCAAACAACATTTGGAGAGTTTAGGAGTATCTGTATTTTATGACGAAGATCAAGAAGTTGATTTATGGGGTACTGATTTAGCGCAAAACTTATCAGAAACTTATTATGCAAAATGTAAATATTGTATGATTTTTATATCTGAGCATTACGCTGAAAAGCATTATCCCAAATATGAGTTTAGATCAGCGTTAGCGAAATCAATTGAAAGAAATACAGCTTACATTTTACCAGTAAGGATTGATGATTCAAATCTTCCAGGCCTGTTGACAACCACTGCATATCTTGATTCAAGAACTAAAACACCTCAAGAAATAGCAGAAATTACATTTAAAAAACTGAAAAAATTATAGGCCATGTTTATAGAACTTACTTCTATTGAATCATTGTCTAAATTGATTACAGTAAGCACAGCCCACATTGTCTGCTTTGAGAAAACGCCATCTGGAATTAAAGGAAATACCATTGTAACCCTTAATGCTGGAACAAACGCAAAAGAAATCATTGTGCTGGAAGATTACAACACCATCAGGGATATGCTCGGCCTCTCCCCTACCACTGGACCAAAGGCGGATCCATTAGTTTGAACTCCAAAAGATGAAGCAAGCGATGATATGGAAAAATTTAAAGAGTTTATTCTTTTCTTAAAAGACATTTACGACAATCACCTTATAAATAAGAAATAGGTAATTAACAGATTGTCTGTCAATCAATTGGGGGGCTCCGAAAGGGGCCTTATTGAATTAAAAAGGGATGATGTACTTAAATAAGGTATTGACTTTTAAAAAAATCATGTGCATATTTGTTTATATCGTATCCTTATAGAAAACCTTATTTAAGAACCAACCACTTAATACTCAAAATGCATTTAATAAAAGTGCCACCATTCAAGGAGTCATCGTAGAAATTTTGAGAAATAGGGTCAAGATATGATATAGAATCCACAAATAAATACAAATCTTGAGTCTTAGCCCGCTAAATGATATTTGGCGTGGTATTTGTTTTCTTTGATATTAATTATGTCAGTCAAAGCCTGATTAATTTTATTATTATGCAAAAATTCATGACGCCTTCCGCTCTGGCCATATTACGATATGTTACGATAGTTTCTATATGCTTGTTAATTGGCATTCTTTTGGGTGAATATATCTTTTCACTCTTTTGTAAATAATACATTTATAAGGTTCGATTTCATGAAATTTAGGTATTGCGCAAATGTCAATAATACCATGATATTTACATCGGCTTTTAAACGGCTTTCCATTTAAATTTTTGGTCTATTTTTAACATTCGAGATGTTTCATGTAGCATGAAATATTTATGTCTGTGGTTTAGTGGAGTAATCAAAACTTATGAGCAATGTCAAAGAATTACAATGATATACCCTCCTTAAAGTTAATAGTTATTACTATTACGATGGGAGTAATATCATCTATGATTTGGCAATATTTGTTTTCATTGAATGGGATTTTGCAAAAAATTAAATTTGGGTTGTTGCTCATTTTCATATTGAGTTTCGTGTTCCACATTTTGATTAAAATAGTGATGTCAGTACTTAAAGGCCCTGAACCTAAAAAACCACCAAGAAAAAAAATTCTTTAAACTTATATAAACAACAAAGGGTACCGGTTTTTTGCAGTACCCTTTGGCTATTCCGTAAGTGTAAAATTCAGTTGCCCATCTACTCTGTTGTGTCCGGGTTTCCCTCAACATATTCCAACTCACAGAATACTGAGGTAAGGGTGTGTAAAAACTGGAGGAGTTCTTTTTCGTCTTCCTGGGCCTCATTGATGTATGCCAAGCTGTGTAGCATCATGTCTGTACAATCTGCGGGGCTGCAGCAGGATAAGAGATTGTCGAGGGCCTCCATAACCCTGGATGGGAGTTGTGGGGTTATACCAGCACTGTTTTTCATAGAGTCAATCATGATGGTTAATAAATTAAAATTGGCACCGAGGATAAGGACTGATAACAAACAGAAACGTACGTACCCTGTTATCTATAGAAATGTGGGGTTTGGTGTAGGTCGGCTTGTTTGATTGGTTGTTTTTAAAGTGCATTGCAACCAAATAAGGTACAAATGGATGTTAAAAACTGATATAAACAACTATTTGGGTACTTAATGTTCTGTTAATTAACTTTATTATTGTTTAATTTTGAATAAAATCACGAATGATTAAATTATTATGTCTATTTGTTAAACTAGAAATGTAAAAAGTACCAATATACTATGTTAAAAAAAATATTATCCAATAATGCAGTATTAATTATAATAACAATTGGAATTTTGTTATGTGGTTTTATTTGTAGTATATCGAAACATGAACCAGAAATTTTTCAACGTTTTGGTTCTTTGGTTATCGGTATGGGGTTTTTGTTTTTTTCAAGAACAGTTTTTAGAAATGAACATTTTCTAACTTATATTGGAGATTCAGAAACTTCTGAAAATTTAAATAGCATCGAATATTATAAAAAAAGGGGATTGGAGGTACCTCAATATGTCGAAAATGACAATTTAAATAGAAAAACTGTTAATATTTATGCACCTATTGTTAGTATAATTGGCACATTTATATCAGGTTATGGTGATTTTATAATAATTTATCTTTTATAATAATATTACTAATAATTTCCATAGACGTACTGATAGTCAAGCTACAATAAATACAAGAATCTTGTAATTAATTAAAATGGCACTGCATCCAACTTCATTATAAATTCCTTGACCGATTTACTATCCGTGCCACCTCAAATATTTTTTCTTCATCATTTAAGCTGTTGATTGATTTACTTAATTCAATGATCTGTTTTTTAGGTAAGCTTAGTATAAAAGCTTTCAAGGCCATTATCCAGCTGTTCTTTCTCCCAGTTAATTAAATTGTCTTTATCAGGTACAAATTCTAAGATGGTAGATAATTTGAATAGCTTATCTGCAAAGAATGTATAAACCGTGCCGGTATGTTTTTACTCTTTGCCTACATCTTCATCATTGATGTCGCCACCAGTATCGAGAGAGTCTTTTGTGTATTTATTTGAATAGTCCGTAGGTTTCATTTTCCATCGTAGCTCCAGTGTATTCATTATTATGTTTCTATCCACTTGGTAGCCGGGTGTCAGGTCTTTTACATCTGATTTGCTAAGCTTCACCGCGGCTTTTTTAACCTTACTCATATGTTCTTTCAACGCTTTATTCAGCATGATTTCACAGTTCCATAGACTTTCTGCTCTGTAGTCTAAAAGCTCCTATGGCGTTATAAATGTGATCAAACTAGAATATTTAATTTTAGGTGTTTTAGAAAATTTTAGTAATTTGTGATTTAATTAATTATTATAAATGAGTTTAAAAAAAGAGAAAATAAAGTCTCCTAGAGTTACTCCTGCTAATAAGATAAATGTAACTCATGACGAATTCTCAGTTCACGTTGGCCAAAAGGTCAAAGAATTGATGCGCGTGAGAGGTTATTCATACCAGGAGTTTGCGGACAAGCTGCGGATTACTAAAAATGGTTTGGCGAATCGTTTGCTAAAGCCCCATTACGGCACTTATTACGATGTTATTAAAACATCTATCGCACTGGAGTATGATTTTCTATCTGAGGGCATTGTAGCTATCAAAAAGGCCGGTGTATCAGTTGACACTCTACCGGCACAAGCCGAATTGGCATTATTGAAAGCAGAAAATGAACAACTAAAGGAAGAATTGGAAAGCTTTCGAAAGGTTATTGATAAACTCACAAATAATTAATTTATAATGACCTTCTAACCATTTAAGTTAATAAACAAAGACCTATTTAGCTATCTATTTTTAAATAGTTCCCTTTCTTTTTTTTGAATAGAGTTATAGTGGTCTTTGTACACACCTCAAATTTTCCGAAGCATTCAGAATTCTTAAAGTTTCTGCCTTAACTTGTGCAAAAATTTTTCAATTTGGAATCCTTTCAGCTCCAGAAAAAAGTACTGGCTTTTTCAGTCTTTCAGTTTTGTCTGAAGATTCTGGCCTGGTATTTAACTGCCTCGCTGGCCATTCTTACAGACGGTCTGGAGTCTATTATCAACATTATCGGTTCTGTAGCGGGACTGGCAGCCTTGTGGTTTGCTATGTTACCCAAAGACAAAAACCATCCTTATGGCCACGGCAAAATTGAGTTTTTGTCTGCCAGTTTTGAAGGCTTTTTGATTGCAATTACCGGTGTGGTCATCTTCTACAAAAGTTATCAAAGCCTGGGAACGCCCAAGCCGGTTGATAAAATGGACATTGGATTGCTATTGGTAGCGATTTCGGGATCCCTCAATTTTTTAGGTGGGAAATATTGCGTTAATCGCGGTAAAATTATTCATTCTCAGCAACTTATCGCAACAGGCAGACACCTGATTGCCGATGCGGTTTCTACTTTGTTTATGTTTGGAGGCCTGATTCTGCTCTTTTTTACCCAATGGTGGATTCTCGACAATTTACTAGCCATGGCCTTTTGTATCTTTCTTTTTATCACCGGATATGGCATCATCAGAGACGCTGTCGGCGGTATTTTAGACGAGGCTGATGATGAGCTTCTCAAAACGGTTATCGAACATCTGGAAGCCGCCAGAGTGGATAATTGGGTAGATTTACACAACCTCCGGATTATAAAATATGGAAGTACCCTTCATTTGGATTGTCATCTTACTGTGCCCTGGTATTTTAACGTCCATGAGGCCCATGCAGCCGTTGAGTTATTGGAAATGGCTGTAAAACAGCACTTTGGAACTTCAGTGGAGCTTTTTGTTCACACCGATGGTTGTCTCCCCTACTCCTGTGCCATTTGTACTAAGGCCGGTTGCCAACATCGCCAACAAGCCTTTGATCATAGGGTAATTTGGAATCTGGACAATATTTCCAAAAATTCAAAGCACAATAAAAATGTTATAATCTAATGATTAATAACTATTTAAATATGTTCTATTAAAAAATGTTTCACAAAGCTTGCGCTGAGTGCGTTTTTGGTTATTACTTTGCAACACAAATAGTGAATGATTAAAATGTTATTAAACAGAAATTGGTGGTGGCACTTTCCTTTCAACTCCCCGGGGTAATAGGCAGCCATTGTCAAATTCACAATAAAATTGGCTTGTCGGCATCCCCGGCAAGCCTTTTTTGTTTTTAGACCAATTTTGAAATGAAAATTACAACCATACAAAAAACCATTCTCTCAGACCTATATACACCGGTCGGGCTTTTTCTAAAGCTCAGGGATCATTATTCAGGAATTGTGATGCTTGAAAGTTCCGATTATTCCAACAAGGAAGGCAATTTTTCATATATCGCTTTTGAGGATCTGGCCCAATTTGAGGTGAATAAGGGGGTACAAATACACCGTTTACAAGGGAAGAACATTCAACAATCTCTTCAAACCGACCTTGTTTCTGCTATCAATGACTTTATAACCAGTTTTCAGATAGATGGTGAAATAAGTGAACACAATGGTGTTTTTGGGTACACTGCTTTTGATGCCATCCGCTATTTTGAAAAAAAACTGTATCAAACTCGCGATGATGATGGATATGGAATTCCAGATGTGTATTACATATTTTATCGCTACATTCTGGTTTTTGACCATTTCAGGAACACCTTAATTTGCCTCGAAAATGTACCCGAAGGCGAGTCAGAAAGCCTGGAAAAGGTAATAGATGTGCTGAGCAGGGAGGATCATCCAGCGTATTCTTTTGAATGCAATGAAGAGCCTTCGTCCAATCTCACGAACGAGGAATTTTTGGAAATAGTTAGCCGTTGTATTCATCACTGCCAGATGGGTGATATTTTTCAGGTTGTGCCTTCTCGTCGATTTTCTTACAATTACACGGGGGATGATTTTCAGGTTTATCGCAGATTGAGGTCAATCAATCCATCACCTTATCTTTTTTATTTTGACTATGGAGATTTCCGGCTTTTTGGTTCTTCGCCTGAGGCTCAGGTAATAGTTGAAAAAACTAAGGCGGAAGTCCACCCCATTGCCGGTACCATCAAAAGGACAATGGATGAAAGCAAAGACCAAAAAAACATTGAAAAGTTGCTGGCTGATCCCAAAGAAAATTCCGAACACATTATGTTGGTAGATTTAGCCAGGAATGACCTCAGTAAAAGCTGTTTAGACGTCGAAGTGGCCACTTTTCGGGAAATTCAGAAATTCAGCCATGTCATTCATCTTGTTTCTAAAGTAGTGGGCAAAATCAAAGAGGATGTTACAGCTTATCAGGTCTTTGCAGATACCTTTCCCCAGGGCACATTGTCTGGAGCTCCTAAGGTCAGAGCGATTGAAATTATACAGACACTGGAGCCTCACCAGAGGGGATTTTATGGTGGAGCCATAGGGAAAATGGGTTTCGACAACACACTAAATCATGCCATCATCATCAGGAGTTTTCTCAGCAAAGGAAATAAACTTCACATGCAAGCTGGTGCGGGCATCGTTATTGACTCGATCCCTCAAAATGAGATGCTGGAAGTAAATAATAAATTAATTGCGCTGGCGCAATCCATCCATACAAAATAGCAGAAATGATAGTGATAATTGATAACTACGACTCCTTTACCTATAATCTGGTACAACTGATAAGGGAAATAAAAGGTGAAGAGCCCAAAATCGTTCGAAACGATGAGATGGATGATCAGCTCATCAGAGAAGCGGATTTCCTCATTCTTTCTCCCGGCCCTGGCATACCATCCGAGGCAGGAGATTTGCTGAATGTTATCCGTTCATATGCAGGACGCATTCCGGTATTAGGTGTCTGTCTTGGACATCAAGCCATCGGAGAGCTGTATGGAGGTAGATTAAGAAACCTGACTAAGGTATTTCATGGTAGAAAAACAGAGGTACAGCTTACCAATGATGCTTCCCCCTTATTTTCAGGATTACCTTCCCGGTTTGACGTTGGTAGATATCATTCATGGGTAATTGACCATGTCAATTTTCCAACTGAATTGGTCATAACTGCAGTAGATGAAAGCGGGCAAATCATGGCTCTTCAGCATAAGAAACTACCTGTTTTTGGAGTGCAATTTCACCCTGAATCCATCATGACTGAATATGGCAAAGATATTATGCGCAATTTTCTAAATGTAAAAATGCCATGAAATCGATTCTCAATCAGCTCTATGAGCACAAAACTTTGTCGGCAGCTGAAGCAAGAGCAGTACTTCAAAACATGGCTATGGGATCATACAAAGAAGCGGAAATTGCCTCTTTTATCACTGTTTATCTCATGCGCAGTATTACGGAGGAAGAACTTGGTGGTTTCAGAGATGCACTATTAGATATGGCTATTCAGGTTGATCTGGGAAAATCCGACTTCATTGATGTTTGTGGTACTGGGGGGGATGGAAAAAATACTTTTAACATCTCTACCCTATCTGCTTTCGTGGTAGCAGGTGCCGGTTACAAGGTGGCAAAACATGGAAATTACGGGGTTTCCTCTGTTTCCGGGTCTTCCAACGTTCTGGAGTCACTTGGCTACACATTTACGCGAGACGAACAAGCATTGAGATACCAGTTACAAGAAACCAATATTTGTTTTATGCATGCACCTTTGTTCCATCCTGCTTTAAAGGCAGTTGGTAATATTAGAAAGGACCTTGGAGTAAAAACATTTTTCAACATGTTAGGCCCTTTAGTGAATCCGGCCCGTCCCAAAAAACAATTTGCTGGAGTATTTAATTTGCCATTGCAGCGACTTTATGCCGCTCTGATGCAGAAAAGCCATCGATCATTTTGCGTCCTGCACGACCTCAATGGATTTGATGAAATTTCTTTAACTGGCAAAGTGAAATACATTACAGAAAAAGGAATTTATCTGACCCATGCCAAAAATTTGGGCTTTGATGAAGTTGTGTTACCTGATATTGATGGAGGCAATACCATAGCAGATAGCAGACAGATTTTTTTGGATATTTTAACAAGGGCGGAGAAAGGGGTGAAACGGAATGTAGTTCTTGCCAATGCAGCACTGGCCATTCAGGTGGCTGATGGTGAACTGACATATGATTTGGCCCTACAAAAAGCAGTAAACTCTTTAAATGGTGGAGCTGCATTCGAATCATTGCAACAATTGATTAAAATTTCTGCCGATGCCTAATATTCTGGGACAAATTATTGCAGAAAAAAGGAAAGAGCTGGATAGAAATAAACAACTTATGCCAATCGAGCAATTAGTATCCCTGATTACGGACGAAAGACCCAGGGTGCGATTTTCTGAGCATGTGGCTGCCAGAAAGGAGCTACATGTCATCTCAGAATTTAAAAGAAAATCGCCTTCAAAACCTATGTTGAATGCTGTGGCTGATGTAAAAAAAATATCAAGTGATTATGAGATGGCGGGTGCCTCAGCCTTGTCAATCCTTACCGATGGTACTTATTTTGGAGGAAGTGCGGCAGATTTGAAGGCAGCAAGAGAGGTATCTACCCTTCCCTTGCTAAGGAAAGATTTTATAATTGATCCCTATCAGGTGTACGAATCCAAGGTGATGGGAGCAGATCTCATTCTTTTAATTGCAGAAGTATTAGATGGACCTATCATTTCTCAACTTACTCACCTGGCCCATCAGTTAGGCCTTGAAGTAATCCTGGAAATGCATAGCAAAAGTCACCTCTCTAAGATTCCGAATGAAATTGACTTTGTAGGCATCAACAACCGGGATCTGCGCACCTTCACTACAGATATACAATGTTCCCTTGAAATGGCCAGGTTTTTACCCCACTCCGCTTACTGGATCAGTGAGAGTGGCATTCATACTGCAGAACAGGCGCATCGACTCGCAGATGCAGGATACAGGGCGTTTTTAGTAGGTGAACAGTTTATGAAAACAGAACACCCTGGAAAGACTTGCCAACATTTTGTTCAACAGATCAATAGCCGTTAAAAATGAGTCTTGCCATTAAAGTATGTGGGCTCAAAGATCACTTACAAATAAGCAGACTAAGTGAAATGGGAGTGGCGTATGTTGGGATCAATTTCTATACTCATTCAAAAAGATATTATAACGAACCATTTTCGCTTTGTGTGCTGCCAACTATGACTGCTAAAAAGGTAGGGATCTTTGTTGATGCTCAGGTTGAAGAGTTGATTAAAACAGCTGATTTTCATCAATTGGATATGGTTCAATTGCATGGGAATGAAACTGCAGGCTATTGCGAAAAAATCAAAAAACACCTTCCTGTGATCAAGGCCTTGCCGGGCAGTAAGGCAAACGACAAGGCTTTATTGAACGACTATGAAATGTGTGATTATTATTTGTTTGATTCAGCGATGGGGAGCAAAGCCGGCATGGGCAGTGCTTTTGATCACTCTGTTTTAGCTAATTATGAATTTAATAAATCTTACTTTTTAGCGGGAGGACTAAGCCCGGAATTTTTAGATGGTACTTTTGATATAACATTATATCCCGGATTATTTGGACTTGACTTAAATTCAAAATTTGAGTTATCACCAGGTTTAAAAAATTTGGACCTAATTGCCTCCTTTATAAATAAAACTCAATATCTATGAACTATACCCAATTGCCCAACAAAGATGGATTTTATGGAGCCTATGGTGGAGCCTTTATTCCGGAGATCTTATATCCCAATGTGAAAGCGTTGCAAAACATCTATCAGGAAATATTGGAGGATGTTGATTTTCAGGATGAATTCAACGATTTATTGAAAAATTACGTTGGGCGACCAACTCCCTTGTACGAAGCTAAGAGGTTGTCGGCACATTTGGGGTTTCGCATTTTTTTGAAAAGAGAGGATTTGTGTCATACCGGTGCTCACAAGATCAATAATACCATTGGTCAGATTTTAATAGCTGGTCGGATGGGTAAAAAAAGGATCATTGCAGAAACTGGCGCTGGCCAGCATGGTGTGGCAACTGCAACAGTATGTGCTTTAAAAGGATTGGAATGTATCGTTTACATGGGAGAACACGATATGCAGAGACAATCCGCTAATGTAGCCAGAATGAGGATGCTGGGAGCTACCGTTATTCCGGCCCGATCTGGAAGTAAGACCTTAAAAGATGCTACCAATGAAGCGATAAGAGATTGGATAAGTCATGCAGAAGATACGCATTACATAATAGGTAGTGCCATTGGTCCTCACCCCTACCCTGATTTAGTGAGTCGGCTACAGTCAGTGATTAGCAAAGAAATCAGGATTCAGTTGCAGGATCAGCTTGGAAGATCCACTCCTGATTATGTGTTGGCGTGTGTTGGTGGTGGAAGTAATGCAGCTGGGGCGATGTTTGATTTTCTGGATGATGAAAATGTAACACTTATTTTAGCGGAGGCAGCGGGCAAAGGTATCAACAGTGGAAAAACGGCAGCAACAAGTCAGATAGGTAAAAAAGGGGTGATCCATGGATGTATGACTTTGTTGATGCAGGACCGATATGGGCAAATTACGGAACCTTATTCTCTTTCTGCTGGACTTGATTATCCGGGTATTGGGCCCCTTCATGCTCATCTTATTGATCAACGAAGAGTTCAGGTCTTAAGTGCCACTGATGATGAAGCACTGAATGCAGTTATGGAGCTTTCCAGGCTGGAAGGCATTATACCCGCTCTTGAATCTGCCCATGCGTTGGCAGTTTTACCTAAAATGTCAATAAGTAAGGAAGAGGTAGTGGTGGTATCACTTTCTGGCAGAGGTGACAAAGATCTGGGAATTTTTATGGAACACTTAAATATGGGTGAAATATGACCAATTCTCAAAAGCGCAATCAAGGACTACTAAATGTTTATTTTACTGCCGGATATCCCCATAAGGAAAGCCTGCATTCCATTTTGCCTGCATTAATTGAGGGTGAAGTGGATTATATTGAAATAGGACTACCCTATTCTGATCCTCTGGCGGATGGGCCTGTCATCCAAATGGCTAGTAAACAAGCAATTGAAAATGGGATGAATATTGATATCCTCTTTTATCAATTGTCAAAACACCTAGATTTAATGAAACGAAAACCGGTGTATTTGATGGGCTACTTCAATCAAATGCTCCAGTTTGGGATAGAAAATTTTTTGAAAGAATGTCAAAAAGTGAATGTAGCCGGTGTTATCATTCCAGATCTGCCAATGGATTATTTTGAAAGAGAAATGAAAACTCTGTTTGAAAAATATGGTATTAAGATTACTTTTTTGGTTAGTCCACTTACCAGTGAAGATCGCATCAAAAAGGCTTCAGAATTGAGCACGGGTTTTGTTTATGTGGTCAGCAGCCCTGCTATAACAGGTACAAAAGCAGTGTTCGACGAACACATGATTGCGTACCTTAAAAAGTTGGCCGGAATGAAATTAAACAGGGTTTTACTTTTGGGGTTTGGCATTCAGGACAAAAAGTCCTTTGAATTGGCCAATGCCTATTTGAATGGAGCCATTGTGGGCACCGCTTTTCTTAAAACACTCATTAATGGCGAAACTGATAAAAATCAGATACTCCAATTTCTTTCGCAATTTAAAATTGATTAACTTAGACTTGATAAATTATTTATAAACAATAAATCTTCTAAAATGAGTCAGTTTGATGAAAAAATGAGCACCTATATGGATGCAATAAATGAATTAAATCTAGGACTAGATGAAGGACTAGTGACAGCAGTGGCAAAAAGCCTTGGACCTTCTATTTATCTTGCAGATGCGGGTACTGTGTCTTCTTCTGATGAAGCCGAATTGGCAACGATTAAAGATAAATTTTTAAAAGGTAAATTAGGCATCAGTGATGAAGCTCAGATGGATGAAGCTATAAAAGAGGTGGTAGAACAAATGGGATCCTCCAACAGATCCAAACACAGAGCTATTTTTTATGCCCTTTTGGTTAAAAGATTTGGCAAAGAGGAATTGTATTCATAGATAGAATTAAAAGTAAGCCAATAAAAAAGGGGCCTAAGCCCCTTTTTTTTATCTCAATAACGATACATTACCTCTTTTGATAATTTCTTCTCCATCCTGGCATCTGGCCTTTAACCAATAGGCATAAACATCAGGAGAAAGTTCTTCTCCATTCAACCTGCCTGTCCAGCCGATATTCTGATCTTTGGTGGAAAAAACCTCTTGCCCCCACCGATTGTAAATGATCAATTCCATATCAGTGATATAGTTGCTTCTAACCATCAACTCGTCGTTGGTATTATCACCATTCGGCGAAAATGCGGTAGGTATAAACACATCATCTGCGCATTGAGGAGGTCTGACCTTTATTTCTATCCTGGCAGTACCTGTGCAACCATTACTGTCGGTAGCCGTTACGGTAAAAACCGAAGTTTCATTGATGACAACCACTTGTTTTATGCCTGTACCTCCATTTGACCACACATAGGTCCAATCTGTTACAGGGTCAACGATTGAAATTTCTACTGTTTGCCCTTTTGGAACTGTGTCGTTTGGACTGGCTTCTAGATCAAGTGAAAGAAAATCTGGATCTACAATAAAACTATCTCTTAATCTACATCCCAATGTTGGGTGGACTACATTTACAAAAAACTCCTGCTCTCCTGTAACCTGGATAACAGCATTGGCCGTACTCCCCCCTGATATGATGTCAGAAGAAGGTTGCCAATCATAAATATAATTTACATTACCCTCGACGTTGATGCCCACATTGCCATTTTGGTTTAGACAAAATAGGGGAGGTAGGGTTAAAGAATAGTCAAATACAAATGGAATAAAGCTAATGCTTTTTTCCTGAGTACATCCCAGATCTGGATGGGTTACGGTCACTTGATAGCTGGTTGCCTTTGCAACATCCGCCAGGATGGTACTTGTGTTTTGGCCACTCACAATGCCGCTTGCAGGTGACCAGGCATAGTTGAAATTGATGGATTGCGAACTCAAAGCTGTAATGGGATACTGTCCTGTGTTACAAACGGTATCCTGTGCATCCAGAGTAACATCAAACTGGAATGCGCTGATTACAATGGTGTCGCGGAATGGGCAGCCATTCTTATCTTTTACACTCAGAATAAAGCTTGTATCAGATGTAATATTGACTGAGGGGTTGGCTTCGGAACTCAAAAATTTCCCTGAACTATCCAGCCATACAAATTCAAGTCCTTTTACAGAATCAGGAAGTGATAAAGTGTAATCAGTGTTTGTACAACTTTCATCATCATTGTTGCCAAAAGGCAAGGTGGCATTAAATATCACAGTATCTAAAACATCCTTAAAAGGACATACGTCACTGATGTTGATCAATTTTATAATATACATACCAGGTCCCGGATAAGTATGGCAATCAGCAGCAAGGATTGAATTGTTGGAGCTGCCTGATCCGGGATCTCCAAAGTCCCAACGCGGGAAACCAAAAATACTGCCGTTTAGCTGGAAACAGGCTGTAAATGTATCACAACTGGTAACATTAAAATCAAAATCAATAACAGGATTACTGATAATTTTAAACGAAAGGGAATCTACTAAAGTACATCCAAATTGATTGGCTGCATCAAAATAAAGGGTAAAATTCTGATCGTTGGTACCGATGGTTCCTACTGTAATGTTGTAACCATTGCCTACGTTGATAAGATGAGGATCTTGTTTCCAGGTAATGGTTGTAATGTGGGTGGGTTCCATATTAAAAACATTGGTAGCGGTAATGGTATCACCTATGCAAAACTGATAGGGTCCGATTACATCTATTTTGGGTCTTTGATTTTTAATCAGAATTTCAGCAGGCACAGCACTGCATACGTCGCCTTTGAAACGTACGTAATATTGTTTTTCATCGCCAATAAAACTGGTATTTAATTGTACACCATTGGCAATTTCATTGCCAAATCCAGGTGTGTCAGACCAAATGTATTGTCCTGGTCCTACCCCACCTATGGCGGTTAATTCTACATTGCCATCACAGGTATAATTTTCCCCTTGTATAGCAAGTTGAATGGTTTCCAATACATCAACTGTAATGCTGCCTTGCACTGAACAGAGGCCGTCAGTAACTGTGATAGAATATATTTTGTCCTCTACTGCAGTAAGGGTGGGTTTGGTTGGATCCGTAAGGTCAAGCCCAATCAAAGGTGACCATATATAATCAAAGTTTGTATTTACGTTTGATAATAAAACTTTGCTTTCCCCCGGGCATAATACCAGACTATCTGCTATGATGTGCAAAGTTGCATAAGGGCCTGGTAGATAGGTTTCAACCACAGTATCCCTACAACCATTTTCAAAAACGGTAGAAATTTGGGTATAGATGAAACTGTCTTTTGGTACTGTAACCAAAACTGTGTTTCCGGTATAATTTTTAATATCAGAAATATTGCCGATTGACCACGCTATGGTGTCATGGTTTAGATTGTTTGAAAAGTCATCATCAAATAGGTATTGCAAAGTAACTGTTGAATCGGTTGGACAAACATCAGTTACAAAGCTAAAATCTACTTTTGGCCGGAGTTGATCAACATCTACCGGTTTTAAAATCTGTGAGGTACAATTGTTGGCAAAAGTGAGTTGTAAAGTTACATCAAAACTGTCTTTGAGATTTCTTGTCAAATCAATCACCTTTCCCGTTGAACCGGTATTATCGTAAAGCCATTCATATTTGCTAACTGATGCATAGGTGACAGTGTCATTTGACTGTTCTGTAAATCGGATTATGGCAGCATTTTCCACATCACACCCACTCAGGTCGAAAATAAAATCTGCGGAGGGAATAAAATCGGAAATGGGGTAAAAATTTTCTTTTGATTCCCTGCAAAATTTATCTGTATTAATATCCAGCTTAACGCTAAAGTCTTTGCGGTCCAATATAATTTCAACACTGTCACCAGAATACAGATTGGTGCCTGTTGAATTGACTACTGTCCAGTCTCTCGTGGTGATGATATAATTGTCATTCCTTTCCTGACTTAGGTCAATCAGTTTTACTTTCAGCTGGTTATTTTCATCACAACCATTGAGTTCAACTTTAAAATCAGATTCCAGCAACTTGGTCTCATAATCTACCCTTTTAGAAATGCTGCCCGAGCAAGCATTGGATGCTTTTACGCCCAATTCAACATCGAAGTCGCCAGGTGTAATAACAAAAATAGCAGGATTGGTTGTATTTGTTTGTTCTACACCATTTTGGATCAGTTTCCAATTCCATTCAGTTGAAACAGCACCTACGTCATCTGTATAAGAGGAATCGGTTAGGACAACAGAAATTGATCCATCGGGATTGCAAGCTTTGATGTCATAAGAAAAATCTGCATTGTAAGGTAGATCGGTAACATGGATATTCTGTATCAATGTATCAAAACACTTATCGGAACCCCTTATCACTTTTAGGTAAACTTTATAATCGCCGTTTGCTGGGAAGGTGAAACTTGGATTTTTTATGGTAGTTTTAAAGGCAGGATCGGTAGAGGGATAATTAAAATTCCACTCATAAGTATCTGATGAAACAGAATTATTGATAAAGTTGATGGTTTTTGTATTACAGATACTCTGAGGTGCATCCACGATAGCTGTAGGAGGTGTAGAACATATACGCGTATTGTATTGCAGATCTCGCCTTACTTCCCCTATTTTTACTCCATTTCTGTATTCCTCAACACAAACTGTCATTACGTATTGTCCTACAATATTAGGAAGAGCCGTAATTCTGCCTGTAAACTTATCAATGGTAAGTGGCACCCCACCCATCAGGTTGTTGAGATTGTAAGGTGGTTGAAAAATAACTTCAGGATAAGGAGGGGCCTTTGCTGGGAGAGAAGCTGTGATTTGAGGAGAAATTGAATCAAGTCCGGCATACGGTACACACAATTTGTAGACAAGTGAGTCACCATCAGCATCGGTTGCTTCAAACTCAAAATCGTACTGCTCATTTACACACATATAAACATTAGGCCATTTGGTAAACTTGGGCGAGCTGTTCATGTTGGTGAAAGAGCTTTTTGATATCTCAGCCGAATAGGTAGCTCCTGTATTAAGCGGATTGATGATGTTGTTGATGCTTCCATTTCTGCAGCACCTTTGGTAAACGATCAAATATCCTCCATCTGCGTTGTCTGGCAGAGTTACAATGGCTTTGTATTCCGTTTGTTCGTAACAAATCTGACTGCCTTCAAAGCCACAGTCTGATTCAATTTTATCATCCACACCGGTAATATTAGACAACGCAATATTTAGCGTTTGAAACAAGGTTTTTTTATTGTTCTTATCATCTTTAAATATAGAAATAAACGCATTTTTATCGAAGTCTTCATTGAGTTCTATTCCATTAGCATCTTTTGAACAGTCTCTTCTAATAGTTAGAATAATCTGGTATCTGTTTTGGCCATTTAATCTTTCGAGAAAGCGATAAGTAATATCACCACCTACGATGTGTGTTGCCTTTATTTCACCTATATTGAAAAAAGTAACCAATAAAAAAGCTCCCCAAACCAGCCCTCTTTTTATAATATGAATCACGCTCATCGTTTCTTTCTTTTGGTTATTATTTAATTTTAACGCTTATCACTTCTACCTTTCTTTCTTTGGAAGCTTTGAGGCTGTAAATTGAGCCTCTTTCATCGTTGATATTGTCGTCTACATCAACGGGCGATAATTCTTCACCATAAGAAATTTCAGTAATGATCAATTGTTCATTAATCAGGTACGGCGCCAAAGCTCCATTGCGGTACTTCATCATATCATTACGCACACTGTTGATCCTTCTTTGACCCAAAACGAGGTTGTATCGATCATCAAACCTTGGTGATGCATAACCACGTATCATCATGTCAATTTTCTGACCTTCGCCCAGGGCCTTGATTAATTCATCCATAAAGAGACTAAACCTGTCATAGCCACCCCTCACATCTCCTTCAAAGAAAGCTTCCATACGGTCGATTGATTCTTGTTTTTCGGCTCCTTTGACTCCGCGGCCATACTTTTCCATAAACTCAGGCTTTCTATGCATATAGGCCTGAAGTAATTCGCCAAATATTTTTTTGGTGTCTGTTGACTTGCTGTCAGGGTCGGGTTCATCATTGTCAAAATAAAGTGCCAAAGGCAACAATCTGTTGATGTCTGCCCGTGGTAGGTAAAGGTTCCGGGTTATTTTTCCACTTCCTCCTCGGGTCTCAATGTTTTCAGTAACACTGCCGTAACCTGTCTTGGTTGCAGTCACCCTATACGTTTTGTTGGGTTCTAACTGAAAAGTATAATCGTTTCCCGCTTCATTCATTTGCACCAACATAGGGTTGGAGGGGTCTGTCAGGTCTTCAATCGTGATTTTTACTGCGGATAATGGTTTTTTATCGTTGGCATCAAAGGTGAAAAGATCAAGTGTCAACTTTTCTGTTTCCAGAAATAATTTTTTGGTTAGCTTTTCAGATTTTCTGAATACGTGTGTACTAAAAGTAATCGTATCTGACTTATAGCCAGGCTTGGAAGCAATGATAAGATAGGTTATGCCCTTTGAGAGGCTAAAAATATGCTCATGACTTTTTTCAGGAGTTTGGCTGGCAAGCGTTTTACCTTTCATGTGATCTATCAAGGTCACGGTTGCCCCATTTAATTCCTCACCCGTATTTTTATCAAAAGTAAGGGCATTCAGGTCAATTTGTATCTTGGCAATTTGTGCTTTGTAAATGTCATAACAGCAAGATTTTAATAACTCGTCTACATAAGACGCGCCTTCTCGATTGGATGAAAACAAGGCAGTCTCTCCTGCTTCATCGGGTCTGTAATAAATGTCGTGGTAGGTGCTGTTATAGGGCATAGGTAAAATCACGGCATCCAGAAAGCTACCATCTACCCATTGACTATAATATATGTCGTAACCCCCAAAACCGGTTTTGCCTTCTGAACTAAAGTATAAGATTCTTGAGTCTTGATGAAAAAAAGGTGTTACATCATTTTCTGCCGTATTTACGTCACCTATATTGATGGGATTTGAAAACCCAAGTCTTTTATCATAAACCGACATCCAAAGGTCAAGTTTTCCTTTTCCTCCGGGCCTGTCTGAAACAAAGTAAAGTACTTCATTGCCATTTATCGGATCTGCGGCAAAGCTTGGCTGTGTTGTTGTATAGCCTGCCATATTGATGGGAGCTGCTACCATCTGTTCTTCGCTGAAACTGCCATCGGCATTTACTTTTGACCAATAGAGATCACACCTCAGTTCATTGTCTGCCTTAAATTCACAGACGGTGTAAAAAAGTTTGGTTTTATCGGTGTTAAAAACAGAATTGGCAACAGACAATTCTCTCCGGTTAAAGTCATCATTGACAGGCGTAACATTGGTATCTGTACCACTTATAATTTTAGCTAGCTGCCTGGCTGGTTTTAGAATGGGTTTGGATTCAATAAATCGTTGGGATGAGAAAAATATGGTTGTGTCCCATTGGATAGCTCCAAAATCACTGTATTCACTGTTGATACTGCCTCCAAGTCTTTCTATGGTTACCGATTCATCCGGTTCCTTGCTGTTGATAGCAGCCCATGCACATGAAGCTTTTTCTTTTTTTGCTCGTTTGCTCAAATAATCTTTATCATTGCCAAATTGAGAAAGATAGAGGTCATAATATTCTGTGGCTTTGTCAAATTTTCCCAAACGTTGATTCATTTCTCCAGCATAAAATAAAGCGCTTGAATCAGGGATGTTTTGAAAGGAATCTATGAGCAGTGCATATTTTTCGGCAGCAACAGCATAGGAATCAAATTTTCTGGCGGCTTCAGCAGATTTAAAAATAATAGCGACATCTTTTTCATCAAAGGCTAATACCTCATTATAATATACAAGGGCGGCGTAATAGTTGCCTGAGTTGTATGCTGTTTCTGCTGCTTCCAAAAATTTTTTTCTGGTTTGTCCCTCACTTGATGCCGGCAACAAGAGCAAGAAAACAGCAATGATTTGAATGTATTTTATCATGATAATCTTCAGGTCTTGGATTAATAAATGGGACATATTTTTCTGTCAGAAAGCGGCCTTACTGATTTGATGATGTAGCGCAAGTGAAACTCAGGTCCCCCTCTGTTTGAAGAAACTATCTTATTAAAATTGGTAGCATCCAGATCATAACTAAAACTACCATACCATTCGTTGTATTGGATGGCAATGGTAGGTATGGTAGATCCGGCGGTTCTGTACGATAGACCCGCGTGTACTTGTGTCTCTTTTCCTCTTTTCTGACTCACATAAAACTTGATGAGGCCTCCCAGCAGGGTTTCTTTATATTGTTCCTGGATTTGATGAAGAGCGTGGACCTGTAGATCGAGTTGCGAAAGCAGTTGTATATTCCCTACAGCATTAAAAGTCAAATGGATCGGAAGGCTTTCTGAGGGTGCATTGTAAAATGTGGTAGAGGGTTGATGTAGGTGGTAAGCCCCTATTCCTACGTCCACATAGGTTCTGCTTGTTTGTTGGTGTCTGAAATTGACTCCTAAGGCTGTTTCCAGCATATTCACTCTCTGAAAATTAAAGTTTTCACCATTGGGAGCGTTAGGGTTAAAGGATACACCATCCCACTGTTTATCCCAGGTAAGATTTGACGTGTTAAAGGCACGGGTTGAATAACCTAAAATTAAGCCCGCTCCTATCAGGTTCTTTTTATTCAGATTTCTGGTATAAGAAGCACCCAGATTGATACCTGTCAGGGTTAATTTTGAATCGCCCTGGCGGTCATAATTGAGATTACCACCAAATCCTAAAAAATGACGATCATCTTTAAGGTAATACTTTCTATCATAGGCTAAGCTGAAAGTAGTCCAGTTTACAGGCACAAATTTCCACTGGTTACGATAACTCAAATTAAATCGTTGGTCACCATTAAAAATGCCAATCAATGCCGGATTGATGTTAAGCGGCGAATTATAAAATTGTGAGTAATGCAGATCTTGTCCGTGTGATTTAAAATAAAACACCAGTGACAACGCAAAAAGTAAAATTTTATTACGCATATTACTCAATTTTAGTATTTTGTATTGACTGATTATCAAAACGTTAATTTTGATTTCTTAGTTCATTTATATTGCAAAAACCGTGCTAAAGTGCTTTAAAATTGGGAAAGCCATATTTGGCATTGGGTTGCTGTAATGGCAATTAGCGATGGTCGCTGATCAAAAATATATAAAAATTTTAAATTCATTACTATTTGATATTGTTTTTAATCTACTTTTAATCTTGTTTTAATGTGGTGTTGAACTTATTTAGTTGAAGATAAATTCAATACGTTAACAGTGAAAAAAAGCCTAATTTTGAATAAAAGAGTATGGAAGTAAGTTTAGCGAGGAAATCAGAGCAATTGTATGAAGGCATCAATTCGAGGGGCCAATCCATTGTGTTAGCCGGTGAAGGTCAGGCTGTAGGGCCAATGGAAGCTGTACTTTTAGCTGGAGCCTCTTGTGCCAGCATCGATTTGGAAATGATTCTCAAAAAAATGCAACAACCACTTTCAGGTCTTGAAGTAAAGATTGTAGGAGACAGAGCTGATGACCAGGTGCCCAAAGTATTTGTGAAAGTCCATTTACATTTTATCCTTTATGGGGCAATAGAACCCGCCAAAGCAGAGCGGGCAATATCATTAAGTGTTGAAAAATACTGTTCTGTACTTACCATGGTGGCCAAAACGGCTACAATAGATTATAGTTTCGAAATCAAAGAGAATTAATAAAATGCAGAAATTTGAAACAAGGGCAATTCGTTTGCAAATGGAGCGCACCTATCAAAAAGAACACTCTACTCCTATTTTTCCAACATCAAGTTTCGTTTTTTCTGACGCTGAAGAAATGCGAATGGCCTTCACAGAAGAAATAGAAGCCAATATTTACAGTCGATACAGCAACCCATCTGTAGAAGAGTTTGAAAATAAAATGGCTTCCCTGGAAAATGCTGAAATGGCAATTGCTACCGCTTCGGGTATGTCGGCGGTCTTTGCCACCTTCGCGTGTCATTTAAAGCAGGGCGATCATGTTTTATTATCACAAGCGGTTTTTGGCAGCACCATTAAATTATTTGAAAATTTTTTTGGAAAATGGGGCATTACTTATGATTTGGTCAATTCAACTCAGGTAGCTGATTGGCAGGGTTTTATGAAAAGAGAGACAAAATTGATATACCTCGAAACTCCCTCCAATCCGGCACTAGAGATTTACGA